>NZ_JAMYPW010000006.1:0-162500 GCF_040320565.1 Mesorhizobium sp. M0664
GGCATCCCGAACCTCCCGGCGCAAAGCGCGCCAAACTGTTCGCGATGTCCTCGCACACCTGTTCGCGATGTCTCCGGTCCAAACAGGGGGGAGATTACGCGTTCAGCCGCCGCGCTCGACCAGGAAGCGGTGGCCGCCTGCCGCCGCCGCCGTTTCGACCAGTCGATGGCCGCTCTCGGCGCAGAAGGCGGGAATGTCGATGACGGCGAGCGGGTCGGTGGTTTCGAGCCACAGCCGGCTGCCCGGCTGCATTGCGGCCAGGCGCTTTTTTGCCTTGAGCACGGGCAACGGGCAGTTCAGGCCTTTGAGGTCGTAGACGGCGGCGGGGCTGGTTGAGGGCCTGTCTTCTTGGCCCCCATCTTCTTGCTCAAGCATGAAGTTCAGCCGCCAAACATGCCGAGCAGCTTTTTCTTCAACCTTGTCGCCGTGCTTTCGGCGTCCGCAGCCTGCGTTTCGACTGCCGGGGCGGCGTCCGATGGCGCTACGGTGGCGGTGGCGACAGGCATCTCTGCGGCGGTCTTGGCAGCTTCCTTTTCGGCTAGCGCCTGGGCTTTTGCAGCTTCCTTCTCGGCCAAGGCCTGTGCCTTGGCTGCCGCTTTCGCTGCCTTCGCCGCTTCTATCGCGGCAAGCCGCTGTTCCTCGGCCTTCTGCTTGGCAGCCTTTTCGGCGTCGAGCGCTGCCATCTTGCGGCCCGCCGGCGAATCGATGCGGCCCATGCGCGCCGTTTCGGCCACCGTGCCGTCCGGGTTGAGCGAGGGCGGCTCGATCGGAACGCGTTCGCCGCGCGCACGCCGCTTCGACCAGTCGGAAACGATGCTGGCTTCCTTGATCCCGGCGATGGTCGGCTTGGGTGCCGGCACGCTGGCCTTGATGGCGCCGTTGAAGGCCGCCTCATAGGTGCTTTGATAGGCGTTGATGGCGCTCTTCAGCGAATCGGGCTGGGTGGTCACAGGGCAAGGGCCGGTCGGATTGAAGGTCGAGCCGTCGGCCGCAACCTGGTTGAACACGTAGCGCTTCTCGCAGACGTCGACTTTCGGCGGCACCTTGGTGACCTCGAAATTGTCGTAGCCAACCTTCAGCATCTTCCAGAATTCGTAGTTCGGGTCGTTGCGATAGCGCGCCATGTTGGCGGCGGTCATGCGGAACGGAAAAGCCTGGATCTGGAACTCGGTCTGGCCGCCCTGGAAGGCGTCGCGGCCGAAAGCGTAGATCTGCTCGATCTGCGCGTCGGTCATCGAATAGCAGCCCGACGACGAGCAGGCGCCGTGGACCATCAGGTTGGAACCGGTGCGGCCATTGGCGCGGTCATAGGCGTTCGGGTAGCCGATATTGAAGGACAGGTGGTAATTCGACCGCGGGTTCATCTGTGCCGGGCGGACCGTGTAAAAGCCTTCCGGTGCCTGGCGGTCGCCTTCGGTGAATTTCGGGCCGAGCTTGCCCGACCATTTGCAGATGTCGTAGCTGGCGACCAGGTCGTAGCGGCCGTTGGTCTTGGCCTTCCAGATTTCGAGCTTGCCTTCTTCCTTGAAGATGCGCGCCATCACCGAGGAGGTGCGGATCATGCCCTTGGCTTTCATCTCGGCCAGGATCTTGTCCGGCAGCGGCTTGTTGGCTTGCGGCGCAAAATCCTTCATCGAAGCGTCATTGCAGCCGGCGACGCCGATCGCAGCGATCAGAACTCCGGTGCGGGCAAGCTTGGCAAACATGGATATGGCTATCGTCTTCATCTCTGCGCCGCGGATGCCGCAGCTGCTAAACCGACCGCTGACGGACCTTAAGCCCGTTAACCTTGAAAATTCCTTACCGCAAGCATGCGGCGCGTCCCCTTACGTTAAGCTCACTGAGCCGAATGCAGCGGCATTTTTGTGGCGAAACTGGTTCACGCCGCCACATTTCAGGCTGCGTGTCTGCGTTGGTTACAGATTGCGGCCCATCGCCAGGTATTTCTCGCGGCGATGCTCGCGGAAGTCGGTGTTGGCGCCGGAGAATTCCTTCATCGTCCTGGCGATGAGGTCGCCGGTGGCGGCGATCACCGTTTCGGGGGCGCGATGGGCACCGCCGAGCGGCTCGGCGATGATGGCGTCGATGATCTTCAGCTCCAGCAGGTCCTGCGCCGTGATCTTCATGTTGGTCGCAGCATCCTTGGACCGCGTGGTATCGCGCCACAGAATCGAGGCGGCGCCTTCCGGCGAGATCACCGAATAGATGGCGTGTTCGAGCATGTAGACGCGGTTGGCGGTGGCGATCGCTATGGCGCCGCCCGAGCCGCCTTCGCCGATCACCACCGAGATCGACGGCACCTTCAGGCCAAGGCAGGCCGAGGTCGAGCGGGCGATGGCTTCTGCCTGGCCGCGCTCTTCGGCGTTGACGCCGGGATAGGCGCCGGCCGTGTCGACCAGCGTCAGCAGCGGGATCTGGAAGCGGTCCGCGAGTTCCATCAGCCGCACCGCCTTGCGGTAGCCCTCCGGCCGCACCGAGCCGAAATTATGCTTCAGCCGGCTTGCCGTATCGGAACCCTTCTCCTGGCCGATGATCGCCACCGGCTCGCCACGGAAGCGGGCGAAGCCGCCGACGATCGCCTGGTCTTCGCCGAAATTGCGGTCGCCGGCAAGCGGCGTGAAATCGGTAAGCAGGCCCTTGATGTAGTCGATGCAATGCGGCCTGTCCGGATGGCGCGCCACCTGCACCTTCTGCCATGGCGTCAGCGCCTTGTAGGCGTCGCGCAGCGCATCGCGCGAGCGCTTCTCGAGACGGGCGATCTCATCGCCGACATCGACCGCCTCGCCGTTCTCGGCAAGCTTCTTCAGCTCAAGGATCTTGCCTTCGAGATCCTGCACAGGCTTTTCGAAATCGAGGTAATTGTACATTCTTGGGCGAACCGGCAAGTCGGAAGGCAATGACTGACGCAAGCCCGAAAATGCAGGCTGGGCGCGGTGGAGCGTCGTTCTCACATAGCGATATGACGCCTAGTCGGCAAGCGGATGATGATCGTTGACCAGACGCACCAGCCGCTCCTCCAGCACATGCGTGTAGATCTGCGTCGTTGAAATATCGGCATGGCCGAGCAGCTGCTGCACGGCCCTGAGATCGGCGCCGTTCTGCAGCAGATGGCTGGCGAAAGCATGGCGCAGCACATGCGGCGATATCTTCGCCGTGGCAATGCCGGCCCGCGCGGCAAGCGCTTTCAGCTCGCGGGCAAAGACCTGTCTCGAGAGATAGCCGCTGTCGGCGGCGGCCGGAAACAGGAACGGGCTGTCGGCAAAAGCCGGCACCGTTGCCCGTGCGGCAAGCCAGGTCCGCATCGCCGCGCGCGCCTTGGCCGACAGCGGCACCATGCGCTCCTTGTTGCCCTTGCCGCGCACCATGAAGAAGCGGTCGTCGCGCTGTGCCACCGTCACGGGAAGGCCGACCAGCTCCGAAACGCGCAAGCCGGTGGCGTAGAGCACCTCGACCAGTGCGTGCAGGCGCAGCGCCGCCAGCCTGTCGCCGTCATGCATGGAGGGGTCCATCGCCTCCTGCGCGGCGCGGTCGAGCAGCCGGCCGGTATCGGCCTCGCTCATCGTCTTAGGCAGCGGCCGGCCCTTCTTCGGACTGTCCAGCGTGCCGGTCGGATCGTCACCGCGCAGGCCTTCGGCGTAGAGGAACTTGAAGAACTGCCGGATCGCCGACAATTTGCGCGCCTGCGAGGTGGCGGCAAAGCCGCGCGCGGCGATGTCGTCGAGATAGGCACGGATGTCGGCGCTGGTGGCAGCGGCAAGCCCACCGCCGATCCCGGCGGAAGCGTCTTCGAGGTCGCGGCGATAGGAGGAAAGCGTGTTTTCGGCCGCGCCGCGCTCGGCGCTCATCATCTCCAGGAAGGCTTCGATGCGGGCGGCGCTGTTCATTTTTTGGGATTGAGCTTTTCTGGAGGGATACGCACGCTCATTTCCGCCTTCCTCGGCTCGACGAACATGACCAAGGCGAACATCGCGCCATAGACAATGCCGGCCAGAATCGCGAGCGTCACGACAAAGCGAAACAGTGTTGGCATTAATTTTCGCCCGTCGTCTTATTCTGCATTTCCAACCCTGTGCCCTTATGAGACGCCAATCCGGCCAATTCAAGGGTGAAGCCCATAGTCCCGGTTGCGCCGCGCTTGACGCAAACAGGCTTTTGATGTCGATACGCCGCCAAAGAGGCCCTAGAAGCATGAACGCGCTACCAGCAAATCCTCCGGGCGAGAGCCATGCCGCGCTGCTCGGCCGGCTGGGCGGCCGTTCCATCGTCTTTGTCGGGCTGATGGGCGCCGGCAAGACGGCGATCGGCCGCAAGGTGGCGGCGATGCTGGCACTGCCCTTCATCGACAGCGACCAGGAGATCGAAACTGTTTCGCGCATGAGCGTCCCGGACCTGTTCGAGCGCTATGGCGAGGCGGAGTTCCGGGCACTGGAGCAGCGCGTCATCCTGCGTGTGCTGGAGCACGGGCCGCAGGTGCTGTCGACCGGCGGCGGCGCCTTCATGAACGCGCAGACGCGCGAGGCGATCGCCAGCCATGGCGTTTCGGTTTGGCTGAAAGCCGAGATCGACCTGTTGATAGAGCGCGTTTCCAAGAAACAGAACCGGCCGCTGCTGAAAAGCGCCGATCCGCGCGCCGTGCTGGAACGGCTGATGGCGGAACGCTACCCGGTTTATGCCGCGGCCGATGTCATCGTGCCGACCCGCGACGACCGCAAGGAGATCATTGCCGCCGAAGTGGTGGACGCGCTGCGCGGCCATCTCGGCGTTGCCGATATTGACGAGGTGCGGTCGTGAGCGCTGATGCAACGGTCACTGTCGAAGTCGGGCTTGGCGAGCGTGCCTACGACATTTTGATCGGCCCCGGCCTGCTGTCACGCGCCGGCGCCGAGATCTCGCGCCGTCTGCCGGGAACGCGGGCGGCGGTCGTCACCGACGAAAACGTCGCTAGCGCGCATCTCGCAGCGCTTGCGGCCGGCCTGGCAAGCGGTGGCATCCAACATGCCGTCATCACGCTGCCGCCAGGCGAAAAGACCAAGAGCTTTGCGCATCTCGAGGAGGTGGTCGACGGCGTGCTGGCCGCCAAGCTGGAGCGCGGCGATGTCGTCATCGCGCTCGGCGGCGGCGTCATCGGCGACCTGGCCGGCTTCGCCGCCGGCATCGCGCGGCGCGGCATGAACTTTGTGCAGGTTCCGACCTCGCTGCTGGCGCAGGTCGATTCCTCCGTCGGCGGCAAGACCGGCATCAACAGCAAGCGCGGCAAGAACCTGGTCGGGGTATTCCACCAGCCGAAGCTGGTGCTGGCCGACACCGAAGTGCTCGACACGCTGCCGATCCGCGAGTTTCGCGCCGGCTATGCCGAACTGGCCAAATACGGGCTGATCGACCGGCCCGAGTTTTTCGCCTGGCTGGAAGAAAACTGGCGTCAAGTGTTTGCCGGCGGGCCGGAGCGGGCTGCGGCCATCGCCGAGGCCTGTCGTGCCAAGGCCGACGTCGTTGCCCGCGACGAGTTCGAGACCGGCGACCGCGCGTTGCTCAATCTCGGCCACACCTTCGGTCATGCGCTGGAGGCGGCGATCGGCTATGACGGCGCAAGGCTCGTGCATGGCGAGGGCGTCGCCATCGGCATGGCGCTGGCGCACCGCTTTTCGTCAAGGCTCAATTTGGCGAGCCCCGACGACGCGGCGCGTGTCGAGGCGCATCTTCGCGCCGTCGGTCTGCCCTGGCGGATGGCCGACATTCCAGGCGAACTGCCCGACGCCGAGACGCTGTTCTCCTTCATCACCCAGGACAAGAAGGTGTCGCGCGGCGCGCTGACCTTCATCCTGACGCGCGGCGTCGGCCAGGCCTTCATCGCCAGGGATGTGCCGGCCTCGGAAGTGCTGGCGTTCCTCCGGGAGAACCATCCGGGTCGGCAGGAAAGCCGGCCGGGATGAGCCAGGCCGGCTGGATCGCGGCTGCCGTGCTCGCCGGCCTCGGCGTGCTGGGCTTCGTCTTGCGCCGGCGCCTGCTCGCCGCCTTCGGCTACGAGCTGCAACGCATGGAGCCGCAGCGCTCTGCGCGCGAGGAACTGCGCGGCGCCGTCGACGATTTCCGCCGCGACGGCCAGGTGGTGCGCGAGGACCGCGCCCGCATCGGCGGCCTGTTCGACCTCGAGGAGCTCGAAGTGTCGGACGTCATGGTCCACCGCACCAATATGCGCTCGGTCAACGCCGACGACCCGCCCGAAGCGGTGGTTCGCGAGATCCTGCAGAGCCCGCACACCCGCATGCCGTTGTGGAAGGGTTCGCTCGACAACATTGTCGGCGTGCTGCACGCGAAGGATCTGCTGCGCGCGCTGAACGAGGTCGGCAACGATTTTTCCAGGATCGACGTGATGAAGATCGCGTCGAAACCGTGGTTCGTGCCCGACACCACGACGCTTCAGGAGCAGCTCAATGCCTTCCTGCGCCGCAAGGCGCATTTCGCCATCGTCGTCGACGAATATGGCGAGGTCGAAGGGCTGGTGACGCTGGAGGACATCATCGAGGAGATCGTCGGCGAGATCGCCGACGAGCACGACATCGACATCCAGGGCGTCAAGCAGGAGGCCGACGGCTCCGTCGTCGTCGACGGCACGGTGCCGATCCGCGACCTTAATCGGGCGCTCGACTGGAACCTGCCGGACGAGGAAGCCACCACCATCGCCGGCCTTGTCATCCACGAGGCGCAGTCGATCCCGGACGAAAAGCAGGCCTTTACGTTTCACGGCAAGCGCTTCGTCGTCATGAAGCGCGACAAGAACCGTATCGCGCGGCTGAGGATCAAGCCGGCGATGCTTGGAGAATGACAGTGCGCACCTTGTGGCAGCCGTGGGCAGTCAGGCGTTGATGAAGATCGATCGGCGAAGCCTGCTTCTGGCGTCGATGGCGGCGCTGCTGCCGGGACAGGCTGCGGCGGCATTGCGGCTGCGTTCGCCGTCGCCCGAAACCTTCGACTATGGGCCGGCCAAGCTCGACATTTATTCCCGCGACGGCGCAAGCGGCCTGCCGGTCGTCTTTTTCGTCCATGGCGGCGCCTGGCGAGTCGGCAACCGCGGCAACGTCAATGCCAAGCCGCAATTCCTGCTCGACAATGGCTTCGGCTTCGTCTCGATCGACTACCGGATGCTGCCCAAGGCCGACGTCGCCACCCAGGCGGCAGATGTCGAACTGGCCTATCGTTACGTCCGCGCCAACATCGCCAGGCATGGCGGCGATCCGGACCGGATCGTCGCCATGGGCCATTCGGCCGGCTGCCATCTCGTCGCATTGACCGGGCTGCGCGGCGGCCTGCCCGGCGTCGCGGCGCTGGTTCTCGACGACACCAGGGCCTACGATCTGGAGGCGCTGGCCAGAAGCGGCGGCATGGCAGGGGTCTATGCCCGCGCCTTTCCCGATCCGGCGCAGTGGCGCGCGCTGTCGCCTGTCACCTACGTCGAAGGCCGCAAGCACCCGCCGACCTTCATCGCCCATTCGCGCGCGAAAGCCCGCGCGGCGGATGCGCAGGCCTTCGCCGGGCGTCTGCGCGCCACCGGAACCAGGGTCACGCTGTTCGACGGCAGCGCCTATTCGCACATGTCGATCAATCGCGACTTCGGCACCGAGGGCGATGCATTGACCGCCGCGGTGATGGCTTTCCTGAGGGCGAGCTTCGGCTGAAATTACCAGCGGGTCTTTTCGCCGGGCGCCGCCGGCTCGATCGCCAGGGCGTGCACGCCGGATTTCAATTCCTCGGCCAGCAATGTGTTGACGGCGCGGTGACGTTCGACGCGGCTCATGCCGGCAAAGGCTGGCGCGACGATGCGGACGCGAAAATGCGTCTCGCCGGTGCCGTCGAAGGTGGCGTGATGGCCGGAATCCACATGATGATGCCCGGCATGGAGATGGCTTTCGTTGATGACGGCCAGCCGTTCCGGCGAAAACGCCTTTTTCAGCTTGTCTTCCATCGTTGCCTGTATGGACATCGCCGCTTCCCTTCACCACATCTATGTCATCGCACAAAATTCGCAATTCGCCGGTTTTATGCCGCGATTCAGCGGTTAGGGCGATCATCGCGAAAATGTCAATTCTTGTTTCGCATCCGCGAACAGCCCATAAATGGGTGAGATGAAGCCGTACCCAAAATATTTCGAGAAGATTCGCATCCGCCCGGAGAAGGACGCGGAGCTGAAGTCGCGTTCGCCGATCTGCCAGTGGGATGGCTGCAAGGAGGCCGGTACCCACCGTGCCCCGGTCGGACGGATGAAGGAAGGCGAGTATTTCCAGTTCTGCTTCGATCACGTGCGCGAGTACAACAAGGGCTTCAATTATTTCTCGGGCGTTCCCGATACCGAGATCGCCCGCTTCCAGAAGGAAGCCATGACCGGCCACCGGCCGACCTGGAAAATGGGCGTCAACGGTGCCTCGACACGCTCCTCGCCCGACTTCGCACAGGCGCGCTCCGGCCGCGCCGGCTACTACAATCGCATGCGCGATCCGTTCGACCTGTTCAAAGGCCCGAAGGACCCGCGCGAAGCACGCGAGCGCAAGGCCAAGCCGCTTGAGGCCAAGGCACTGGAAACGCTTGGCCTTGATACAAAGGCAACTGGCAAGGATATCAAGGCGCGCTATAAGGAACTTGTGAAACGCCACCACCCGGATGCGAATGGCGGCGACAGAGGTTCGGAAGACCGGTTCCGCGATGTGCTCCAGGCGTATCGCGTGCTCAAGCAGGCAGGTTTGTGCTGAGCGACCATACGGTTCGTGTCGCTTTCCAACTTTCATAAGGTTGGAAAAGGCTCTAAGACCGCCCCCGAACAAAATCGATTGCCGGCGAAACGCGGCGTTTCGCTTGTGGAGATGTTGATAGAGATGAACAAGGTCGATCGCGACATCGCCAACCTGCCCGACACCACGGTGTCGGTGAAGGAGACATTCGGCTTCGACTCCAAGATGGTGGTGCCGGCCTATGCGGTGACGAGCGAGCATGTCCCCGACATCGATCCGGACTACCTGTTCGACAAGAACACGACCATGGCGATCCTCGCCGGCTTTGCCTACAATCGCCGCGTCATGGTGTCGGGCTATCACGGCACCGGCAAGTCGACGCATATCGAGCAGGTCGCCGCCCGCCTCAACTGGCCTTGCGTGCGCGTCAACCTCGACAGCCATGTCAGCCGTATCGATCTCGTCGGCAAGGACGCCATCGTCGTCAAGGACGGGCTGCAGATCACCGAATTCCGCGATGGCATCCTGCCCTGGGCCTATCAGCACAATGTCGCGCTGTGCTTCGACGAGTACGATGCCGGCCGCCCGGACGTGATGTTCGTCATCCAGCGCGTGCTGGAATCGTCGGGCCGGCTGACGCTGCTCGACCAGAGCCGGGTCATCCGCCCGCACCCGGCCTTCCGGCTGTTTTCGACCGCCAACACGGTTGGGCTGGGCGACACCACCGGCCTCTACCACGGCACCCAGCAGATCAACCAGGCGCAGATGGACCGCTGGTCGATCGTTACCACGCTGAACTATTTGCCGCACGACAATGAAGTGAACATCGTGCTGGCCAAGGCCAAGCATTATCGCGACGGCAAGGGCAAGGAGATCGTCAACAAGATGGTCCGTGTCGCCGACATGACGCGCTCGGCCTTCATCAACGGCGATCTGTCGACGGTGATGAGCCCGCGCACGGTTATCACCTGGGCCGAGAATGCCGAAATCTTCGGCAATATCGGCATGGCGTTCCGGCTGACCTTCCTCAACAAATGCGACGAGCTGGAACGCTCGCTGGTGGCCGAGTTCTACCAACGCGCCTTTGGCGAAGATCTGCCGGAATCGGCGGCGAATGTGGTGCTGGGCTAAGCAGAGTCTCGATGGCGGGTCCGGGCGACAATACGCGAAACAAATCCAAGACCGGCGCTGAGAACGACAGCTTCAAGCGCGCCGTCACCGTCTGCATGCGCGCCATCGCCGGCGACAAGGATCTCGAGGTCGGTTTCGCCAAGGATCGGCCGGCGCTGGCCGGCAGCCGCGCCCGGCTGCCGGAACTGCCGAAGAAAGCGTCGAAGGCGGACATCGCCATCACCCGCGGGCTCGGCGATTCCATGGCGCTGAAGCGCGCCTGCCACGATTCGCGCATCCACACCAGGCTGGCCCCGGAAGGCAAACAGGCCCGCGCCATCTATGACGCGGTCGAGCAGGCCCGGGTGGAGGCGATCGGCAGCCGCGCCATGCAGGGCGTCGCCGACAATATCGGCTCGATGCTCGAGGACAAATACGCCAGGGCCAACCTCGTCGACGTCAAGGACAAGGCCGACGCGCCGATCGAGGAAGCGCTGGCGCTGATGGTGCGCGAAAAGCTGACCGGCCGCACTGTGCCGAAGAGCGGCGAACGGCTGGTCGATCTCTGGCGCCCCTGGGTCGAGGAAAAGGCCAGTGCCGACCTCGACGGGCTGTCGGCAAAGCTCGATGACCAGCAGGCGTTCGCCCGCGTCGTGCGCGAGATGCTCGCCTCCATGGAAATGGCCGAGGAGCTCGGCGATGACCAGGAGACGGAAGACTCCGAGGACAACGACGAAAACCAGCCGCAAGGCGAGGAGCAGAGCGAGGAGGGCGGCGAAGACGATTCCGGCTCCGAGCAGTCGCAATCCGAGGATACCGAGGCATCGTCGGACGACGAGCAATCGGCCGAGACGGAAGCCTCCGACGCCACCGCCGAGGATCTCTCCGACGATGACGACGCCGATGCGGAGACGCCGGGCGAGGCGCGCCGCAACGACAATCCCTTCACCAATCTGCCGAAAGAGATCGACTACAAGGTCTTCACGACCGCCTTCGACGAGACCGTAGGTGCGGAGGAACTGTGCGAGGAGGAGGAGCTCGACCGGCTGCGCGCCTTCCTCGACAAGCAGCTCGCCAACCTTTCCGGCGTCGTCGGGCGGCTGGCCAACCGGCTGCAGCGCCGCCTGATGGCGCAGCAGAACCGCTCCTGGGATTTCGACCTCGAAGAAGGCTATCTCGATCCGGCACGGCTGGTGCGCGTCGTCATCGACCCGATGCAGCCGCTGTCCTTCAAACAGGAGCGTGATACCAAATTCCGCGACACGGTGGTGTCGCTGGTGCTCGACAATTCGGGTTCGATGCGCGGCCGGCCGATCACCGTCGCCGCGACCTGCGCCGACATCCTGGCGCGCACGCTGGAACGCTGCGGCGTCTCGGTCGAAATCCTCGGCTTCACCACCCGCGCCTGGAAGGGCGGGCAGGCGCGCGAGAAATGGCTGAAGGAAGGCAAACCGCCGAACCCCGGCCGGCTCAACGATCTGCGCCACATCATCTACAAATCCGCCGACCACCCGTGGCGGCGGGCGCGCCGCAATCTCGGCCTGATGATGCGCGAGGGCCTGCTCAAGGAAAACATCGACGGCGAGGCGCTGCTGTGGGCGCACAACCGGCTGATCGCGCGGCCGGAGCAGCGCAAGATCCTGATGATGATCTCCGACGGCGCGCCGGTCGACGATTCGACGCTGTCGGTCAACCCCGGCAATTATCTCGAGCGGCATCTGCGGGCCATCATCGAACTCATCGAGACGCGCTCGCCGGTCGAGCTTTTGGCCATCGGCATCGGCCACGACGTCACCCGCTACTATCGCCGCGCCGTCACCATCGTCGATGCCGAAGAACTGGCCGGCGCCATGACCGAGCAGCTGGCCTCGCTGTTCGCCGAGGAAACCGTGCGCGACACGCGGCGCGGCGGCATGCGGCGCGCCGGATGATTTTTTCCCGCGGCGGCTTTTGGCAGAAGCTTTTGGCCGCCAGTGCGTTGTTAGGCATCAGTTTGGCGCCAGCTGTCGCTGCCGGCCCGGCCTCGGTCGAGCCGGCCGAAATCACGGCACGGCCGATCAGCGAATTCCACATCGGCCGGCCGGACAAACAGTTCGGGCCGCTCGAATTCATCGGCGGGCTCGAAATGACCTCGTCGACGCGCGATTTCGGCGCGCTGTCGGCACTTCGGTTCCTCGAGCCCGGCAGCGATTTCATCGGCGTCGCCGACACCGGCTTCTGGTTCTTCGGCACCCTCGTCCACGATGCCGAGAAGCGGCCTTCCGGCATCCAGAATTTTCGCATGCAGCAGATGGTCGATGCGGCCGGCCAGCCGATCGACGAGAAATGGGCGGTCGATGCCGAAGGCCTCGCGGTCAAGGACGGTATTGCCACGGTCGGTTTCGAGGGCGATCACCGTATCGCAGAGTTCAAGATCGATCCGGACGGCATGAAGGTGCCGTTCAGGCAATTGGACTTCCTGATCCCAGCCTGGGAACTTCGCCGCAATCGCGGCTTTGAGACCGTCACCCGCGCCAGTCCCACCGGGCAGCACGCGGGCGGACTGGTCGTGGTGTCGGAAAAGAGCCTCGACAAGGCCGGCAACATCTTTGCCGCGATCATCGAAGGGCCGCACAAGGGCGTCTTCACCGTCAAGCGCAATGGCGATTTCGACATCACCGACGGCGCCTTCGTGCCGGACGGCGACCTGTTGCTTCTGGAGCGCAGTTTTTCGATGGCCGGCGGCGTCAAGATGCGGCTGCGGCGCATCTATGGCGAAGGCGTCGAGAAGGGCGCCGTCGCCGACGGGCCGGTGCTGCTCGAAGCCGACATGGGCTACCAGATCGACAACATGGAAGCGCTCGACGTCTGGACCCGCGACGATGGCGCGCTGATCGTGTCGCTGATGTCCGATGACAACCACTCGATCCTGCAGCGCAATCTTTACCTGGAATTTGTGCTGCACGAGGATTGACGCGCGACAGGCCTGCTGGCTGACAGCATCGCTGGCATTTCCGCGCCGTTTTGCAGCGCAGGCAATTTCCCCTGGCAATGACCCGCGTCGCGGGTTTTCCAGCCGGCTCTCACCATCTGAAAAAATACTTTAGTCGTGACTTGACAATTTGTGTCATCGGCGAAATACTCAAGTCCATGCTTAAGTGTTCCGAGATCGACAGCATCCTGCGGGCTCTTGCCGAGCCGACGCGCCGGGCAATCCTGGAAAGGCTGAGCCGCGGGCCGGCCACCGTCAGCCAGTTGGCGGAGCCGTTCGGCATGACCTTCGCTGCCGTGCTCCAGCATCTCCAGGCGCTGGAAGCGTGCGGGCTGATCCGCAGCGAGAAGGTCGGACGCGTGCGCACCTGCCGGATCGAGCCCGGCGGGCTGGCCCCGCTCGCCGACTGGATCGCCGCGCGCCGTACACCGGCCGAACGCCAGCTCGACCGTCTCGGCCAGATCCTGGCGGAGACTGACCAACCGGACGCAACACTCCACGACCAGGAAAAGGACGACAAGAAATGAACCAGATTGCCCCCGTGAACGACCAGTCCGTCATCCATTCAAGCTTCACGATCGAGCGGACCTACCCGCAATCGCCCGAGAGCGTCTTCCTCGCCTTTGCCGACAAGGCGACGGTGCGGCGCTGGCGCGTCGAAGGCGACGGCTTCACCATCGCCGAATTCACCTTCGATTTCCGTGTCGGCGGCAGCGAGGTTTCGCGGTTCAGCTACCAGGGCGGCCCGGAGATCAGGCTCGATGCGCAGTTCCAGGACATCGTCCCTGACCGGCGCATCGTATTTTCATACCGGATGGCGGTCGGGGCGCAGCCGCTGTCGGCGTCGCTCACCACGGTCGAGCTTGCCCCTTCCGGCGAGGGCACCCGCCTGACCTATACCGAACAGGGTGCGTTCTTCGATGGCGTCGATTCAGCGCAAGGGCGCGAGGAGGGCACACGCGGGCTGCTGCAGGCGCTCGCCGCCGAGCTTCAGAAGGCGAAGTAGAGGTTCGCGGGTGTACCGGGCGGCGTCCACCAAGGCCCGCCCGGATTGCGAGGTGGTGGCCTATTGCCCCTTGGTCGCGAGCCAGACGATGTGACGGGCGCCGCGCTTGCCGTGAGCCCGCACCTTGACCTCCTCGACCGTGAAGCCGGCCTGCTTGAGCCTTCGGGTGAAACCTGCGTCAGGGCCCTGCGACCAGACCGCCAGCACACCGCCGGGCTTGAGAGCTGCTCTCGCGCTGATCAGGCCGGCTGCGCCGTAGAGCGCATCGTTGGCCTTGTAGACGATGCCCTCGGGGCCGTTGTCGACATCGAGCAGGATCGCGTCCCAGGCCGAAGCTTGCGATCGGATGAGCTGACCGACATCGGCCTCGCGAATGCCGACACGCCGGTCGTCAAGGCAACCGTCGAAAACTTCGGCCATCAGGCCGCGCGCCCACGCCACGACCGCCGGCACCAATTCGGCAACGGTGACCTGCGCATCGTCGCCGAGCTCGGCCAGCGCCGCGCGCAAGGTAAAGCCCATGCCGAGGCCGCCGATCAGGATGTTTGGGGTCCGGCGGCCGGCAATCCTTTGGCAGGACAGTTTCGCCAGCGCCTCTTCGGAACCGCTGAGCCGGCTGTTCATCAGCTCGTTGGCGCCAAGCATGATCGAGAATTCGCCGCCGCGCCGCTTCAGGCGGAGTTCCCGTCCGCCGTCAGGCGTTTTTGCCGAATCAAGCTGGACCCAAGGGATCATGCTCGATAGCCTTTGAGCATGATCTTGTCCGAAAACCGGTTCCCACTTTTCGCTAACGCGGACCTTTGGTTCGGGATCATGCTGCCAGTGCCGGTTGGCTCCAGCGGGCGGCAAGCAGCCGGTAGGGGATCAGCGCCACCACCGCTATGACCAGCTTGACGCCGAGATCGCCGAGCGCCCAGGAAATCCAGCGCATCGTCTCGACCGGCAGCACGCCCATCAGCGGCGCGGTTTCCAGCGCAAAGCCGTCGTTGGGCCCGGCGAAGGCGAACGCCGCCGCGAAGGCGACGGTGAAAAACACCACCGTATCGAAAACGGAGCCGACCAGCGTGCCGACGATCGGCGCGCGCCACCAGCTCTGCCGGCGCAGCCGGTTGAATACGGTGACGTCGAGCAACTGCGCGGTGAGGAAGGCGGCGCCCGAGGCAGCGGCAATGCGCACCAGCCGGTCGGCGGCGGTCTCGAATTCGATCAGGCCGTGGCGAAACAGCAGCGGTGGGATGACGATCGAGCAGATCACCGCTGTCATGAAGCCGACAAAGACGATCCTGCGCGCCACCGCCGGCCCATAGCGGCGGTTGGCGAGATCGGTGACCAGGAAGGAGAACGGATAGGTGAAGGCGCCCCAGGTCAGGATGTCGGCCAGCGACAGCCCGCCGATTGAACCTTGCATCGGGAACTGCACGAGGATGTTCGAGGCCACGACGACGAGCGCCATGGCCGCCACGAAGGGCAGGTACCGCGAGAGGAAAATCATTTTTTTATCCTGGGTAATGGAACCAGCGGAACGCGATCCGGAGTTCGGACCCCGCCCTGGAAGGCGCTGCCGCCGAAAAACTCAGGCGGCCGGCTGCTCGGCGATCTTCTTGGCGATCTGCTTCTTCAATAGGCGGGCGCGCTGCGACAATTCCTTGGCATCGGCCTTGGCCAGGAAGGCGTCGAGGCCGCCGCGATGCTCGACCGAACGCAATGCGTTGGCCGAAATGCGCAGGCGCACGTTCTGGTTCAGCGCTTCCGAGATCAGCGTCACATTGACGAGATTGGGCAGGAAGCGACGCTTGGTCTTGTTGTTGGCGTGGCTCACATTGTTGCCGGACATGACTGCCTTGGCAGTGAGTTCGCAGGTGCGGGACATGGTTCTAACCTTCGGTTCTCGGTCCTGGCCAAACATTCGACCCGCGCCGGGTGGCGCGCGGTTTCGGTCAGGCGGCCTTATGGAAAAAGTTGGCGTTCCATAGTTGCATTTCGCCGAGGCGTCAAGCTTGGGGTTGGTTAGTGCCAAGGGAATCAATCAAAAGATGACCGATGCCGGCGCTGCCCCTCATCCGCCTGCCGGCACCTTCCCCCGTATAGTGACGGGGAGAAGGGGCTGGGCCGCAGGCTCGGCGCTTTCTGCAACTCCGCAAATTGGCGAAACCGTTTGCAAGGCGACCTTCTCCCCGTCCCTATACGGGGAGAAGTGCCCGGCAGGGCGATGAGGGGCTGCGCAAACCTGTCGCGATTTTCCAGGTGGCCACATTTTGTTCTTGCTTTGTGCCGGCAGCTATGCTACTAATTTCGGTATGGTGCTAATTGGCTCCAACGACCCGCCCGTCGAGGCGGGTTTTTTATTTTGGCCGTCGACCAGCCCCACCGTCCCTGCCGACGCCGCCTTCACATTAAGGCCGGAATTCAGCCTATAAGCGGTCGCACAGGGACATGCCAGATCGGAGCCGCCCGTCTCCGGTCGACAATCAAGGACCCGCCCATGCCTCGTTCTTTCCTCCATGCCCTGGTCGTGCTGTTGGCCGTCGCGCCGCCGACAACGGCTTCGGCCGCTGAGCCGCAATCCTTCACGGGCGAGTATTCGGTGTCGTTCCTCGGCCTCTCCGTGGCCAAGGCGAAATTCTCCAGCCATTACGAGGGCGACACCTATTCGATCGAGGGCAGCGTTTCCGCCGCCGGGCTCGCCACTTTGTTCGACGATACGCGGGGCACGATCTCGTCGAAGGGCAAGATTTCGGGCAAGCAGTTGCAGCCGCAAGCGTTCCACGCCGACTACACGTCCGGCAAGAAGGCATCGATGATCGACATCCAGTTTGCCAACGGCGTCGTCACCTCGACCAAGGTCGTGCCTGAACCGAAGAAGCGCAATCCCGAGAATTGGATACCGCTGGCCGGCAGCCATCTCGTATCGGTCCTCGATCCGATGGCCGCCACCGTCATCCATGCCGACAGCCTCGACCAGGTCTGCGGGCGCACGGTGAAGCTCTATGACGGCGAAATGCGTGCCGATCTGAAACTGACCTACGAGTCCAAAGGGTCGATCTCGGTGGCCGGCTACAAGGGCGATACGGTCACCTGCAGGCTGGGCTTCGAGCCGGTGGCCGGTTACCGCAAGAACCGCAAGGCGCTGAACTACCTGAAGAAACGCAGCCGCATCATGGTGACGTTTGCACCGGTCGGCCAAAGCGGCGTATATGCGCCGATCCGCGCCACGGTCAGCACGCAAATCGGCCCGTTGACGATCAGCGCGGAGCGGTTCGAAGCAAACGAATAGGCGTGACGGTGCGCCGCCAACGATGGGCAGGGGGCGACCGGTATGGCGCGCGCAACACTGATCGGCTTCTCCGCGGTCGCCATGTGGGCGCTGCTGGCGCTGCTTACGGATGCTTCGGGCGCCGTGCCGCCGTTCCTGCTTTCGGCAATCACCTTTACGATCGGCACTTGCGTCGGGCTGGTTGCCCGGCTGTTCATGCCGGCAGCTGATGGCGCCGCGAAGATACCGCGCCAGGTTTGGGCGATCGGCATTGCCGGCCTGTTCGGCTACCACTTCTTCTATTTCACCGCGCTGCGCAATGCGCCGGCCGTCGAGGCCAGCCTGATCGCCTATCTGTGGCCGCTGCTGATCGTGCTGGGGTCGGCGCTGATGCCGGGCGAGCGGCTGGCCTGGAACCACGTCGCCGGCGCGCTGCTCGGCCTTGCCGGCACGGTCCTGATCGTCACCAAGGGCGGCGGGCTTGCCTTCGATGCGCGTTATGCCTTCGGCTATGCAATGGCCGGCGTCTGCGCGGTGCTGTGGTCGTCCTATTCGCTGTTGTCGCGGCGCTTCCCGTCGGTGCCGACCAGCATCGTCACCTGGTTCTGCGCCGCCACCGCGGCACTTTCGCTGGTCTGCCATCTGTTGCTGGAAGAAACGGTGCTGCCCAACGGCGCCGGCCAGTGGCTGGCCGTGCTCGGCCTCGGTCTGATGCCGGTGGGGGCGGCGTTCTATGCCTGGGACATCGGCGTCAAGCGCGGCAACATCCAGGTGCTGGGGGCGGCGAGCTATGCCGCGCCGCTGCTGTCCACCCTGGTGCTGATCACCGCCGGCTTCGCCGAGCCGTCATGGCGCATCCTCGCCGCCTGCGTGCTGATCACCGGCGGCGCGGCACTGGCGGCGAAATCGCTGTTGCTGCGCAAGAGGGCCGCGAGCGAGGCAAACGCGTGATGCCGTTTTCCGGCGGCATCGATGCCAATGCCAATGCGACGCTGCTGTTTTCGCTGGCGGCGGCGGTGATTTACGCGTTCAGCCTCGGCATGCCGCCGCGCCTTTCGCGGTCGGCGGCAAGGACATTGGCGGTGGCGATGCTGGCGGTGCTGGTCGCGCAGCAGGGCGGCCCATGGCTGCTCGTCGCCGCGCTGGGCGCCAGTGCCATCGGCGACGCCTTCCTGTCGCGCGACGGCGAGAAGGCATTTCTTGGCGGCACGGCCAGTTTTCTTACCGCGCATGTGCTTTACGTCGTGCTGTTCCTGCGCGCCGGCAGCGGCCTCGGGCTGCTCTCGGCCGAACCGTGGCGAGGAATTATTGCCCTAGCGATGGCCGTGTTGGCGCTGGCGATGGTTTTCGCGCTCTGGCGCCGCATCGGCCCGGCCTTGCGTTTGCCGATTGGCATCCATGTCGCGGCGTTGCTTGGCATGGGCATTGCGGCGCTCACCCTGAACAGCGTCTGGGTCATTGGCGGCATCGTCCTGCTCATGCTGTCCGACGGGCTGCACGCCGCGGAAAAGTTCCTGCTGCCCGCCATCTCGCCGCATCGCATTTGGGTGCGCCATGGGGTCTGGGCGCTGTATTACGTCGGCCAGCTGGCGATCACGCTGGGTTTGCTGCTGGGCTAAGGTGCCTTAGGCGTTCCCGGCTGCCAGCCTGGTTCGGCCAGTTCGAAGGCGGAGAAATCGAAACCCGGCGCCACGGTGCAGCCGACCAGGGTCCATTCGCCGAGGCTGCGCGCCGACTGCCACCAGCCCGCCGGCACGACGATCTGCGGCCGCTCGCCTGCGGCAAGCGCGGTACCGAGGATCTCCTCGATGACGGGACCGCCTTCTCGGTGTATCGACAGCGCCAGCGGCGCACCGTCATAGAAATGCCAGACCTCGGCCGCGTCCTTGACCCGGTGCCAGGCCGACAATTGGTCCTTCTCGAGGAGGAAATAGATCGCCGTCGAATGGCCGCGCGTGCCTGCCGCGCCGTCGCGAAAGGTCTCGGCATACCAGCCGCCTTCCGGATGCGGCTTCAGGCCGAGCAGGGCGATGATTTCGGCGGAACTGGTCATGACCCTAGCTCCTGGCGCCGCTCAGAAATTGTCCTTGCGCTTGCGGATCTCGGCGAACACTTCGGCGTCGGAGGCGTTCTCGAGGCCGAGATGCCTGCGGATCGCCGGATCGTGCCAGCGCAGGAACGGATTGGTCGACAGTTCCTCGCCGATGGTCGTCGGCAGCGTCGGTTTGCCGTCGGCGCGCAACGCCTCGACTTTCGCGGCGCGCTCTTTCAGCGCCGAATTGGTCGGGTCGACGGTCAGCGCGAAACGGGCGTTGGCCAGCGTATACTCATGGCCGCAATAGACGACCGTGTCGGCCGGCAGCGCCGCGAGCTTCTTCAGGGATTCGTACATCACCGGCGGCTTGCATTCGAGCAGCCGCCCGCAGCCGAGCGCAAACAGCGTGTCGGCGGCGAATGCCACTTTCGACGCCGGCAGATGATAGGTGACATGGCCGGCGGTATGGCCGGGTGTGGCGATGACCTCGATCCGCTCGTCGCCGAGATGGACCACCGAGCCTTGCTCGACAGTTTCGTCGATGCCGGGAATCTTTGCCTTTTCGGCTTCCGGCCCGACAATGCGCAGCTTGAAACGCTCCTTCAGCGCCAGATTGGCCTCGACATGGTCTAGATGGTGGTGAGTGGTCAGGATCATCGTCGGGGTCCAGCCCGTGCGCTTGATCGCCGCCAGGATGGGCGCCTCCTCGGGCGCATCGATGAGCGCCGTCTGGCCGCTTTTCGGGTCGTGCACCAGCACGCCGAAATTGTCGCTGCGGCACATGAATTGTTCGATCTCGACCGGCATCGCATCTCTCCCTTTATTGCCGCAGACATAGGGCGCCTGCCAGCCGATGTCATCTGCCTTTGTTGAACTTGGACTGCTTCGAAGCTACCGTTCCGCGCATGCATTCAGACATTGTCGATCTCCGTTCGTTTTATTCGACCACGCTCGGCCGCCTGGCCGAACGCTCGATCACCATGGCGCTGTCCTCGATATGGGCCGTCGTGCCCAACGAGCGGCTGGTCGGCCTCGGCTACACCTTGCCGTGGCTGGAGCGCTTCGGCAGCGATGCCGAGCGCGTCTTTGCCTTCATGCCGGCAACGCAGGGCGCGGTGGTCTGGCCGGCGACCGGGCCGACGGCGACTGCCCTGGTCTTCGACGAGGAACTGCCGCTGGTCGATTCCTGCATCGACCGCATGCTGCTCGTCCATTCGCTCGAACATGTCGAGAACCCGCGCGAGACGCTGAACGAGATCTGGCGGGTGCTGTCGCCGGCCGGCCGTGTCGTCATCGTCGTGCCCAACCGGCGCGGCGTCTGGGCACGCTTCGAGCATACGCCTTTCGGCAATGGCCGGCCGTTCTCGCGCGGCCAGCTGACCGAATTGCTGCGCGAAGCGAATTTCACGCCGGCGGCGTGGTCCGATGCGCTGTTCTTCCCGCCGTCGCCGCGACGTTTCATGATGCAGTTCCATAATGTGCTGGAACGCGCCGGCCGGCGCTTCTGGCCGATCTTTTCTGGCGTTATCGTTGTCGAGGCGCAGAAGCGGCTCTATCAAGGCGTGCCGGTTGCCCAGCGCGCGTCCCGCCGCGTCTTCGTGCCGGTTCTCTCGCCGCATGGCGCGCCGACGCTTGGCCGGGCTGTCGCGGGCCGGACGTCCGACACCGCCAGGATGACGCGTTCGTGATCCGACGCAGGCTTTTTCTCACCAAAAGCGCGTCGCATTAGACCGGCCTCGTACGACGCGCTTTAGGTTGTTGTTTTATGCATGTCGTTATCGCAAAACCGCTGCACACTTTTGCGCGACATGCATTGTCTGTCGCGGACGGGTTGGCTGCCGGATTGAAGGCATACGCGGTCGATTCTATGACCGGGTTTCAGCATCGCTTTCGAATGCAAGGATCCACTCATGGCTGATCTTCCGGATGTCGAGGCCAGCGCCCAGAAGCTTGCCACGTCGATCGAAGCCAGCAGCCTGCGTGAGCAGCTGGCAACAATCAAATTGGCACTGACCAGCTCGCCAGTGCGAAAACAATTGCTTTGGGCAGCGATCGGCATCGTCGCCGTCATCGTGGCGAGCTCGATCGGGCAGGTTCTGCTCAATCGCTGGAACCAGCCTTTCTACGACGCGCTTGCGCGGCGCGACATGCCGGCTTTCCTGCATCAGCTTCTGGTCTTTGCCGGCATCGCCGGCGGGCTTGTGGTGCTCAATGTCGGCCAGACCTGGCTCGACCAGATGCTCCGCCTGAAGCTGCGCGAGGCGCTGACGCTCGACCTGATCGACGAATGGATGCGGCCGGCGCGTGCCTTCCGGCTGACCCATGCCGGCGCCATCGGCGTCAATCCCGACCAGCGCCTGCAGCAGGATGCCGGGCATCTCTCCGATCTTTCCACCGGTCTTGGCATCGGCCTGCTGCAGTCCTGCATCCTGCTTGCCTCGTTCGTTGGGGTCCTGTGGTCGCTGTCTTCCGGCTTCGTCTTCCACATAGGCGGCCATTCGCTGGCCATACCCGGCTATATGGTCTGGGCGGCGATCCTTTATGCGGGCACCGCCTCCTGGTTGAGCTGGCTGGTCGGGCGACCGTTGATCCGCTTCAACAACGATCGCTATACGCGTGAAGCGGAGCTGCGCTCCTCGGTGGTTCGCGTCAACGAGAATGTCGATGCCATCGCGCTGGCGCATGGCGAGGCCGATGCCAGGCGCCGGCTCGAATTCGATCTCGGCATGGTGCTGGGCGCCATGCGGCGCATCTACAGCGCCCAGATCAATCTTTCCTGGGTTACCGACACCTATGGCTGGATCACTGTCGTCGCGCCGATCCTGGTCGCCTCACCGGTCTATTTCGCCGGCGATATCAGCTTTGGCGGCTTGATGATGGCAGTCGGCGCTTTCAACCAGGTCCATTCGTCGCTGCGCTGGTTCATCAACAATATCGGCGGCATCGCCGATTGGCGCGCTACGCTGATGCGGGTCGCCGACTTCCGCATCGCGCTTGCCGACACCGACGCGCTGCACCATACGGAAAGGCGCATTTCGTTCGGCGAAAACCCGGACGGCAGCCTGACCTTCGAGAAACTCGAGGTCGCCTCGCCGGAGGGATGCACCAAGCTTGCCGAGCCGCATGTCGAAATCCGCGCCGGCGACCGGGTCATGATCACCGGAGATCCGGGCGCCGGCAAGACGCTGTTCTTCCGGGCCATTGCCGGTCTGTGGCCATGGGGCAGCGGACGGATCGGCATGCCGGCCGGAGAAGCGCCGATCTTTGTTCCGCGTACCCCCTATTTCCCGCTCGGCAAGCTGCGCGAGGTGCTCAACCATTCAGACGGCGCGGCGGAGGCGAGCGATGCCGAGATCTCGGAGGTGCTGGCCGATGTCGGGCTGCAACGCCTGTCGTCCTCGCTCGATCGCTCGGCGCGCTGGGAGCGTGAGCTCAGCGACGACGAGCAGCGTCTGCTGGCCTTTGCCAGGCTGGCCTTGCGACGGCCGAAATGGGTGATCATCGACGAGGCGCTGGACGCGTTCGACGGCCCAACGCTGAGGCAAGTGCTGTCGATGCTGGAGAAGCGCCTTCCCGACGCCGCGATCCTCAATATCGGCCGCGGCCAGCACAATGCCCGCTTTTTCCGGCGGGCGTTGACCATCGTCAAGGATGCCGGCCAACCGCCACTCAAGCCGGCCCGTATCAGGGCAGGTGCCATCGAACCGCCCCCGGCGATCGCCTCGACCGGCCGAAAGAAATAGAAGGCAAGCTTTATTTCGCCGCGATCGCGGCGAAAAACTGTCGCGATCGTTTCAGATGGGAACGTTCCGATCGGCCATGCTTGACGCACTCGCCCTGCTCGCCTGCCTTGCCTGCACCCCGGCGGCACCTGCGGCCGCGCCGGCCAATGCAATTGCCGTCGATGTCGAGCTGGTGCTGGCCGTCGACATCTCGCAGTCGATGGATGAAAGGGAGTTTGCCCTGCAGCGCGCCGGCTATGTCGCGGCGCTGCGCCACCCCGACTTCATCAACGCCGTGCGTGCCGGTACCTTCGGCCGCATCGCCATCGCCTATTTCGAATGGGCCGGCACCATCCGCGACGATGCGGTCATTGCCTGGCAGGTCGTCGACAGCAAGGAGAGCGCCAACGCTTTCGCCGACAAGATCGCGGCCCGCCCGTTCAGGAGCTTTCGCGGCACCTCGATTTCCGGTGCTGTGGCTTTCGGCGCCGAGCTTTTCGACGGCACGGCCTTCACCGGCAAACGCCGCGTCATCGACGTCTCGGGGGACGGCCCAAACAACACCGGCTTGCCGGTCACAACGGCACGCGATGCGGCGCTGGCGAAGGGCATCGTCATCAACGGGCTGCCGATCCTGGTCAGCCCGTCACCCACCTTCAGCCATCTCGACCGGTACTATGCCGAATGCGTCACCGGCGGGCCGGGCTCGTTCGTGCTGCCGATCTATGCTGCTTCCGAATTCGCCACCGCCACTCGCCGCAAACTGATCCTCGAGGTCAGCGGCATCGAGTATCCCAAGGTGGATCCGAGGACGATCCGCATCGACGCACCGATCGACTGCCTGCAAGGTGAGCGCGACCGAAGGTTTTTCTCGGACCCCTATTTCCCGGAACTCGACCGATAAGGCTGGCCCAGGGGTAAGCTAGGCTGGTGGCAGGCCGAAGGCCGGGAACAGAGATGGCCCGAGCGGCCCTATGAAGATCGTCAAGGAAGCGATCCCGCCCTCGGCTGCGTCGAACACATGCAGGGAATGGGCCCGCCATTCAGGGCCATCGTGGCTGCGGGAATAAACCCCGACCGCCGGCTGGGCATTGGCGCGGGTGGCCAGCGTGCGGAAGCCGCCAAACCTCGGCCAGACGGTCTCGAAGAAACCGCGGATCGCTTCGCGGCCTTGATACCATTCACGCCAAGGCGGCATGGTGTAGATGGCGTCCTCACGCAGCAGCTCGATCAAGCTGTCGAGATTGGCGGCCTGCCAGGCCTGCATGTAGCGTTCGAGCAGCAGGCCTTCTTCGGGGCTGGGCCGTGATCGGCTGGCCGGCCGTCCCTGAGGATAGCGCGTCGCCAGCGTTGCGCGGGCCCGTTGCAACGCGCTGTTGATCGAAGCCGTCGATCCGCCCAGCAAACGCGCCGTCTCGACAGCCGACCATCCGAGGACGTCGGCAAGCAGCAGCGCGGCGCGCTGCCTGGGCGGCAGATCCTGGATCGCCGCGACGAAGGCGAGCTGGACGGCCTCGCGGCTCTCGTAACGGGCTTCCGGACCTGGCTCGCTGCTGGCAACGTCTGGAAGCTCGGCGTCGGGGTAGGGCTCCAGCCAGGCGATGTCGGCTACGGGCCCGCCTATGGCCGCCCCGTGCGAGGGCTGCCGTCCGGGTTCCCGGAGAATGCGACGCGCCCTCGACCTCGCCTTGATGGCGTTGAGGCAACCGTTGGTCGCGATCATGTAGAGCCAACCGCGAACCGAACCTCGCCCGTCGAACTCCGATCTTGCGCGCCAGGCGCGAAGCAACGTGTCCTGGACGAGGTCGTCGGCCTCGTGCAGCGAACCCATCATGCGATAACAATGCAGCTTGAGCTCGCGGCGATGCGCGGCCGTGACCTTCTCGAAGGCCAGCCGATCGAGGATCGGCTGGCGTGATGGTTCCAGAGGTGGTTGAGCGTCTGTCATGTGGCTTGTGCGGTTACGAGCGAGCGTTGCATTACGCGCCCCTCAGGCGGCCGGGGCAAGCCCGCTACCGCTCACCATGAAGGAACTGCCTTGCGGCTGGCCGGTGGCGAGTGCGACCACCGCCCGTCCGACATCGGCCGGCGTTTGCATGTCGGTCATGGCGGCGATGAAGTCCGCCGGCTGGATGCCCATATAGGCCGCTATGCTGTCGACGCCGGCTTTGCCCACGCCGGTTTCCGGCATGATGCGCATCGGCGCGAGCGCCATGAAGCGCAGGCCGAGGCCAAGCCGGTCGGCCTCCTTCTGGCTATGACCGGCCAGGAACATCTGCATGCGTTTTGCGCCAGCATAGCCGCCGGCGTTCGGTGGTCCGCCGGTCAAGGCCGCGCCGCTGGAGATCAGAACGATCCGGGTCCCCGGCTTGAGCGGACGCCGCAGAGCGGCCCGGCAAAACAGGAACGACGCCTTGACGTCCGTGTCCCAATTTGCCGAGAACGCCTTCCAGTTCTGTTCATGCACCGGCGCAGAAGGCGCCAGCGCACCTGCGCAGATCACCAGTACGTCCGGCTCAAGCGCGGCGAAGACCTTATCCGGGGCGGAGTCCATCGTAGCATCGGCCGCGAGCGTCTTCACGCCCGAGACCTCCCAGGCAAATTGCGCCAGGGCCTGTTTTCCGCGGGCGACGGCCAGCACCGTCGCTTTCTCCTTGAGGG
Source organism: Mesorhizobium sp. M0664 (assembly GCF_040320565.1). Classification (NCBI taxonomy): domain Bacteria; kingdom Pseudomonadati; phylum Pseudomonadota; class Alphaproteobacteria; order Hyphomicrobiales; family Phyllobacteriaceae; genus Mesorhizobium; species Mesorhizobium sp. M0664. Next base: position 25,479 of record NZ_JAMYPW010000006.1, read on the forward strand.
CGGCCTCCGCGATGGAGCGGCCGACACCACGGCTGCCTCCGACGACGACGACATTCTGATTTTGCAACGATCCCATGGATCACCTCTCTATTCCCGGCCGCCGGACCATCCAGGCGCGCTCATCGATAAGGACAGCGCAGGTGGGTGGAAATCATCGGTGCCAGGCGGAAATATCTTTCAGCTGACGGCAGCGGCGCGTCGGTTTTGTATTCAGTGTCATTACCTCGGGGGTAATCGACCTGTGCGCGACGTCTCGGCAAACTGCTCCCATCAAGCCGGTTGTCCGGCCTTCGACCACAAGGAGTTACGCCATGACCGCCTACGCCGTCGCCCATATGCGCCAGGTCACGCCGGGACCGCAGATCGTCGAGTACCTGCACAAGATCGATGCCACGCTGGAACCGTTTGGCGGCCGCTTCGTGGTGCACGGAGGCGAGGTGGAAGTCGTTGAAAACACCTGGCCGGGCTATCTCATAGTCATCGAGTTTCCCAACCGGCAGCAGGCACGTGCATGGTACGACTCGCCCGCCTATCAGGAGATATTGCCGCTGCGTACCGGCAATTCCCGGTCCGACGTGGTCTTCGTTGATGGCGTCCAGCACCCGCACAAGGCCACGGACGTGCTTGAATAGAGGGAATGATCGGGTACAACCGGCGTCTATGGTGCCGCCATCTATCTGGCGGCACCGAATTTGGATCGCGTCTGCATCGGCAGCTTCACCGCCCCTGCAGCACCTTGATCGCGTTGGACATGTCGCCATGCGACAATGCAGCCAGGTAATCCGAGTAGTTGATCCTGCCGTTCGCGAAGCCGTTCATCAATCGCGTGCAGAACGTGTGTTCCAATCCGGCATCCGGGACGTTCATGAGCGCGGCGAGGTTTGCCCTTTCAACCTTGCCGAACCGCATCTTGAATTTGGTCATGCACCGCTGGATCGCCTGCCGTTTCAGCGCCGGGCTGCCGCTCAACGCGACTTGTCCATTCTGGAAATCGGTCTTCGACGTCGTGCATCCGGAAATCAAAGTGGCCGACATCAAAGCTGTTGCTAATACTAACGTCTTCATTGCTTCCCCCAAACCAACCCGTTTGAGACCTGTTAAAGCAACAAAGAATGCCGGGCAACTTCATTGGATTGAAAATTGAAAATATGGTTTCTTGCGCAGGTCTGAGGTTCGTTGCTTCTGCCTGTCAAACCTATCGTTTCAGCAGGAATACCGCCTGCTGGCCGAAAAAGTTCCAGAACCACCAAGGCATGGAGAAGCCGATCCGCTGGCCGTTGGCGTCGAGCGCGGTTGCCTTTTCCACCGTCGCGCCAAGCTCGTCGCACAGATTGACGAAGTCGCGAATGGTGCAGAAATGGATGTTGGGCGTGTCGTACCAGGAATAGGGCAGGTCCTTGGTCACCGGCATGCGGCCGTTGAAGAGCAGCGAAAGGCGCACCCGCCAGTGGCCGAAATTCGGGAATGAGACGATGGCGCGGTTGCCGATCCGGAGCAGTTCGTCGAGCACCAGCTTCGGATTGCGGGTCGCCTGCAAGGTCTGCGACAGAACGACGAAGTCGAAACCCTTGTCGGGATAGAATTGGAGATCCTTGTCGGCATCGCCTTGAATAACCGACAGGCCGCGCGCCACGCATTCGTTGACGCCGCGCTGCGACAGTTCCAGCCCGCGGCCATCGACCTTCTTGGTCTCCTGCAGCAATTCGAGCAGCAGGCCGTCGCCGGAACCGACGTCCAGCACCCGCGACTGCGGCGGGATGAGATCGGCGACGACTTCGAGGTCGACGCGCTGGGCGCGGTTGACGCTCATGCCTTCGGCTCTTGCTCGGCACATGACCCTGATCCGAAAAGCCTGCAACTTTTCGGGGTCATGCGCTGATGCCTGGCACATGGTCCTGATCCGAACAATCCGCAACTTTTCGGGGTCATGCGCCGAGCCCTCTCGCCCGCGCGGCCGAGGCGATGAAGCCCTTGATGGCGGCGAACAGTTCGGGCTCATCGAGCAGGAAGGCGTCGTGGCCGCGGTCGGTCTCGATCTCGACGAACGATACCGAGGCGCCGGCCGCGTTCAGCGCGTGCACGACCGAGCGGCTCTCCTCGGTCGGGAACAGCCAATCGCTAGTGAACGAAACCAGGCAGAAGCGCGTCTTGGTGCCGGCGAAGGCATCGGCCAACCGGCCGCCATGGTCGGCGGCGAGATCGAAATAGTCCATCGCCCGGGTCATGTAGAGATAGGAGTTGGCATCGAAGCGATCGACGAACGTCATGCCCTGATGGCGCAGATAGCTCTCGATCTGGAAGTCGGCATCGAAACCGAAGGTCAGGGCTTCGCGGTCCTGCAGGTTGCGGCCGAACTTGCGGTGCAGCGCTGCTTCCGACAGATAGGTGATGTGGGCGGCCATGCGCGCCACCGCCAGCCCCTTTTCCGGCCGCTTGCCGTGCTCGAAATACTTGCCGCCATGCCAGTCCGGGTCGGCCATCACCGCCTGCCTGCCGACCTCGTGGAAAGCGATGTTCTGCGAGGAATGGCGGGCGCCGGTGGCGATCGGCAGCGCCGAGAAGACGCGCTCGGGATAGCTCGAGGCCCATTGCAGCACCTGCATGCCGCCCATCGAGCCGCCCAGCACGCTGAACAGCTGTTCGATGCCGAAATGCTCGACCAGCATCAACTGCGCCCGCACCATGTCGCGGATGGTGATGATCGGCAGGTCGAGCCCGTAGGGCTTGGCGGTGGCGGGATTGGTCGAGGCGGGGCCGGTGGAGCCGAGACAGCCGCCGATGACGTTTGACGAGATGACGAAGAAACGGTCGGTATCGATGATCTTGCCGGGACCGATCAGCACTTCCCACCAGCCCGGCTTGCCGGTCACCGGATTGGTGTTGGCGACGTGCTGGTCGCCGGTCAGCGCATGGCAGACGAGGATGGCGTTGGAGCGCGCGTCGTTGAGCGTGCCATAGGTCTGGTAGGCAATCTGGAACGGCGACAGCAGCGTGCCGGCGTCGAGCTTGAGCGGCTTGTCGGCGCCGAAACGCAACACCGGGCTCGACGGCTGGTCGGCCTCGTTGTTGGTTTTTCGCGCGCGCAAAGCGACCATCACATCTCCTTGCCCGGCCTTCAGTTGTCCACCGGTCTGGCAACAAAAAACCGGCCATGCCTTCGCAAAGCCGGTTACAAGATGCAAACGGCCCTTTAGCAAGTTGTTTAACGTGGCTGCAAGCCGACCGGCCAAATCACCACGGAACTGTAGCCGTTCTTCTATGACTCGCGCATGGCTTCGTCAACGGCAAGTTCTTGATCCCGAATTGCCGCCCCTCGACATTCCGGGCCACGGCTTGTATTTCCGCTGCGGCTTCCGGATGGAGGCACTCTCGACGGATTTCATGAAATGAGCCAGACACCGGATCAGACACGTCCAAAGCCCCGCGCCGGCATCATGGACATCGAAGCCTATGTGCCCGGCAAGAGCGCGGCGCCTGAAGGTGTCGCCAAGGTCCATAAATTGTCGGCGAACGAGAACCCGCTCGGCCCTTCGCCAAAGGCGATAGAGGCCGCGCGCGCGGTCGCCGACAAGCTCGCGGTCTATCCCGACGGCAGCGCCAGGCGCCTGAGGGAAGCGATCGCCGAGGTGCACGGGCTCAACCCGGCGAACATCGTCTGCTCCAACGGCTCCGACGAGATTCTGGGCCTGCTGGCGCAGACCTACCTCGCGCCCGGCGACGAAGCCATCATCACCGAACACGGCTTCATGGTCTACAAGATCTACATACAGTCGGCCGGTGCCGTCCCGGTGACGGTCAAGGAGACCGATGAACGCGCCGATATCGATGCGATCCTCGCCGCGGTGACGCCGGCTACCCGGATCATCTTCCTTGCCAATCCAAACAATCCAACCGGCACCTACGTGCCGTTCCAGGAGGTGCGCCGCCTGCATGCCGGCCTGCCGCGAAACGTGCTTCTGGTGCTGGATGCAGCTTACGCCGAATATGTCCGGCGCAACGATTATGAAGCCGGCGTCGAGTTGGTGGGCAGCGCGGAAAACGTGGTCATGACCCGCACTTTCTCCAAATTGGGCCTGGGCGGGGCGCGGATCGGCTGGATGTATGCGCCAATGCACGTCATCGACGCGATCAACCGCGTGCGCGGGCCTTTCAACGTCAATGCAACGGCAATCGAGGCCGGCATCGCGGCGATCCACGACCGCGCCCATATCGAACGCAGCGTCGCGCACAACGAGACCTGGCTGGCCTGGCTGAGCGAGCAACTAAGCGGGCTCGGGCTGCGGGTGACGCCGAGCGTCGGCAATTTCATCCTCATCCACTTTCCCGAGGACAAAAGGCATTCGGCGGCGGCCGCCGACGACTACCTCAGTGCGCGCGGCTACATATTGCGGCGCGTTTCCGGGTACGGTTTTCCCAACGCGCTGCGCATGAGCATCGGCACCGAAGAGGCCAATCGCGGCGTTGTCGCAGCACTCGCGACATTCCTGAAAAGCTAGAACACCATGACATCACCGATGTTCGAAAAAATCGCGCTGGTCGGCATCGGCCTGATCGGCTCGTCGCTGGCCCGCGTCATCCGCCGCGAGGGGCTCGCCGGCCAAATCGCGATTTCGACGCGCAGCGAAGCGACGCTGGCACGGGCGAGCCAACTCGGCCTTGGCGACACCTATACGACGGATGCGAAAGAGGCGGTTCGCGATGCTGATCTGGTTATCGTTTCGGTGCCGGTCGGTTCTTCCGGTACGGTCGCCGCGGAGATCGCGCCGGCGCTGAAGAAGGGCGCCATCCTCACCGATGTCGGCTCGACCAAGGCGTCGGTGATCGCGCAGATGCAGCCGCACGTGCCTGATGGCGTGCACTTCATCCCCGGCCATCCTTTGGCCGGCACCGAAAAATCGGGACCGGACGCCGGTTTTGCCGAACTGTTCGAGAACCGCTGGTGCATTTTCACGCCGCTGCCCGGCACCGATCCCGCAGCACTGGAAAAGCTCTCGGAATTCTGGCGCCGCTGCGGCTCCAACATCGACACGATGGACCCGCAGCATCACGACATGACGCTGGCCATCGTTTCGCACCTGCCGCACATCATCGCCTATAACATCGTCGGTACCGCCGACGATCTGGAGTCGGTGACCAAGTCCGAGGTCATCAAATACTCGGCTTCCGGCTTTCGCGACTTCACTCGTCTCGCGGCGTCCGACCCGACCATGTGGCGCGACGTCTGCCTGCACAACAAGGACGCCATTCTCGAAATGCTGGCGCGGTTTTCCGAGGATCTGTCCTCGCTGCAGCGGGCGATCCGCTGGGGCGACGGCGAAAAACTGTTCGACCTGTTCACCCGCACCCGCGCCGTCCGCCGCTCGATCATCGAGGCCGGCCAGGATATCGACGTACCGGATTTCGGCCGCCAGGCAGTCGAACACCCGCCGAAGGGATAAGCCGCGGCAGGCCGATCGCAGGCCGGCCCGGCTTAGAGCGGTTCATCGTTTCACAGAAACGCCGAACCGCTCTATCTCTTTGTTTTGCGCAATTCCGGACGGAAAACCGTTTCACACTTTTCCTGGAGTTGCTCTAGTCGAGCGGCTTGATCTTGCCGAGCGGGATGAAGCCGAGCGAGGCCTTGCCCCTGACGATCTTCAGCGGCATCGACGGCTGGTTGCCGAGCAGCGCCAGTCCGGCAAAGCCGGTTTGGATCTGTTTCTTCTGCTCGGGGATGGCGGTGGCGAGGATTGCCGCCACGGCCTTTGGATCATTGAGCCTGATCGTCAGGTCGGCATTTATGAGACCGTCGTCATCGACCGACAGCGGTCCCGAAACGGTGATGCGCGCAGTTCCGGACGACAGATCGAGCTTGTGGATTTCGGCCGCCTGGCCGCGCAGGCTCTTCGGATTTGCCTTGATCAGCGTGACGCCGTTCTTCAGCGTCAGGTCGCCGCTGCCGTCGAGCGGCGGCAAGACGCGCCCGTCGATGGCCGCCGCGTCGATTTCAAGATCGGTGAAATTGCCGGCATAGTCGATGTCCGGGCCGTTTGGGCGCAATTGTCCGGTGGCGGTTCCGGCGCTGAACAGCGAGACGGGATCGGTGTCGTCTGCCGGATCGGTCTGGCCGGACAGGCCTTCTGCCTGCAGCGAGAGGCGCCTCGGCAGCGGCCAGGACAGCTTCATGTCGGCCCGCAGATCATCCCAGTCGATCCAGAGCGGGGTCATGCCGGGAACAGAGGTCCTGAGCGGCCCCCTGAGCTCGGCGGCAGGCGACAGAAGCCGGGTGATCTGCGTGGCGGCGTTGATCTTGCCTGTCGATGCCGCGACGTTGCGGCTGTCGTCCTCGTAAGCCAGGCTGTCGCAGGAAACGGTGAAGCTGAAGGGATAGCCGCTGACCGCGAGATTGGCGCAGTCGGCCTTGATGCCTTTGTCGTCGAGATCGGCGACCGCCTTTTTGGTGGCGCTCTCGACCAGGTCCGCCAGGTAGAACCAGCCGGCGCTGTAGATGCCGAACAGCACGAGGATGAAAGCGGCAAGCCACAACAGGCGGCGACGTTGGCTGGGCGGCGGGCGCTCGTCACTTGACGTCATGCTGCGGCTTTCGTTAACGCGGGGTGGCACGGGCGGGCTGTCGCTTGCGGCACCAACAGGTAGACGGACTGAAACACCACCGGTGAGGTGGTCGTCACAATCAGGCTTGGCGATATGGGCGATTTTTGGGTTTTTGGCTACGGCTCACTGATCTGGCGACCGGGATTCGCACATGTCGAGACGCGGCGCGCCCGCCTGCATGGCTACCGCCGTTCGCTCTGCGTCTATTCTTTCGTGCATCGCGGCACGCGCGAACGGCCGGGCCTGGTGCTCGGCCTCGACCGCGGAGGCTCCTGCATCGGGCTGGCGTTCCGGGTTCCAGGCGAGCTGCGCAACGAGGTCATTACCTATCTGCGCGAACGCGAGCTGGTCACCAACGTCTATCTCGAACGTGTGCTCAGCGTTCGCCTCGACAAGGGTGAAACGGATGGGGGCAAGACGGTCGACGCCGTCGCCTATGTCGTGGACCGCAGCCATGAGCAATATGCCGGTGCGCTCGACCCGGCCGAGGCGGCGGCCGTCGTTCGCGGCGCCGTCGGCCAATCGGGGAGGAATGAGGATTACGTGCTCAGCACGCTGGAGCACCTCGAAGCACTGGGTATAAGCGACCACTGGCTGGAAGACGTGACGAGACGGATCGCGACGTAGCGCCTTTTGTCGTTACCATGATGTTTTCGGTGTCGTGACGCGGGCTACATCCTGAAAATCTGTTTTCCAAGATCGGCGCGATCCAGACTGTTTGCCACGGCAAGCTTGAACTCGGTCAGCGGGTGGAGACCGCCGACAGGAACGTGGAAGCCGGGCTGGCCGAAGGTGTCGATAATCTCGCATAGGACAGGCCGGTCGGCTTCGGCAGGCGGCGAAAAGAAGTAGCGATAGATATTCGCCCTGATTTCGACGCCGCTCAGCAACACGTCGAAATTGTGCAGTTCGAAGCGCTCGGCACTCATTCCGCCATTGATCACCATCTGCCCGCCGAGCGCCAGGGTGCGGATCAATTCGCCGCTGACAGGTCCGCCGACATTGTCGATAATCCCGTTCAATCCGGCGCCGCCGGTGATATCCATCACGGCTTCCCGGATACTTGTCTTCAACTCCGAAAGGTCAAGAGTGGCGGCGGCGCCAAGCGTCTTCGGATCGAAGCTTTGGTGCGAGCGCCGCACAAGAGCGATGACGTTGATGCCGCGTCGTTGGGCGAACTGCATCACCATTGTCGAAATTGACGAATAGCCGGCCGTGACAGCCAGCCATTGGCCAGGCCGCACACGGGAATCCACCAGCAGATCCCACGCGGTAATGGGGTTCACCATCTGCCCGGCGCGTTCGACAGGATAGCCGGCAGGCAACGGGATCAGCCATTCGGCGGGAATGGCGGCGTACTCGGCCCAGCTGCCATAATAGCTGAACGCGACAAGCATCCCCGGTTCCAACCCGACGTTCGCGCCAACGGCTTCGACGATGCCGGCGCCATGGTTTCCGGCGATCTGCCGGGGAAAATGCGGCTTCTTCGGTTCGGGATAGAGGTTCTGGATAAACAGGAAGTCGCCCGGATTGATCGAGGCCGAGACCATCCTGACCAGCACCTCGCCGTCGCTGATCCGTGGCATCGGCAGGTCATCCACATAGAGCACGTCGCGCGGCGAACCGATGGCGTCAAATACAATTGCTTTCATGCCGGTCTCCATAACAAACAATCCGAGGCCAACAGTCTGAGCCCCGGCCAGGCCGTGCCGAGACTTGCGTCGGCGCGGCGGAACCTATGGCCGGCCGGCAAAGGTCTGAATTGGCAGATTTGACAATCTATGTGCCAAACTTGCCAGATCGTTTCTTCAGAGGCTGCCGGTTTGGATGCCCGGGACCAGCGCCTTGGGGCCGGACACGGCGCGGCGGGTCGCGGTTTTGTGAAGCGCCGGCGGGCTGGAAAAGAGGCTATGCGTTTGACGTTGCCACGGTGCGACATAGGTTAGCTCGGTCGGCGGCTCCCACCCGCCCCAGCATGAATCACCATGGAGATCAGCCTTGCAGAAACGTCGTCTCGGTCGCACCGACCTATCCATCGCGCCATTGGTTCTGGGCGGCAATGTGTTCGGCTGGACCGCCGATGAGAAAACCTCGTTCGACCTGCTCGACCGCTTTGTCGACGCTGGCCTCAACGCCATCGACACGGCCGATTCCTATTCGCGCTGGATTGCCGGCCACGAGGGCGGCGAATCCGAAACCATCATCGGCAAATGGATGAAGAGCCGTGGCAACCGCGACAAGGTTGTCGTCATCACCAAGGTCGGTTCGGATATGGGACAGGGTAAGAGGGACCTGTCCGCCGCCTATATCGAACAGGCCATCGATGCTTCGCTGAAGAGGCTGCAGGTCGATAGCGTCGATCTCTATCTGTCGCACTGGCCCGACCCGGCGACCCCTTATGAGGAAACGCTCGGCGCTTACCAGAAACTGCTCGACAAGGGCAAAATCCGTTATGCTGGCGCTTCCAACCTCGACGCCGCCCAGCTGCGGGCCGCACTTGACGTAGCAAGCCTGCGCGGCCTGCCGCGCTACGAGGTGCTGCAGCCGGAATACAACCTTTACGACCGCTCGTCCTTCGATGGTCCGCTGCGCGACCTGTGCGCGGCCGAGGACATCGGCGTCATCACCTATTTCAGCCTCGCGAAGGGGTTTCTGAGCGGCAAGTACCGCAGCGAGGCCGACCTCGGCAAAAGCCCGCGCGGTGGCGGTGTGAAAGGCTATCTCAACACCCGCGGCATGCGCATTCTCTCAGCGCTCGATGCTGTTTCAGCCAGACACTCGGCCAAGCCAGCGGAAGTGGCGCTTGCCTGGGTCATGGCACAGCCCGGCGTCACCGCTCCGATTGCCAGCGCGACGACGCTCGACCAGCTCGACAGCCTGGTGCGTGCCGCGTCGTTGCAGCTCAGCCCGGACGATCTGGCCGAGCTCGACAAGGCCAGCGCATAGCCGCGCACGATCGTTCAAGACCGGCGCCGCTGCCTTGCCCTACCGTCCCTGCATCGTCGCAGGATGCAGGGACGCCGCATGACCGGACAGGGTCTTCTCGATCAGCAGCTATGGGAGCGATTGCTGGCGCTTGTGTTGGCGTCGGCCATCGTCATGGGCAGCCCGGGGCCGGCGACGATAAGCGTCACCGCGATCGGCGCCGCGTTCGGCCTGCGCGGTTCGCTGCGCTATGCCTCGGGAATCGTTGTCGGGACGGTTCTCGTGCTTTTGGTGGTGGCGACGGGCATCATGGCCGTTCTCACCGCGCTGCCGAAGCTCGCGGCGCTGTTGGCGGTCGCGTCAGCAGCCTACATCCTCTATCTGGCGTTCAAGATAGCGACGGCGCCGCCGCTGGCGGCACGCATTGGTGGGGCGGCACCTCCCACTTTCCTGGGCGGGTTCCTTCTGGCCGTTGCCAATCCGAAAGCCTATGTGGCGATTGCCGCCGTGTTCGCCGGCGCGTCTCCTGGCGCGGGCGGTCTTGCTATTTCAGCCAAGCTGGCGGTCCTCGCCTTGATGATTGCTGCCATTCATCTCTTGTGGCTTCTCGCCGGCGCGGCTTTTGCACATTTGCTGCGCAAACCGCTGGCGTCGCGGATCATCAATCTGGTGTTTGCCGTGACGCTGGTTGCAACAGCCGCCCTGGCTGCCTTGCCGTGAGCCTTTCTGGCATGCGCGGCGGGTGTCTCAGCCTTTCAATTCAGGTTTCGCATCGAGCTCACCAAGCCGTTTCATTGCCGTCGGCGGCATCGGCGGCGGGTTCGGCGTCTGTGCCGCCTCGACGAGAAGCTGGTCGCAGGCGGCTTCCGTCTCGCCGATCAGCCGTTGCATGAATTCGTCCTTGCCGAGGCCGGGCGGGATCGGTGGCAGGAAGCGCGCCTTGATCGTGCCGGGATAGCGCAGGAATTTGCGGCGCGGCCAATAGAGACCGGCAACGTGGGCGACCGGGACCACCGGAATGCCAAGTTGCGTGTAGAGTTCGACGATGCCGTATTTATAGACCGGCTCGTCGCCCGGCGCCCGGCGCGTGCCCTCGGGATAGATGATCAGCTGACGCGGATTGCGCGCCAATTCCTGTTTGGTCGCGGCGATCACCATTTTCAATGCCTTCGAGCGGCTGCCGCGGTCGACAGGAATCATCCGCATCTTCAAAATGTACCAGCCGAAGAACGGGATCCAGGTCAGCTCCCGTTTCAATATGTAAACGGGATCGTCGAGATAAGGCAGGAAAGCGATCGTGTCCCAGAAGGACTGGTGCTTCGGCGCCAGGATGAAAGAGCCGTCAGGCAGGTTTTCCTGGCCGGTGATCTCACTTCTGGTGCCGGCGATCTTGTCGTAGAGCCACATGCTGGTGCGCGACCAGAATTTCGGCACGAACCAGGCGCGATGGCGCGGCGACAGGAAATAATACGGGGTCCAGAGGATCATCTGGACGATCAAATTGAGGTAGAAGGCGAGATTGAACGCCAGCGAGCGGAAATACAGCATACAGCAAGTGCCCGGTGAGGAGGTGTGCGTTGGTTACACCAAGCGCCCGCAAAAAGGAAACGCTGCGAGGCGGGCGATCGGCCCGGCCTTGCGAGGGCCGTCTTCGTCACGTTTCCCATGCGGCCTGCAGCAGGCGCTGTCTCAGGCGCGGGGCGGCGAAGTCGAGGAATGCGCGCAGCTTCACCGGCAGTAGCCCCTGGCCGGCATGGACGAGGCTCACCGGCCATGGGTCTGGCTCAAACTCTTGCAGCACCGGGCGCAGCGTACCCGACCGGACTGCGGCGGCGATCTGGTAGGAAAGCAGCCTCGTCACGCCGACGCCGGCAATCGCCGCATCGATCGCTGCCTCAGCCGTGTTGACCCGTAACCTGGAGCGGATCGGCACGCTGAATTCGGTCTTGCCGGTGGCGAAGCTCCAGGCTGCGGCGGTGAGCCCTTCGAAGGTGATGGCACTGTGTGCTGCAAGCTCCTGCGGCGTTTTCGGTGTGCCGTGCTCGGCGAGATAAGCCGGGCTCGCGCAAACGACGCGGCGGATTGAACCCAGGCGGGTGGCGATCAGGCTCGAATCGGCAAGCTCGCCGATGCGGACGGCGAGGTCGAAGTGCTCTTCGACCAGCTGGGTTATCCGGTCGGCGAGTGTCAGCCGCACACTCACCTCAGGATAGGCGGAGAGGAAGCTGGTGACGACCGGCAGCACATGCAGGCGGCCGAATACGATCGGCGCAGTGACGATCAGTTCGCCGGTCGGGGCGCTGTATTCGCCGGCGGCTATTCGCTCGGCCTCGCCGACCTCATCGAGAATGCGACGACAGGCGGCGAGATAGGCGTGGCCTGCATCGGTCAGCGACAGCTGCCGCGCCGAGCGGTTCAACAGCCGTGTCTTCAGGTGCTTTTCCAGGTCCGAAACCTTGCGGCTGACCGTCGTCAGCGGAATGCCGAAGCGGCGCCCGGCAGCCGAGAGGCTGCCTGTCTCCGCCGCGGCAACGAAAAGCGACATGGACTGGAGGCGATCCATAGCTCTCCCGAAAATTTGCCCTTCCGGAAAACGGAAGGATGGATTGCAGATATGGCATCTGCATCTCGAAGATGGAAGGACGTATTTTCCTGACTAGCAATGCAGCGCAGCTCGGCGCTTGATGAGGCTTCCATGAACGCTCACACCAGCGATGTTGCTTTCACCCCGACGGTGAAGGCGATTCAGGCGCGCAAGGGCTCGCGCCAGGCCTATGCCCGTGTCGAGGAGCGTGGCGGCTGGCAGGCGGCAATTACGCCCGATCTCGCCGCCTTCATCGAGGCGCAGACCAGCGTCTTTCTGTCGACCGCCAATGCGGACGGGCAGCCTTACATCCAGCATCGCGGCGGGCCTGCCGGTTTCCTCACGGTGCTCGACGAACGGACGATCGGCTTTGCCGATTTTTCCGGCAACAGGCAGTTCATCACCCAGGGCAACCTCAGCGACAACCCACAGGCTTTCCTATTCCTGATCGATTATGCGCACCGGCAGCGCATCAAGATCTGGGGCAAAGCGCAAGTCGTCGAGGGCGATGCCGAGCTGACGGCAAAGCTGATGCCGCAAGACTATAAGGCGCGACCCGAGCAGGTCATTCTGTTTACGGTTTCGGCTTGGGATTCAAATTGCTCGCAGCACATCCCGCAGCGTTTCGAAGCGGCCGACGTGGCGGCGGCGCTCGGCGAACGCGACAAGCGCATCGAACGGCTCGAACAGGAGATCGCACGCTTGCGATCGGATGCAGCAGCCAGGGAATAAGAGCCAGGGAATAAAAGTGCCGGTGCCGTTCAGCTTCCGCCTGCGGCGTCGGCCAGCGCGACGCTCTCGGTTTGCTTCACCGGCATGATGCCGCGCGCCAGCGCCAGCAGGTATTTGTTGTATTCGGTGAACAGCACGCGCAGCGCTTCCGGCTTGGTCAGCCAGCCGCCATTCTCGAGGTTAGTGTTGACCACCGGATAGGGCTCGAGCCTTGCGCCGTGCAGCAGCCGGCCCATTTCCAGCAGGCTACGCGGCATATGATAATTATTGGTGACGAGAATGACGGTGCCGTAGGCATGGTCCTCGACCCATTTGGCACTTTCCTCGGCATTGCCGATCGTGTCGAGCGCGGCGCGGTCGATGTCGACGCAGCAGGAAAACAGCCTCTTGTCGCCGCCGGTCGCGGCCTGAAGCTGGCGGCGGCTGGCGGAGGGATGGACGCCGCTGATCAGCAGCCGCTCGCCCTTGCCTAAGGCAAGCAGGCCCATCGCAGCGTCGAGGCGCGATTGGCCGCCGGTCAGCACGATGATAGCGTCGGCCCTTGCCGGATTGGCGGGCGTAGTCAGGCGGCTGACGGTATTGGCGAACCAGCCGAAGCCGGCGACAAACAGCGCCATAAAGGCCAGCAGAAGGAGAGCCGAGATGCGCAAGGAGCGCCCTGCCAGCAGCCGCCCACGTTCGGCGAACTGATCCGGCTTGGCAAATTCATCAGGCTCGGCGAATACAGGCGGGCGCGCAACCAGCACTGGCATGCATCCAGCGGTATCGGTCGAGTCCCGAACGTCCATCATGAAATGGTTAATCCCGAAATACGGCCTTTGGTAGGAAAAAAATGCAATTTTCGTGACGATGCGTTTTCATCCGTGATCGATCTTTCCTTTAGCCGGCGTCCGGCTGGCGAATGTCGATGTCGCTGAGATAGGTAACCACGGTGAAATGGGAGGTTGCCGCCGTCAGCGCGCCGATCACCAGCACCATGACAGCGACCCCGAGATAACCCGCCGAGCCGATGGCGAAATTGCCGAACAGGGCGGTCGCCTGGTCGGCCTGCGGCGTTGCCATGTTGCGTGACGACCACCAGGAGAAGACGATGAAGACCAGGATCGCCGCGGCGCCGCCTGCCGCGGCGCCCTTCATGCCGGTGACCAGAAAATGCCGGCGGAATTCGCGCGCGATGAAGCGCGCCTCGGCGCCGACAAAATGCAGCACCTCGATGATGTGGCCATTGCCGGCCATGGCGCCGCGCGTTGCGAACACAACGGTCAGCACCGTCGCCGACAGCATCAGCGCCAGCACTGCAATACCGATCGTTACCGTGGTGCGGGCCATGGCAACCAGCCGGTCGACCCAGGTGCGATGATCGTCGAGCGAGGCACTCGGCAGCTTCGGCGTGATCGCCGCGCGCAGTGCGGCGAAATCGGGCGGACTATTCTCGTCGATGGTGATGATGATCAAGCGCGGCACCGGCAGCTCATCGATGTTCAGGCCCGAGCCTAGCCAAGGCTCGAGCAGTCGGGCCGTTGCTTCGCGATCGATGATCCTGGCGCTTTTCACGCCAGGGAATTCGCCGGCGATCTGCGAGGCCAGCGCAAGTGCGGCCTCCATGTCGAGGCCGTCGACCGGCTTGATCTGGATGGTCGCTTCGCGCGAGATCTGGTTCTCCCAGACGGAGGCGGTGTCACGCACCAGCGTGACTGCGCCAAACGTCAGACAGGACAGAAACGTCATGATGGCAATGACCAGCACCAGCGCCCGGCCGGCGATGTTCTGCGCCGGCACGATCGGCGCCATTTTGCGCTGGACGCGGGGCTTTGCCGCCGCGGCGTCCTGACCCTCGAAATGTTCGACGGAGAGCTCAGTCATAGATGTCCAGCCTTCCGCCGGCCAGGATCATTCGCCGTGCGTCGACCTGTTCCATCAGGCCGAGGTCGTGTGTGGCGATCACCACGGCGGTGCCCAGCCGGTTGAGTTCGATGAACAACCGCAGCAAGCGTCGCGCCAGCGGCGGGTCGACATTGCCGGTCGGCTCGTCGGCGAGCAGGATCTCGGGCTGCTCGATCAACGCCCGGGCAATGGCGGCGCGCTGCTTCTCGCCGCCAGACAGCACCGGTGGCAGCACATGCATGCGCTCGCCGAGGCCGACCCATTTCAGCAGCTCGGTGACGTCGGTGCGATAGGTCGCCTCCTCGCGGCCGCGCACGCGCAGCGGCAATGCCACGTTCTCGTAGGTGGTCATATGGTCGAGCAGGCGAAAATCCTGGAACACCACGCCGATGCGACGTCTCAGATGCGGCAATTCGGTGCGCGAGATGCGCGAGCGGTCCTTGCCGAAAATGGTGATCAGGCCGCGCGTCGGCTTCAGCGACATGAACAAAAGCCGCAGCAACGTCGTCTTGCCGGCGCCTGAAGGTCCGCTCAGGAACTGAAACGAGCGCTCCGGAATGTGCAAGGAGATGTCGCGGAGAATCTCCGGACCCATGCCATAGCGGAGGCCGACATTTTCGAAGCGGATCACTTTCGACGACCTGAAATTCTCGGCGGCAAGATGCCAGCCCTTTCTGTGGAAAGACCATCGGCCGGCATGGTTAACCGACGGTTAATTTGGGGGCTTTTCGAGCGAGTCACAGGGGTTCCGGTGGGGAAGCGTTAACCATTTCCGTTTACCCAAAAGAAACGAACAGCGAACAGGTGCGGTAGTGTTGGGCCATGATGGCTGAGGATCGAACCGCGCGCCCGGTTTCCGGCGAAATCATGACCGATCCGGCCGCCGAGCCGGAACGCATCATGCGCGACGTGACCGCCGAGGTCATCGATGCCGACTATGAGGTGCTGCCCCGCCATTTTACACGTCAAGACTTTGCGCCGCCGCCTGCGCGCATGATTTCCATGCCTTCGATCGAAGGCATGGACATGTTGCGCAAGCCCGAAACCGCCGTCGAACGGCCGTTGTGGGTGCATGGTGGGCCGATCTTCTGGATTGTCGGCGTCGGTGCCGTCTTTGCCGCCTTCTGGATTTCGGGCGGCCATGCGCTGGTTCGTTAGAGCGGCGCCAGAAAATCAACAGGTCACCAGATAAACGATTCGCGACGGTGGGACATCCGACCGTTCGCGGGTGCCCTGCGAAAGATTTGGCCTTGCCAGACGGCACGACATGCCTAGAAACGGGTTGAAGACCGTTTCGGTCGGCTTCGCCTACAAAGGCGATCATTCTGGAAGGGCAGCCAATGCCAGTTGTGCGCGGCAAGGAAATCGAAGTCCTGTTTTCGGCGTCCGCCATCGCGCGGCGGAACCTGGAACTTGCCAAGGAGATCGCCGGGCACGACTACCACGACCTTCTGGTAATCTCGGTGCTGAAGGGATCGTTCATCTTCGCCGCCGATCTTATCCGTGCCATGCACGATGTCGGCCTGTCGCCGGAGGTCGAGTTCATCTTCATCTCCAGCTATGGCGCCGGCACGACCAGCGGTGAGGTGAGGGTGCTGCGCGACATCGACAACGAGGTCGCCGGTCGCGATGTGCTTTTGATCGATGACATTCTGGAATCCGGCAAGACGCTGAGTTTCACCCGCGACCTCATGCTGTCGCGCGGCGCAAGGAGCTGTGCCATCGCCGTGCTGCTCGACAAGCGCATGCGCCGCCAGACCACGCTCAACGCCGACTATGTCGGCTTTGACTGCCCCGATTATTTCGTCGTCGGTTATGGCATGGACGTCGCCCACGCGTTTCGCGAATTGCCGTTCGTCGGCATCGTCAAGGGCGACGCCTGAGGCCTTTTGAAAATTCTACTCCGGCGGTCATCTGACGCGGTTTTCTGCGCTTCCGGTGCTCACGGACTCGAACGTCCGCTCCGGGTCTCGAAAACCACGTCATATGACTCGGCGGAGCGAATTTTGAAAAGGCCTCATGGCCTTCCTGGCTTTCAGGAAACATCAACTTTTCCTCGCCAAATATCCTGCCCATGGCAAATCTCCTGATCGTCGAGGACGATGAATCCGTCCGCACTCTCGCCGCTCGCGCGCTCGAGCGCGCCGGGCATAATGTCACTGTCGCCGCGGACGGCGCACACGGCCTTTCTCTGATCCGGGCGGCGCAAGGGAGCTATGACCTTGTGCTGTCCGACATCCGCATGCCGGAGATGGACGGCATCGAGATGGCCAAGGCGGCAGCGGCGCTGTTCCCGGCGATGAAGATCATGCTGATGACCGGCTATGCCGACCAGCGCGAGCGCGCCGACGAATTGGACGGCATTATTCTCGACGTCGTGCAAAAGCCGTTCACGCTGGCTGAAATCCGCGCCCGCGTCGAACAGGCGCTCGCCTGCTTCGCCTAAGTCCAAGGCCGACCGCCTTCAGGCAGGGTCGCAGGTCGCCGTATTGGCTGGCACGCCGCTCCGGTGCCGGCCGGCATTGAGCGCAAAAAGCCCGGCGCCGATGATGAGGGCTGCGCCGGCCGCCGTCGCTGGTCGCGGCACCTCGGCAAAGAACAGAAAACCCCATAGCGGCGACCAGATGATACCGGTGTATTCGAAGGTGGCGACGCTGTTGGCGGGCGCCAGCCGGTAGGCCTGCGACAACAGGATCATGCCGGCCGAGGCAACGAAGCCGCATGCCCCCATCTTGAGGAGGTCCGGCGTCGCCGGCCAGACCCATGGCCGGACGAGGAATTCGAGGCTCGGATGCACGGCGTGGTCAATGCCTGCCAGCCAAAACAATGCCGCCGCCAAGGCGGCGCCGACCAGATAGGCGCCGTTCTGATAGAACGCCATGACAGTCGAGGATTCGGTGTCGCCGATCTTGCGTGCCATCAGCTGCGAGAAACCGTAGAGCAGAGCCGAACCTAGCGACAGCAGCGCTGCCCAGTCGAACAAGCCGGCGCCCGGGCGCACCATCACCAGCACGCCGAGCATGCCGACCAGGACGGTGGCGAGCGCCTGCCAGGACACGCGTTCGCCGAGATAGGGGCCGGCCAGCGCCATGATGAACAGCGGCGCCATGAAATAGAGCGCCACCGCGTCAGCCAGCGGCAGGGCGGCGATTGCCAGATAGTAGGCCGTGTAGGAGGTGAACTGGATGAAGGCGCGTATCGTCAGCATGCCGAACCGCTTCGACAGGATCGCCTGCAATCCGACATCGGCGTGGACGAGGAAAACCAGGATCGGCAGGGCGACGATCGAGCGGATCGCCATCACCTCGGTGACCGGATAGTGGCTCGACACCGCCTTGACCAGCGGGTCCTGCAGCGAAAAGACCAGCACGCCGAGACAGAGGCTGAGGATGCCGAGCACAAGCCGATTCTGCATAGGCGCTCCTGTCTCCCGCGTGCGCGGCCGAAAGCAGGCCTGCATCCAGGTAAAAAGAACCCGCCACCGTTTCGGGCAGCGGGTACGAGTGAGGACTTTTGATTGGTCCGCAGCCGATTTCGCGGCCGCATATCCAATGGGTAAGGCGACTATCGTCCGCCGTTTGACATGTTGCAAACGAATTGGAATGATGCCAGCAATCAGATTTTCTTATGACGGGCACATGCGACCCAATCTCGACAGCGACCTGTTGCGCACCTTCGTGGCGGTCGCCGACACCGGCAATTTCACCAAAGCGGCGGAGCGGGCCGGCCGCACCCAGTCGGCGGTCTCGATGCAGATGAAGAGGCTCGAAGGCATGATCGGCGACAGCCTGTTCGAGCGCGGATCGCGCGGTGTAGTGTTGACGCAGCGCGGCGGCGAACTCATCGCCAACGCCAGGCGCATCGTTTCACTGCTCGACGAGACGGCGGCATCGATGGTCGCGGCGCCGCTTGGCGGGCCGGTGCGCATCGGAATCCCGGAGGAATATGGCCACGCGATCTTGTCGCGGGCACTCGGCGCCTTTGCCAAGCGCCATCCTCAGGTCGACATCACCGTCCGCTACGCGCATTCCGGTGCGCAGATCGCGGCGCTCGCCGCCGGCGAGCTCGATCTGGCGGTGGTGTTCGAATGGCAGGATCTGTCAGGCGGTGAGGTGCTGATGCATGACCCGACCGTATGGGTGACGTCGGAGCTGCATCACATGCATGAGGAGCGGCCGGTGCCGATCGCGCTCTACAACCGTGCCGGTTGGTGCAAGGATTTCGCCATAAAGTCGCTGGAACAGCGCGGTCTCGCCTATCGTGTCGCCTATACCAGCGATACCAATGGCGGCCTGCGGCTCGCCGTCACCTCCGGGTTGGCGATTGCGCCGATCTCGCGCAGCAACATCCCGGCCGGCTGCCGCGAGCTTACGGCCGCCGACGGGTTCGGCGACATCGATTCCTCGAACGTGGTGCTGCGGCGCAATCCGAACGCTTCCGGCGAGGCCATCGACGGCATGGAAGAGGCGATCCGCGAGGCGTTCACCAACCGTTAAAACGTGCCGCTCAGTCCGGCGGTGGCGGCCTCCACGGACCGCACGGCGATCTTCCGAATATTGGGGGCAGCCTTACTTCAGCTCCAGCAACCGCTCCAGATAGCTGCGCTCGATATCGGGGCTGAGTGCGTTGCCGAGCCGCTTGCGGATCGCTTCGAGGATCTGGCGGGCACGCTGCACATCGATCTCGTCAGGCACTCTCACCGAACTTCCGTCATCGGGACCCTCGCTGGTGCGGGGCCGCCCGAGCGGGTCACGGTCGGCATTCTGCTGGCGTCCGCCCTGGCCGTTGCCGCCTTGGTCGCCTTGCATCGCCTGCAGTTGCTTCATCATGTCCTTGGCGCCCCTGCGCAAGGCTTCCAATGCGCGGCCCTGGTGACCGACGGCCTGGTCGCCTTCGCCCTCGCCGAGCGCCTGTTCGGCATTGCCCATGGATTTGCCGGCCTCGCCAAACCCCTCATTGGGGTCGAGGCCCATGCCTTCGAGGCTCTTCCTCAATTGATCGAGCTCGCTCTGCAGCTTGCCCTGGCCTTCCTGCAATTGCTTCAGCGCGTCAGCAAATTCCTGCGGCGTCATCGGGTTCGGCCGGCCGAGCGGATCGCGGTCGTCACCTGGGCCGGGCTTGCCCTCTTCGCCCATCGGGCCTGGCTCACTGTTCTCGCCGAGCTGCTCGTCGCGGTTCTGCCCGCGCTGTTGCTGGCCGCGCTGCATCTGGTCCATGCGGAAAGTGTCGTTCATCATCTCCTGCTGGCGCCGCATGATTTCGCCCAGCTTGTCCATCTGCTGGCGCATCTCGCTGTCCTGCTGACCGCCCTGTTGCTGGCGGCCTGCCTGCAGATTGTTCATCATGTCCTGCAGCTCCGACAGCAATTGCTGCGCCTGGTCGCGATTGCCGGATTTCGCCAGGTTCTCGATCTGGTCCATCATGCGGTCGATGTCGCTCTGGCGCAGTTCCTGGCCGTTCTGCTGCATCTGTGGCGCATTCGGATTCTGCTGCGCCCGCGCCGCGAATTCCTGCAGGAACTGATTCATCGCCTCGCGCAGTTCCTTCATCGCCTTCTCGATCTCTTGGTCGCTGGCGCCGTTCTTGATCGCGTCCTGCAGCGCCTGCTGCGCCTGACGCAGCCGCTTCTCGGCCGCCGAAAGATTGCCTTCCTCGATACCGAGCGCGATCTCCCAGAGGTAAGCGACCTCGTCGCGCAACTGGTCGTCGCTGTCGGCCATCTTCAGCCGGGTGCGGGCGCTCATGATGGCGAGATAGTGCGTCATGTTGTCGAACGTGTCTTCGGGCCTGAGCGTGATCGCATCCATCAGGTCGAGCACGCGGTCCTTGGCATAGGCGTCGAGCGCCAGCATGCGGCGCTGCTCGACCACAGCCCGCGCCAACGGGTTGGAGAATGGCCGCTCCGGCATCACCAGCGTCTTGGTTTCGCTGGTCGCCGTGTGTCCGGCACCGTCGGTGACGACAAGCGACAGCTTGACGTTGCCACCGGCCCAGACATGGTCGGTCAGATCCTTCGTCGTCTTAGCGGCATTGGCCTTGCCGCCGCGGCGCGGCAACGTCAGCGGCATTTCCGGCGGGCCATAGAGCGGATGCGCGTTGGGCACTTGCGGATCGGCCAATGCGAAAACCGCCTTGGCGGAGGCCGCGCCATAGTCGTCGTCGATCTGGTAGTTGAGTTCGAAGGCGCCGTTGACGGCGCGCTTCGGCTCGCCGACAAAGCGGATCTGCGGCGGCTTGTCGGGAATTATGGCGAAGGCCCAGCGGCCGAGCTCGCCGTCGCTGGACTGCAGCGTCAGCGTGCCGTCGGCCGTTAACTTGCCGCTGAACTGGCGCACGGTGGAAGGCGGTGCCGGACTTGCCTCAGTCTTGGCGGCTTGCGGCCCGGTCGGATCGATGGCGCGGGTGTTGCCGCCGGTGTCGGCGTAGCTCAGCGTTTCCTCGCCCGAACCGCCGGTGACGCGCAGCGACACATCGCTGCCCTCCGGAACCGTGAAGGTCGGCGGCGCTTGAGTGGCGTTGTTGGCCAGGACCGGGGCGTTCAGGAATACCGGCGGCCTGCCGGTATAGGCCGGCGGCGTCACCCAGGCATCAATGCGCGGCGGCACGACGTCGCGGGCGGCACGGGCAACAAAACCGTCGCTCAGCCTGCCGCCCGATGGCCCAAAGGAGAAGGCAAAGGCAGTGACCAACAAAAGCGCGGCAACGGCGCGCAGCGCCCACGGGTCGCGTTCCGGCACGCGTGTGCGCGGCACGTCGCCGCCAAGCTCGCCCAGCCGGTCCGCCATGCGCCGCTGATGCTCGCGCCACAGGGCTTGCGAAAAAATGCTTTCCTTGCCGCTCGGGCGATCGGTCTGGACCTGCACCGGGCTGTGCAGCAATCGGTTGGCCGCCTCGATGCGGCGGTCGACCTCGGCACTGGATGGCGTGCGGAAGAAACGCAGTGGATAGAGTGCGGCAAGCGCTGCGACGCCGAATGCCGTGATAAGACCGATCCGCGCCAGATCGGGCAAAAATGGGAACAGGCCGAGCCACGAAATGCTGAGGAACAGGCTGGCGACGATGATCAGTGGCAGCAGCAATGGCCAGCCGCGTTCGACGATTATCGAGACCTGCGTCCCCAGCCGGCTCAAGGCAAGGCGCCTGGCCAGACTGCGATCGCTGGTGAAAATGGGTCGTTGTGTCATCGGCCCTTCCTGGCCGGGCGGGATAGCCCAGGCCTCACGAATCTATCGCATGGGCCCGAAAAGTCGATTTTCGGGAAGCACGATGCGAAGACCTAAAATCTTAGCGCGTACTCCGTGCGTCCAAGCGGATGCACATCGCCCTAAGGATACCAACAAACACGGCGAAGGCGAGGCGGTTCCCCAAAACGTGAACAATAATGCCCCGGATATTGTCAGAATTTCGCCGGATTGGCGTTTGCGCCGCAGACCAGTACGGCAACGCGCTCGCCTGCAGCCGGTGCGTAGCGGCCGGACAGGAGCGCCGCGAAGGCGGCCGCACCGCCCGGCTCGGAGATGATTCGCACGCGGTCCCACAGCGCCGCCTGGGCGGCGATAATGTCGTCGTCGCCGACCAGGATCGAGCGCTCGACGAATGCCTCGGCGATAGGAAACATCATTTCGCCGACACGCTTTGGCGCGAGCGAATCGGCGGCGATGCCCTCAGCCGGCGCGTCGACGGGTCGGCCCGCCTCGAAGGCGCGATGAAGCGTCGGCGCACCCTCCGGCTCGACCGCGATTATCCTGATGCGGCCGGAAAACCAGGCAGCGATGCCGCCGACCAGCCCGCCGCCGCCGACGGCGACCAGCAGGGTGTCGAGCTTCGGCAGGTCGGCCTCGATCTCGAGGCCGAGCGTGCCTTGCCCGACCAGCGTCTCCTCCTGGTTGAAGGCGTGGATCTGCAGCGCGCCGGATCTTTCGGCGAAGCTCTCGCTGGCGGCCAGCGCCTCGGCATAACGGGCGCCGCCGACGATCAACTCGGCGCCGTAGCCGCGGATGCGGTCCAGCTTGGCCTGCGGGCTCACTTCGGGAACAAAGATGGTCGCCTTGTGGCCGAGCCGCATGGCGGCATAGGCGACGGCGGCACCGTGGTTGCCGCCCGACGCGGCGACGACGCCGGCCGCAGGAACCGGCCGTTCGAGGAGATTGGTGAACGCACCACGTGCCTTGAACGAGCCGGAATGCTGCAAGCACTCAAGCTTCAGGTCGACAGGCAGGGGCGGGCGGCCGAAATCGGCCATGTCGACGCGCAGCACCGGCGTGTGGCGCACGAAGGGCCGGATGCGGGGTTCTATCGCCGCAATGCGCTCGCGTGTGATCGTGTGGCCGTGCAGCATGCTTTCACTCCCAGAGTTGACATTACTTAGTAACTTGGCAAAGTGCCTAAATGCAAGAGGTCGACGTTTTCAAAGCGATTGCCAACGAGCGCAGGCTCCAGATCCTCGATTGGCTCAAGGACCCGCGGGCGCATTTTCCGCCGCAGACGGACGGCGATCTGGTCGAGGACGGCGTCTGCGCGCTGCTGATGGCGGAGAGGCTGGGGATCACCCAGGCTACGCTCAGCGAGCATATGCGCGTGCTCACCCAGGCAGGGCTTTTGCGCAGCAAGCGCATCAAGCAGTGGATATTCTATCGCCGGAATGAGGACAGAATCGCCGAAATCAGGGCGCTCATTCAGCACCGGCTGTAGCTGCAGAGTTCTACTCCAACCAGTCCGGCACCGAGTCCAGTCCGATCAGCTCGTCATAGGTCTGGCGCGGACGCACAACGTGGAAGCGGTCGCCGTCGACCAGCACTTCCGGTACCAGCAGCCTGGTATTGTAGGTGCCGGCCTGAACGGCGCCATAGGCGCCGGCGGTGGAGACAGCGATCAGGTCGCCGGATTTCAGCCGGGGCAGGTCACGGTCGAGCCCGAGATAGTCGCCGGTCTCGCAAACCGGGCCGACGACGTCGACCTTCATGCGTGGTGCAGCGGCCGGCTGCTGCGCCACCGGCTTGATGTCGTGAAAAGCGTCGTAAAGCGTCGGCCGGATCAGGTCGTTCATCGCGGCGTCGACGACGAGGAAGTTCTTGGCGTCGCCCTCCTTCACGAAGATTACTTCCGACACCAGGATGCCGGCATTCCCGACGATCAGCCGGCCTGGCTCGAACATTACCTTCAGCCCAAGTTTGGCAACATGTTTCCTGACGATCCGGGCATAGGCATCGGGCAAAGGCGGCGGGTTGTTGTCGACGCGGTAGGGAATGCCAAGGCCGCCGCCGACATCGATGTGCTCGATGGCATGACCGTCGGAGCGCAAGGCGCCGACCAGCTCCACCAGCAGCGCAAAGGCGTCGTCGAAGGGCTGCAATTCGGTGATCTGGCTGCCGATATGGGTGTCTATGCCGGTGACCTTGATGCCCGTCAGCTCAGCCGCGCGCGCATAGACCTTCCGCGCATGCTGCCACGGAATGCCGAACTTGTTCTCGGCCTTCCCAGTCGAAATCTTCTTGTGCGTCCTGGCGTCGACATCCGGGTTGATGCGCAGCGAGATCGGCGCGATCTTGCCCAGCGCGGTGGCGCGGGCCGACAGCAGCTCCAGCTCCGGTTCGGATTCGACGTTGAAACAGAGAATGCCGGCCGAGAGCGCAGAATCCATTTCGTGCGCGGTCTTGCCGACGCCCGAAAACAGGATCTTGCTTGCCGGGATGCCGGCCGCCAAAGCGCGGCGCAATTCGCCCTCCGAGACCACGTCGGCGCCGGCGCCGAGCCTTGCCAGCACCCTAAGCACGGCCTGGTTGGAATTCGCCTTCATGGCATAGCAGACGAGAGCATCGAGCCCGGCAAAGGCCTCGGTGAAGACGCGAAAATGCCTGGTCAGCGTCGCCGTCGAATAACAGTAGAACGGCGTGCCGACGCTGGCGGCGATGTCTGATATCGCCACGTCCTCGGCATGCAGCGCGCCGTCGCGGTAGTCGAAATGGTTCACGAGATTGGTCCGAAATCAGAGCAGCGGGTCGAGGATGAATTTCTTGTCCTCGACAGGTTTTTCCGGCTCCGGCGGCAAGGGTTGCTTGACCTTCTCGGCGTCCTTGCGGGCCTGCACGGCTGCCGCGTACGGCGTGTCGAGCGCAGCCTTCCTGCCGCAGGCCGCAACGGTGGCCATTGCCGCCAGCAGCGTCAGCGTCACCAAAATCCTGCTTCCGGTCATCGTGCCATCCGTCCGAAACTGTTGCCCGCAGCCGCTTCTAGCCGAGTTTTGCGGCCATTGCACCCCGCGTCTTACGCCTTGGCGAGCCGCTTTTTCCAGTAGCGGATCTGCTTGCGCACCTCGGACGGCGCGGTGCCGCCGAAGCTCGTGCGGCTCTTTACAGAATTCTGCACGGCAAGAACCGAAAACACGTCGGCGCCGATACCGGGGTGAATGGACTGCAGATCCTCCAGCGAAAGCCTGTCGAGCCCGACCTTCTTCTCCTCGGCCAGCGCCACCGCCCGACCAGTGATATGGTGCGCCTCGCGGAACGGCAGGCCGAGCGTGCGCACCAGCCAGTCGGCGAGGTCGGTCGCAGTCGAATAGCCGGCGCCGGCCGCATTCTTCATCGCGGCAGTGTTCACCGTCATATCGCGCACCATGCCGGTCATCGCCGCCAGCATCAGGTCGAGCGTCTCGGCCGCGTCGAAGACGGATTCCTTGTCTTCCTGCATGTCCTTGCCATAGGTCAGCGGCATGCCCTTCATCACCGTCAGCAGGCCGACGAGATGGCCGGTGACGCGGCCGGTCTTGCCGCGCACCAGTTCGGCAGCGTCCGGGTTCTTCTTCTGCGGCATGATCGACGAACCCGTCGAGAAACTATCCGATAGCCTGACGAAGCCGAATTGCGGCGTCGACCAGATGATGATCTCTTCGGCCAGCCGCGACAGATGCGTCGCGCAGATCGCCGCCAAGCCCAGGAACTCGAGCGCGAAATCGCGGTCCGAAACACTGTCGAGCGAATTGCGCATCGGCTCGCGGAAGCCAAGCGCCTTCGCCGTCTGGTGCCGGTCGATGGGAAAGCTGGTGCCGGCGAGGGCGGCGGCGCCGAGCGGGCTTTCATCCATCCGCTCAATCGCATCGCGGACGCGCGACAGGTCGCGTGCAAACATCTCGACATAAGCCATGCAGTGGTGGCCGAAGGTCACCGGCTGCGCCGCCTGCATGTGGGTGAAGCCCGGCATCACCGTTGCCGCATGCTCCTCGGCCCGATCCAGGAACGCCGTGATCAGGCCCTTCAGCGCCTCGGTGACGCGAAAGCACTCGTCCTTGACCCACAGCCTGAGGTCGACCGCCACCTGGTCGTTGCGCGAGCGGGCGGTATGCAGGCGGCCAGCGGCGGGGCCGATCAGCTCGGCCAGACGGGCCTCGACATTCATGTGGATGTCTTCCAGCCTGGTCGAAAACTCAAATGTACCAGCCTCGATCTCTGCCAGGATCGTGTTCAGCCCGTGAGCGATTTTTTTTTGGTCGGCCGCCGAAATAATGCCCGTTTGCGCCAGCATCTGGCTATGGGCGATCGAGCCGCGAATATCTTGCGCATAGAGTTTGCGGTCGAACGAGATCGATGCGTTGATCGCTTCCATGATTGCGGCCGGACCCGAGGCAAAACGTCCGCCCCACATCTGGTTGCTGGCCTTCTTGTCGTTCATCGCTATAACCCGTGCTCCGGAGCAGTTTTTGAAAAATGGCAGACGGCAATAGATTTTTCCCGGCTTTGCGTCTCATCCTCGCCGCTTTGGTTGCGGGCGTGCTGGCCGGCGCGGTCGCGGTATATGTCAGGGAAAGCAGTTCTGGCAACAAGGCGCCCGCGCAAGTGGCCGCCGGCGGCGGCAAGGACGACGTCGCCTGCGCCGCCAAGACCGACCGTGCCAAGAAGATCGCCGCCGCTGCCACCGGCCAGGTTGCCGCGCTTTTGCCGGCGGATCCGCCGCAATCGCTGAAAAGCCTTGCCTTCAACGGCCCCGACGGCAAGCCGACGACGATCGCCGATCATGCCGGCAAGACGGTGCTGCTCAATCTGTGGGCGACATGGTGCGCACCTTGCCGCGCCGAAATGCCCGCGCTCGATGCGCTGCAGAAGGAGATGGGCAGCGATGCGTTTCAGGTTGTTGCCGTCAACGTCGATGCCGGCGACGATGCCAAACCGAAGAAGTTCCTGGAGGACACCGGCGTCAAGTCGCTCGGCTACTATCGCGATGCCACGATGGCGCTGTTCAACGACGTCAAGACGCGCGGCCTGGCGCTCGGTCTGCCGGTCACCATGCTGATCGATGGGCAAGGCTGCCTGATCGCCCATATGAATGGCCCGGCCGAATGGTCGGGGCCGGATGCCAAGCGTCTGGTCGAGGCGGCGCTTCAGCCGGGATAGGCTCAGACCGTGCGCAGGCGCGGCTTGAGCACGGCAATGCTTGCGCCGCGTCGGCTGGCGGTGCGGATTGCCGGAGCGGCCACGCCCGTCAGTTCCCCGAATGTCTCGATCGGAGCCGGTTTGCCGAGGTAGTAGCCTTGCCCGATCTCGCAAGCCTCGGCGTCTAGGAACTGCAATTCACCCGGCGTCTCGATGCCTTCTGCCAGAACCGGTAGGCCGAGACCGCGTCCAAGCCCCAGCACGGCGCGAACGATCGCCGCGAACTGGGCGTTCTTGTCGACCGATTTGATGAACGACCCGTCGATCTTGATCTTGTCGAAGGGAAAGGCGCTGAGGTTGGACAGCGAAGAATAGCCGGTGCCAAAATCGTCCATCGCCACATGCACGCCAAGCGCCTTGACCTGCCTCAAGGTTGCCAGCGCGCGCGGCATGTCCTTCACCAGGGCCGTTTCGGTGATCTCCAGTTCGAGCCTGCCGGGGGCCAGGCCGGATCTCGTCAATGCGTCGTGCACCTTGCGGCTGAAATTCGGATTGTGAAGTTGCACGGCGGAGACGTTGACGGCGACCATCAGCGGGTTTGTCCAGCGAACAGCATCGTTACAAGCCGTCGTCAGCACCCAGTCGCCGATCTGCGCGATAGCGCCACTGTCCTCGGCCACGGGGATGAAAACGGCCGGAGAAATGTCACCCCGCTCAGGGTGCTGCCAACGGACCAGGGCTTCGAAGCCGATCATCCTGCCGCCGCGGATCTCCTTCTGCGGCTGATAGACGAGGTGGAACTCCTTGCGGGCGATCGCCTGGCGCAATTCATGCTCCATCACGCGCTTGTCGCGGGCCGCGGTGCCCATGGCTATCTCGAAAAACCGATAAGTGTCCCTGCCTTCGGTTTTGGCGCGATGGAGTGCCGTGTCGGCATGGCTGATCAGGCCGGCCTGGTCTTCGGCATCCAGCGGAAAGAAGGCGATGCCGATGCTGGCCGAGACGAGGCCGGAGCCGACCGAAACCCTGTTTTCCTCCCGGATCGCCGCCAGCAAGTCCTCGGCTATCCGGCCTGCGGCCAGGGGGTCGGGGAGGTTCGGAGCTATGATGGCAAATTCATCGCCGCCGAGACGCGCGAGCATCTGTCCGTGGCGCGGGATGCCGGAAATGCAGTGCGCCAGCTTCTGCAGCATAGCATCGCCGGCCCCGTGGCCATAGAGGTCGTTGACTTGCTTGAACCGGTCGAGGTCAAGCAGCAGGAGCGCCAGATGTCCATCCTTGCCGCCACGATCCATTGAGGCGAATTCTGCTTCCAGCCGGGAAGAAAAGCTCCGCCGATTGGCAAGCCCGGTAAGCGGATCGAAATGCGCGAGGCGGAGGATCTCTTGTTCTGCCTTCTTGCGCTCACGGATGTCGCGAACGGCAAGCACCGTATGAGGCCTGCCGCAGTAGGTGATTTTCCTGGCGATCAGCTCGACAGGAATTCTCGCCCCGTCGCTGCCCCTTACCTTCGCTTCCTGCGCCTGTTCGCCGAAGCCGGACATATCGGCTGCGCTCTGTCCGTCGAAAAGCTCGCCGAATTGCATCGTGTTCAGGGTGGCTGTCGCTGTTCCGGTCAGCTTCGCCATACTGTCATTGGCGCTGACAATGCGGGTGCCATCGCAAACGATCAGACCTTCCACCGCCGCATTGGCGAGATCGTGCATGCGATCGGCCTCGAGCTTCTGGCGGCGAAAGCGCAGGTCGATCCACAGCGCGGCACCCGATAGCACAAGGATTATCAGGCTGGCGACCGCTGCGGCAAAGGCCTGGGAAATGGGCTCGATGGAATGTTCGGATATTTCAATCGAGGAATCCGGAATGATCGACACCGCAGCATCGCGATGAAATGCAAGCTGCAAATCGCCAGCGTCAAAAGCGCGGCGCCGCCGAAAGTCGCGAGCGCTGACGGACGGCGCAAGACGACAAGGAGCGCCAGTGCCGCGAGGGTCACGCCGGCCAGAAGCGATATCGCGACAAGGAGCAGGTTCCATGCGACCCGGCCTTCGACCTCGAAAGCTGCCATGCCGATGTAGTGCATCGTCGCGATGGCGCCGCCCAGAATGGCGCCACCGACGAGGAAATGGTCGATGCCGCGGCGCAAGGTGGCGACCCACATCCCAAGCGCGGTCATGATAATGGCGGCG
The DNA here is from genome assembly GCF_040320565.1 of Mesorhizobium sp. M0664. NCBI lineage: Bacteria > Pseudomonadati > Pseudomonadota > Alphaproteobacteria > Hyphomicrobiales > Phyllobacteriaceae > Mesorhizobium > Mesorhizobium sp. M0664. The sequence goes on from NZ_JAMYPW010000006.1 coordinate 54,746, forward strand.
GCAAGCGAAAAGGCGGACAATCCCGGATTGTATGCATTCGGTATTCCCGGCGTAAACGCGGTCATGGCGATGAAATGCGTCGCCCATATGCCGAACCCGGTCGAGGCCGCGGCGATCATCAGCCAGACAAGCCGGTTTCGCTCGGTCGATCGGCCGACATGCTTAAGGAGATTAACCGCCGAGAAGCAAGAAATTCCACAGATGAGTGCGGCAAGCGCAACCAGTCTCGGATCGTGCTGACTTACAATACAATTATAGACCGTCAGCATCCTGGTTCACTCGGTCTGCCAAAATTAACAGGGGAGGTGTGACTGATTAGCTCTTGGAGATTTTAACGAATGGTTAACCCGTGGGCCATGCGGCGGGTCTTTTCGGGGGAAAACCGACGCCGCTGCGCCCAAAAAGACGGTGATGTGATTTCTGGCGCCCGGTTTCAGTAGCGAGTGCACTTTAGGAAGGAATGATGTTCATTGATCCGCAATAAAACCGTTGTCCGATTGTCATCAGCGCCACATATTGGCTTTGCGGAAGTGCCCCTTTCGCCAATGACAAACGGGAGATGAAACATGAAGTTCTTCGGCTTTGCGGCCGGTATCGCCGCCACCGTGACCCTGCTTTCCACCACCTCCGCCTTCGCCGTCACGCAGATCAGCTGGTGGCACGCCATGACCGGCGCCAACGCCGAGGTCGTCGCCAAGATCTCCAAGGATTTCAACGCCAGCCAGAGCGACTATGAGCTCGTTCCGGTGTTCAAGGGCACCTATCCGGAGACGCTGAATGCCGGCATCGCTGCCTTTCGTGCCGGGCAAGCGCCCGATATCCTCCAGGTGTTCGACGTCGGCACCGGCGTGATGATGGCGGCCGAGGGTGCGATAAAGCCGGTGGCCGATGTGATGACCGGCGCCGGGATGACTTTCGACAAGAGCCAGTATCTGCCCGGCATCGTCGGCTATTATTCGAAGCCGGACGGCACCATGCTATCGTTCCCCTACAACTCTTCCTCGCCGATCCTCTATTACAACAAGGACATCTTCCAGAAGGCAGGCCTCGACGTGAACAATCCGCCCAAGACGTGGAACGAGGTGTGGGAAGCTGCCAAGAAGATCAAGACGAGCGGCGCCGCCCCTTGCGGCTATACCTCGACCTGGCTGACCTGGATCCACCTGGAGAATTTCGCGGCGTGGAATGACGTGCCTTGGGCCACCCAGCAGAATGGCCTGGCTGGAGGTGATGTCGAACTCAAGATCAATGCGCCGATTTTCGTCAACCACTTCCAGGCGCTCGCTGGCCTGGCCAAGGACGGCACGTTCAAATATGGCGGACGCACCTCCGAAGCCAAGCAGATATTCCTCGCCGGCGAATGCGGCATCTTCACCGAATCGTCGGGCGGCCTCGGCGATATCGTCAAGTCCGGCATGAACTATGGCATCGGCCAGCTTCCGTATGATACCGACGCCAAGGGCGCACCACAGAACACGACGCCGGGTGGTGCCAGCCTGTGGGTGTTCGGCAACAAGTCGGACGAGGAATACAAGGGTGTCGCCGCCTTCTTTGCCTATCTGTCCAAGACCGATGTGCAGGAATATCTGCACCAGAAGTCGGGATACCTGCCTGTGACGCTCGCCGCGTATGAGGCGACGAAGAAATCAGGCTTCTATGACAAAAACCCCGGCCGCGAGACACCCATCCTGCAGATGACGGGCAAGGCGCCGACCGACAACTCGAAGGGCGTGCGCCTGCCGAATCTGCCGCAGGTGCGCGATATCCAGAACGAGGAGCTGGAGAAGATGCTGGCCGGCCAGCAAACCGCCCAGCAGGCACTCGACAATGCGGTTGCGCGCGGCAACGTCGCGATCAAGGAAGCGCTGGAGAACTGACGGGATTATCTCGGTTAGTCGGTTGGAATATCGCCCACGCGGGCTCGCGTGGGCGACACCTGGATAGCGAGGGAAATCAGCCTGTCTCCACGCGTCGTATTTCCCAACAAGATCCTGCCCTACCTGCTGGTGGCGCCACAGCTCGCCATCACCCTGGTTTTCTTCTACTGGCCGGCCGGTCAGGCGCTTTACCAGTCGATGCTCAGGCAAGACCCGTTCGGGCTGAAGAGCAGGTTCGTCTGGTTTGCCAATTTCCGGAAGGTGCTGGCCGATCCGGCCTACCTCAACTCGATCAAGGTCACCGTAGTGTTCTCTCTTGCGACCGCGATCGTTGCCATGGTTGTGGCCCTGCTGCTCGCGGTCATGGCCGAGAAGGCCGTGCGCGGCAAAGGCCTCTACCGCACACTGTTGATATGGCCTTACGCCGTGGCGCCGGCGATTGCCGGCATGCTTTGGCTTTTCCTGTTCAATCCCTCGATCGGCTCGTTGGCCTATTTGCTGAGAAGCCTCGGCATCGTATGGGACCCGCTGCTCAACGGCACCCACGCCATGATCCTGCTGGTGTCGGCTGCTGCCTGGAAGCAGATCAGCTACAACTTCCTGTTCTTCGTCGCCGGCCTGCAGGCGGTGCCGAAAACGCTGATCGAAGCGGCGGCCATGGACGGCGCCGGCGAAACCAAGCGCTTCTGGACCATCGTCTTCCCGCTGCTTGCGCCGACAAGCTTTTTCCTGCTGGTCGTCAACACCGTCTATGCCCTGTTCGACACGTTCGGCATCGTTCATGCCGTCACCGGCGGCGGGCCGGGCAAGACGACCGAGACGCTGGTCTACAAGGTCTACAATGACGGCTTCGTCAATCTGATCCTGGGCGATTCGGCGGCGCAGTCGGTCATCCTGATGGCCATCGTCATTGCGCTCACAGCGATCCAGTTCCGCTATGTGGAACGCAAAGTCCATTACGGCTGAGGGCAGCGATGATCGGCCAGTCCCCGCTCCGCACCTTCATCGCCCATGCCGTGCTCATCCTCGGCATATTGATCGTGGCTTTTCCGATCTACTACACCTTCGTTGCCTCGACGCACACGCTGCAAACGATCCTCAGGCCGCCCCTGCCGCTCTTGCCCGGCGGCCAGCTATGGAACAATTACAGCGAGGCGCTGTTCGGCGGCATCGGTCGTATCGGCGGGGTCAGCGTCGGCAGGCTGCTCCTCAACACCATGATCATGGCGCTCGGCGTTGCGGTGGGAAAGATCTTCATCTCGATCCTGTCGGCCTACGCGATCGTGTTCTTTCGCTTTCCGCTGCGCATGACCTTCTTCTGGCTGATCTTCATCACCTTGATGCTTCCAGTCGAGGTGCGCATCCTGCCGACCTACAAGGTGATGGTCGATCTCGGCATGATCGACACCTATGCCGGCCTGATCGTCCCGCTGATCGCCTCAGCCACCGCAACGCTGCTGTTTCGCCAGTTCTTCATGACCATACCGGGCGAATTGGTGGAGGCGGCGCGTGTCGACGGTGCCGGGCCATGGCGCTTCTTTTTCGATATTCTGGTGCCGCTGTCGCGGACAAACATCGCCGCGCTGTTCGTGATCCTCTTCATCTATGGCTGGACGCAGTATCTTTGGCCGCTGCTCGTCACCAACAGCAACGACATGAATACCATCGTCATCGCGCTGAGAAAGATGGTTTCCTTCGCCGATGCCGACACCCAATGGCACCTGGTGATGGTCACGGCAATGCTGGCCATCGTGCCGCCGATCCTGGTGGTCGTGCTGATGCAACGCTGGTTCGTGCGCGGTCTGGTCGAATCCGAAAAGTGAGAAGCCGATGGCGACCGTGGATCTGAAGGATGTCAGGAAAATCTATCCCAGCGGCGTCGAGGCCGTGAAGGGCGTTTCCATCGCCATTCCCGACAAGGAGCTTTGCGTGCTGGTCGGCCCCTCCGGCTGCGGCAAGTCTACGCTGCTGAGGATGATCGCCGGGCTGGAGACGATTTCTGCCGGTACAGTCGCCATCGACGGCAAGGTGGTCAACGCCATTGGCCCGACCGAGCGCGACATCGCAATGGTGTTCCAGAACTACGCGCTCTACCCACATATGAAGGTCTATGACAACATGGCCTATGGCCTGCGCAACCGCGGCACGCCGAATGACGAGATCGACAGCAGGGTACGCTCGACTGCCAAGGTGCTGGAGCTTTCGGCGCTGCTCGACCGGCGCCCGCGCGAGCTTTCCGGCGGTCAGCGCCAACGCGTCGCCATGGGTCGCGCCATCGTGCGCAACCCGAAGGTCTTCCTGTTCGACGAACCGCTGTCCAACCTCGATGCGAAATTGCGCGGGCAGATGCGCATCGAGATCAAGAATCTGCAGCGCTCGCTTGGCGTCACCTCGGTTTATGTCACGCACGACCAGCTTGAGGCGATGACGCTGGCCGACATCCTCGTCGTCATGAACGCCGGCCTGGTCGAGCAGACCGGCGCGCCGCTTGATGTGTACGAGAAACCGGCCTCGACCTTCGTCGCTTCGTTCATAGGCGCACCGCCGATGAATCTGCTGGCGCTCACAGGGGCCTCCCCAAGCTCGGTATTGGCGGACGGTACTGTGATTGGCTTGGCGCCTCGACAGGGCAAGGCAGTGACACTAGGCTTTCGTCCGGAGGACGCCGACATCACCTTCGCGGCAGAGGCGCCGGCCGGCGCGCTCGCGCTGCCGGCAACAGTGGAAGCGGTCGAACCGGTCGGTGCCGAAAGCTTTCTCCATTGCGTGGCAGCCGGCAACCGCATCGTCGTGCGCGTCTCAGGCCGCGCCAGCGCCAAGCCAGGCGACCAATTGCGCGTCGTGGCCAGGTCCGAAAAGCTGCATTGGTTCGATCAGGCGGGCAAACGGGTCGATTGAAGTCGGCCTTGCGCAAAACCGTTCAGGCAAACACATGCGCCTTGCCCGACACGGTCAGCCGGACGATCTCGCCGATCGCCGGCGCGTCCATGCCCGGCTTGCGCAGGATCAACGGCGTATTGCCGATAGCGGCGGCGTCGGGCGGATCGGGGCTGTTCAACAGACGCACCGCGATGGTGCACATCGAGCCGGCGAACTCCGATTCTGTCACCTCGCCGAACAGCATGTCCGGCGTGCCGGACATGCCTTCACGCGATGTGCGCTTAAGCAACACCTGCTCCGGCCGCAGCATGATGCGGGCGACGTCGCGCCGCTCCGAGCTGTCGACAGCGATGCGGCCGAGCGGCGAGATGGCGAAGCCATCGGCGATCCTTGCCGGCAGGACGATGGCGTCGCCAAGGAACTCGGCGACCATCCTGTCCTTCGGCTTGAAATAGAGCTCGCGCGGCGTGCCGACCTGCGAGAATTTGCCGTCGCGCATCACCGCGACCTGGCTGGCGAATGACAGCGCCTCGGCCTGGTCGTGGGTGACCAGGATGGTGGTGATGCCGGCGGTTTCAAGGAGCTCGGCCACGGCCTTGCGCATCGAGGCGCGCAGGCCGGTGTCGAGCGCCGAGAACGGCTCGTCGAGCAGCATCAGCCGCGGCTTCATGGCCATGGCGCGGGCGAGCGCGACGCGCTGCTGCTGGCCACCGGAGAGTTCGTGCGGACGGCGCTTCAGGATACCTTTGTCCAGCCCGACGACATAGGCGAGCTCGGCGATGCGCTCACTGCGCTTTTCCTCGTGACGCCCCATGCCGAAGCCGATATTGGCGGCGATGCTCAGATGCGGGAATAGAGCGCCGTCCTGCGCCACCAGCCCGATGCCGCGGCGATGCGCCGGCACGGCCGTGTCGCCATCGGCCAGCACCTCGTCATCAAGCACGATGCGGCCCTGGTCCGGCGCCTCGAAGCCGGCGATCAGCCGCAGCAAGGTGGTCTTGCCGCAACCGGACGGCCCGACGATTGCCGTACGGCTGCCGCTGGCCACGCTGAGGTCGACGCCGGCAAGTGCTGCCACGGGCCCGTAGTGCTTGTGGATGCCGCTCAGCTCGAGAAAGCTCATCGCCCGGCCATCCGCTTCGACTGGACGTAGAGCAACCAGGTCAAAGGCAGCGACATCGCCACCATGATCAGGGCATAAGGCGCCGCCGACGCATAGTCGATCTCGCCGCTATAGGACCAGAACGCCATGGCCAGCGTGCGGGTGCCGTTGGGCGCCAGCATCTGGGTTGCGGTCAATTCGTTCATGATACCCAGCGCGACCAACGCCATGCCGGCTGCGGCGCCCGGCGCCGACAGGCGGATGGTCGTCGACCACAGCGCCTTGAGCGGCGACCGGCCGAGGCTGGAGGCGGCGCGTTCGAGCTCGACCGGCGCCTGTGCGATCGACGCCCTGAGGCTAATCAGGGCGCGCGGCAGGAACATCAGCGCATAGGCGACCAGGATGGTGAACAGGGTCTGGTAGAGCGGCATAGCGATACGCACGGCGATGGTGACCAGCGCCAGGGCGATGACAACGCCGGGCAACGCGCCGACGATATAGTTGCAGCCCTCCAGGACGCGTTGCAGCCGCCCCGGCGCGCGGATCGAAATCCACGCCATCGGCATTGCCGCGACGGTGGCAAGCAGCGCGCCGGCAATTGCTAGGAACAGCGTTTGGCCAAGCGCCAGGCCGATCTCGTCGAGCCGCCAGACATCGGCGCCGCCGGCCATGAGCCAGCGGCCGATAGTGGCGAACGGTACGCCGAGCGCCAGCAGCGTGGTAATGGCAGGCAGCAGCAGGCAAGGAATGGTGGCGCGCCCAAGGCCCGTGCGCTGCTGCTGGCGCGCAGCACCCGAACCGACGCGGGCATAGCGCTCCTCGCCGCGCACCAGCACCTCCAGCCCGAGCAGCACAAGGCAGCAGGTCACCAGCACGCCGGCCAGCATGTTGGCGGCGGGACCGTTGAAGGTCGACTGGAACTGGTCGACGATCGCGGTGGTGAAGGTGTCGAAGCGGATGAAGACATAGAGCCCGTATTCGGCCAGGAGATGCAGGCCGACCAGCAGGGAGCCGCCGCAAATGGCGAGCCGGAGCTGCGGCAGCACGACACGCCTGAACACACGCCACGGGCCGAGACCAAGGGCTGCCGCTGCATCCTCGAGAGCGGGATCAAGCCGTCGCAATGCCGCCGCCACCGGCAGATAAAGGAACGGGAAATAGGCGATGACGGACACAAGCACGCCGGCCCACAGGCCGTGCAGTCTGGGCACCATGGTGATCCAGGCGTAACTGTGGACGAAGGCGGGAATGGCGAGCGGCGCCACCGACAGCCAGGACCATAGGCGGGCACCCGGCAGATCGCTGCGCTCGGTCAGCCAGGCCAGCGTGACCGACAGCACGATCGAGATCGGCACCGCCAGAACCACCAGCAGGCTGGTGTTGACCAGAAGTTCGCCGACGCGCGGCCTGAACACCAGCGCCGCCACCGTTTCCCAGCCGGTCTGCACCGCCACCCAGACGATGAAGGCAAGCGGCAGCAGCGCGAAAAGCGAGACAAAGACGGCAGCCAACGCAATCCATGAGACCGACCAACGACGTGCCCGCACGGCCGTGGCGTCGGCCGGCAAGCCTGGGCGTGCGAGATCGATCGCGGATTGCATCAGATCAGACGTTGCGCCAGCTCCGCCCGGAGGCGGAAACGATCGGCGGCGGATAATCTCGCGGGTAGCTTGTGGTCATAGGCAAATGCCATCTTGAAAACAGAGCGCTCCTGTGGAAAGCGAATTCCCACAGGAGCGCAGTCGGTTGCCCTTTTAGGACGAACGCCGGCTAAAGCAAGCCGGCCGCCGTCATCAGGTCGGTCACCTTTTTCGAGTTCAGCGTCGTCGGGTCGACTTTCGGCGCCTGCAGATCGGCCAGCGGCACCAGCTTCGGGTTGGACTCGGCGCCCTTGCCGACTGCGTATTCGAACGAATCGCCTGTTTTCAGCACGTCCTGGCCACGATTGCCGGTGACCCATTTCAGGAAAGCCTGCGCTTCCTTCGGGTGCTTGCTCGAGGCCAGTACGCCGCCGCCGGAAATCGAGACGAAAGCACCGGGATCCTGATGCTTGAAATAGTGCAACTCGACGTTCTTGCTGTTCTCGCCGGTCTTGGCCTGATCGCCGTAGTAGTAATAGTGATAGATCACGCCGCCTTCGACCTCGCCGGCATTGACCGCCTTCATCACCGTGCTGTTGCCCTTATAGGCGGTAAAATTCTCCTTCATCGCCTTCAGCCATTCGGCCGTCGCCGCCTCACCCTTGAGCTGCAGAAGCGCGCTGACGATCGCCTGGAAATCGGCGCCGGAGGGCGAAGCGGCCCAGCGGCCCTTCCAGCTCGGATCGGCGAGATCGAGCAGCGATTTGGGCAGCTGGTCGGCGCTCAGCTTGGTCTTGTTGTAGGCAAAGACGGTGCTGCGCGCGGCAACGCCGACCCATTTGCCGCTCGCCGGCTGGTACTCCTGCGGAACCTGGGCCAGCGTCTCGGTGTCGACCGGTGCGAACAGGCCGGCCGCCTCGACCAATGCCATGGCCGGCGAATTCTCCGTCAGGAATACATCGGCGGGCGAAGCGGTGCCTTCCGCAACGATCTGATTGGAGAAATCGCTGTCGCCGCCATTGCGGACGGTAACCTTGATGCCGGTTTCCTTGGTGAATCCCTCCGCCCAGGCCTTGGTCAGGTTTTCGTGCTGGGCGTTGTAAACGACGATGCCCTCGTCCTCTGCTATTGCCGGGCCGGCGATCAGGCTGATTGCAAGTGCTGTCGCGCCGGCAAGGGCGGAAAGAGCATATTTCATGGCGTCGTCCTCGATTTCGATGGTCTTTGGCTTGGCACGCTGCACCTACCAATACCTGACTGGTGCAGTCAACATTGCTGACCTACTCAATCGCTCAAAAGGAGCAAACTTTCGTGATGCTCAGCTAATTTGCCTTGGACATTATTTCGCCGGCCCCGTAACAAATCAGCGCCGAGACGCGAATATCGGGGAGTGAACTCTTGTGAGCGGCAAGGACGAAGCCGAGCTTTCACGGCTGCTGCGGGCCGCGATCGCCGGAGACGAAAGGGCCTATGCCGACTTTCTGCACCGGATCGCCGCGCTCGTTCGTGGCTTTGCCCGGCGCAAGATCGTGCAGGGCGGGGTGGATCCCGAGGATGTCGTGCAGGAAACCTTGCTGGCCATTCATGTGAAACGACACACCTGGCGCCATGATGCGCCGGTGCTGCCTTGGGTCTATGCAATAGCCCGCTTCAAGCTGATCGATGCGTTCCGGCGGCGCGGTCGGCGGATCGAGATCGAGATCGACGAAATCGCCGAGACCTTTGCCGAGCCGGAATCGGAGACGGTGAGCGAGCGCGACGTCAACCGGGCGCTCGACAGCCTGCCGCCGGCACAGCGTTCCGTCGTCTCGGCCGTATCGGTCGAAGGCCGGTCAATCGGTGAGACCGCGGCCAAATTCGGCATCAGCGAGACGGCTGTGCGGGTGTCACTGCACCGCGGGCTTGCCGCCATTGCCAAACGGTTCAGGGCGGGGCGGGAATAACATGAGGACCGAAGATTTCATCAAGGCGCTTGACGCCGATGCCCGCAGCAAGGCGCTGCCGCTAGGCACCGCCTGGTGGCTTGCCGCCGGCGCGGCCATCGTGATCGCGGCCGCGGTTTTCTGGCTGACGATCGGCCCGCGCCCCGACATTGCGATCGCCATGCACACGATGCGGTTCCTGTCCAAATTCGTCTTCACGATTGCTCTTGCCGCCAGCGCCTTTGTCCTGGTGCGTGGGCTGTCGACGCCCGGTGCATCGACCGGCCGGGCGGTGAGCTGGATGGTCGCCGCGCCGCTGCTGGTGATTGTGGCTGTGATTCTCGAACTCTTCGCCGTGCCTGCGTCCGACTGGGGCACGCGCCTGGTCGGCACGAACATGGTCATCTGCCTGACCTTCATTCCGTTGATCGGGATCGGCCCGCTTGCCGTCTTTCTCGCGGTGCTGCGCCATGGCGCGCCGACAAGGCCGGTGCTTGCCGGTGCGGCCGCGGGCCTGCTTGCCGGCGGGCTGGCGGCGACCTTCTATGCGGCTCATTGCTTTGACGATTCGCCGCTTTTCGTCGGCACCTGGTATACGATCGCGGTCGCCATCCTTGCCGTGCTCGGGGCGCTCGGCGGACGATTTTTTGTGCGCTGGTAGCGAGGCGATCAGCGTGTCGGAACGGGATGCTCGCCGCGATAGTCGTAGAAGCCGCGCCCGGTCTTGCGGCCGAGCCAGCCGGCCTCGACATATTTGACCAGCAGCGGGCAGGGGCGGTATTTCGAATCCGACAGCCCGTCATGCAGCACCTGCATGATCGACAGGCAGGTATCGAGCCCGATGAAATCGGCAAGCTGCAGCGGCCCCATCGGATGGTTGGCGCCGAGCTTCATGGCGGTATCGATGGCGTCGACCGAGCCGACACCTTCATAGAGCGTGTAGATCGCCTCGTTGATCATCGGCAGCAGGATGCGGTTGACGATGAAGGCCGGGAAATCCTCCGAGACGGTGATCGTCTTGTCGAGCTGCTTCACATAGGTTTTTGCCGCCTCGAAGGTCTGGTCCTCGGTGGCGATGCCGCGCACCAGTTCGACCAGCTTCATCACCGGAACCGGATTCATGAAATGTATGCCGATGAAGCGTTCCGGCCGGTCGGTCTGCGAAGCCAGCCGTGTGATCGAGATCGATGACGTGTTCGTCGCCAGGATGGCCTCGGGGTTGAGCTGCGGGCAGAGCTGGGCATAGATCTTGCGCTTGACCGTCTCGTCCTCGGTCGCTGCTTCGATCACCAGATCGGCGCCCGCAAGGTCGGCCATGGCCGGTGCCGCCGAAATGCGCGCCATCGCCTCATTGCGCAGCTTTTCCTCGAGTTTGCCGGAGCCGACCTGACGGGCCATGTTGCCGCTGATCGTAGCGATGCCCTTTTCGATGCGGTCGGGCGAAATATCGTAAACCAGCACCTTATAGCCCGCCAGCGCCGACACATGGGCGATGCCGCCACCCATCTGGCCCGCGCCGATGATGCCGATCGTCTCGATCTTGCTCATTACCCGATCCCGTCGAGGCCTTTGCGGCCCGTTTTTTGTGCAGTGCAAACTAAAAGGGCGGGGCGACTTCGTCTACCCCACCCCTCAGAATTTAATACGCTTTGGCAGAAGGCGTCAAAGCGCCTTTTGCAGTTCCGGCAGAATGACGAAGAGATCGCCGACGAGACCGTAGTCGGCGACCTGGAAGATCGGCGCTTCCTCGTCCTTGTTGATGGCAACGATCACCTTCGAATCCTTCATGCCGGCAAGGTGCTGGATGGCACCGGAGATGCCGACGGCAATATAAAGGTCGGGCGCTACCACCTTGCCGGTCTGGCCGACCTGCCAGTCGTTCGGCGCATAGCCGGCATCGACGGCGGCGCGAGATGCGCCAACCGCCGCACCGAGCTTGTCGGCGACCGGCAGGATGACCTCCTGGAACTTCTCGGAGGAGCCCAGCGCACGGCCGCCCGAGATGATGATCTTGGCCGAGGTCAGCTCTGGACGGTCGGTCTCGGAGAGCTTGTTCTCGACAAAGCTCGACAGGCCGGGATTGGCCGCCGCCTGGACCGTCTCGACCGACGCGGAACCGCCCTCGGGCGCTGCCTGGAAGGAAGCGGTACGCACCGTGATGACCTTCTTGGCGTCACTGGACTGCACCGTCTGGATGGCGTTGCCGGCATAGATCGGGCGCTTGAAGGTGTCGGGCGACACGACTTCGATGATTTCAGATATCTGGGCGACATCGAGCAGCGCCGCCACGCGGGGCGCGACGTTCTTGCCCGACGAGGTCGCCGGCGCGATGATCGTCTCGTATGGCTCAGCAAGCGAAACGACGAGTGCCGCCAGCGGTTCGGCGAGACGCTCGGTCAGTTCGTCGGCGTCGGCGAGCAGTACCTTGGTGACGCCCTTGAGCTTGGCGGCGGCGTCCGCTGCCGGCTTGGCGCCTTTGCCGGCAACCAGCACATGCACGTCCGAACCGATCTGGAGCGCCGCCGAAAGCGCCTTGGCGGTCTGGTCGGAAAGCGCAGCGTTGTCGTGTTCGGCAATCAGAAGAATAGCCATGATGTTTTCCTGACTTTCGTCTTCGAGGCTCCTGAAATCCGGTCAGGCCGAGTCGAAAACGGTTGGTTTCGAGAACCGGAGCGGAGCGTACTTCAGTACGTGAGCACCGGAAGCGGAGAACCGGCCGTTTGCAGGCCGGCCTCATCGGATTTCCTTAGAGCACGCCGGCTTCGTTCTTCAGCTTGTCTACCAGTTCGGCGACGCTCTCGACCTTGACGCCCGCCTTGCGGCCGCCCGGCTCCTCGGTCTTGATCACTTTAAGCCGCGGCTTGACGTCGGCGCCGTAATCGGCAGGGCTCTTCTCGTCGAGCGGCTTCTTCTTGGCCTTCATGATATTGGGCAGAGAAGCGTAGCGTGGCTGGTTCAGCCGCAAATCGGCCGTGACGATCGCCGGCATCTTCAGTTCCAGCGTCTGCAGGCCGCCATCGACCTCGCGCGTCACCGTGGCCTTGTCACCGTCGAGCACGATCTTGGAGGCGAAGGTGCCCTGCGCCCAGCCGAGAAGTGCGGCCAGCATCTGGCCGGTCTGGTTGGAATCGTCGTCGATCGCCTGCTTGCCGAGAATGACAAGGCCGGGCTGTTCTGCCTCGACGACGCCCTTCAGCACCTTGGCGACGCCCAGCGGCTCAGTCTGCTCGTCGGTCTTGACCAGGATGGCGCGGTCAGCGCCCATGGCGAGCGCCGTGCGCAAGGTCTCCTGTGCCTGCTGCGGCCCGATCGACACGACGATGATCTCTTCGGCCTTGCCAGCTTCCTTCAGCCGGATCGCCTCTTCGACCGCGATCTCGTCGAACGGGTTCATCGCCATCTTGACGTTGGCGAGTTCCACCGCCGAACCGTCCGCCTTCACCCGGACCTTGACGTTCGCATCCACAACCCGCTTCACGGGCACAAGGATCTTCATTTGCCTGCCACCTCTTTCACGATAGTCTTTTCACGCTCGTCGGGCGCGCTATAGCAGCGTGCACCTCTTCATAGTTGTCGAAAGCCGACATTCCGGACGGAATTCTGGTCTTCGCCACGCCAGTAGGGTGGCGCTTCCGTAGTTGCGGCGACCCCGCGCGTCAATATCCGAGGCGCACTCGGATCCTCGGCGAAGCACTCAAATCGGTTCAGTCCGGACCGGAAACGCTTCCCCGGCCCCAGCGCGGCGCCGGCTGCGCAGGTTGTGGGTCGCTTGGCGCCGGCTCCCCGGCTACGGGCGCCGGACCGGCGACCACGGCCGGCTCCTCGTCTGCGCCGGCGAGTAGCGGTACGCCGCGGCTGCGCAAGACAAGCACCAGCACGGCTCCAGCGATGATGCCGCCGATATGGCAGGCCCAGGAAACCTGATCCTCGCCCCCCTGGGAGAACATGAAGATCTGGAACAGGATCCACAGGATCAGCGGGATGAAGGCCGGGATGCGCAACGGGATGCGCGCGAAGACCAGCACCCATACCTTCACCCGCGGATAAAGGATCAGATAGGCGGCGACCACACCGGCGATGGCGCCCGACGCGCCAATCAGCGGCACCCGCGAATCCCAGGCAACCAGACCCTGGAAGAAAGCGCCGGCAATGGCGCAAAGCAGATAGAAGACGAGGTAGCGGATGTGGCCGAGTGCATCCTCGACATTGTCGCCGAACACCCACAGGAACAGCATGTTGCCGCCGAGGTGGAAGATATCTGCGTGCAGGAAGGAATAGGTCAGGTAGCTCAGGCTCTCCGGAATGACGACGAATTGCGGAGCGAGCTCGACGCTGTCATGCACGACCGACGGGATGAAGCCGAGGCCCAGCACCGCGGCGTTGGAGAAGTCCTCACCGCCAAGCGTAGTGATAAGGTAGATCAACACATTGAGCGCGATCAGGCCGATGGTCACATATTGCAGCTTGATGTGCCGCAGCCTGTTGGTGTCGTAAAGCGGGATAAACATCAGGCCTCTCCCGGTTCCGGCAGATTCAGCGGTTCTTGCCGGGAACCCATAGCACGTCGGCATTTCCGTTGTCATTGACCGCGCGTGCGGCGACGAACAGAAAGTCCGAGACACGGTTGATGTATCTTATCCCCTCGCGGTTGACCTGCTCGTCTGGATCTTGCGACAGCGCAACCATGACGCGCTCGGCGCGGCGGGCCACCGTGCGGGCGAGGTGAAGGGCAGCCGCTGCCGGCGTACCGCCGTTGAGCACGAAGGATTTGAGCGGCTCAAGGTCCTTGTTGAGGAGATCGATATCCTGTTCGATGCGGTCGGTCTGCGAGGCGATGATGCGCAACGGCTCGTAGTCGAGCGGCTTGCCATTATCGGGGACTGCCAGATCGGCGCCGAGGTCGAAAAGGTCGTTCTGGATGCGGCCGAGCATCGCATCGATCGCCGGATTTACTGCCGCGGTATGAATGCGGGCCATGCCGATGCAGGCATTGGCCTCGTCGACCGTGCCGTAGGCGTCGATGCGAAGGTCGGATTTCAGCCGCCGCTCGCCGGAGCCGAGACCGGTGGTGCCATCGTCGCCAGTGCGGGTGTAGATCTTGTTGAGTTTGACCACGGGGTACCTCCCGGCTGGTGCTGGGTCACTTACGGGTGAAATACACCGCCAGCATGATCAGCACCAAGGCCACGAACTGCAAGAGCACGCGCGTCTGCATCAGCTTGTTGGAGGTCATGCTGGAGCCGCCGCGCATCATGTTGATGAGGCCGCGGATCAGCACGATCACCACTGCGACCATGACAAGAACGGCGAGGATGTTGAAGACGGTTGCCATGGTGTGTTCCAGTTGAATTGCGTTCAGGCGCGTTTGGCGAGCAGACGGTAGAGTGCAGAAGCCGGCAGGATGCGTTTAAGGATCACACCGATCCTGGCCGGCACTGTTACCACATAATGCGGGCGCGGGCGCCGCGACAGAAGCGCATGGCGCAAGGCGGCATAAACCACCTCCGCCCCGGGCTTCAGCCGCGATGTGCTGCCGCCGGCCCGCAGCCGTTTGAGTTGCGCCGCATAGGCAAGGCGATGAACGGAATTCTCGTGATCGATATTTGCCAGGAACCACGCAAGGCTGTTGCTGGCGATCTTCGATTTCACCGGCCCCGGCTCGATCAGCGAAACATGGATGCCGCTACCCCGGAGTTCTTGATAGAGGGACAGCATCAGCCCTTCGATAGCGTGCTTCGATGCCGAGTAGGCGCCGCGAAAAGGCACCGGCGCGAGGCCGAGGATCGATGAGCAATGAACGAGACGACCATGGCCCTGACGGCGCATCACCGGTACGACGCGGCGAGTGAGATCATGCCAGCCAAAGACATTGGCTTCGAACTGCTGCCGTAAAGCCTCGACCGGCAGGTCCTCGACGGCGCCGGGTTGTCCGTAGGCGCCATTGTTGAAGAGCGCACCGAGCCGGCCGCCGGTCCGTTCCAGCACCGACGCCACCAGCGCCTCGATCGATCCGGGCTCGGTGTAGTCCAGATAAAAGGCCTCGATGCCGTCGGCCTCGAGCGCGGCGATATCTTCGGGCTTTCGGGCCGTTGCGAACACCCGCCAGCCTTCCCTCTTAAGAGCATGGGCGCAATAGGCGCCTATACCGGAAGAGGCACCTGTGACAATGATGGTGCGCAACTCTTCTCCGGGAGGAATGGTGGTTTGACCTAGGGTTGTCATTTACCGCAAACCCTTCCCATATTCGCGGCGTCGGGACAATCGAAGGGAACGCGGTTCTTGTTGCGGAAGATCGTAGCCCTCAAACGCGTCCTCTACGACGCGCTCGGCCATTTCAACACCGACGACGGCTGGGCAATGGCCAGCCATCTGGCGATCACCGCGCTGATGGCGCTTTTTCCTTTCCTGATCTTCGCCACGACGCTGGCGAGTTTTTTCGGCGCGCAGGCTTTCGCCGACACCGCCGTGCACCTTGTGTTCGACACATGGCCCGAGCAGATCGCCAAACCGATCGCGCGCGAGGTACTCAACGTGCTTACCGTCCGGCGCAGTGACCTGTTGACCTACGGTATCGTGCTTGCCGGATATTTCGCCTCGAACGGCATCGAGGCGCTGCGCACCTCGCTCAACCGGGCCTATCGTGTCTCGGAAACGCGCGGCATCATCTACCGGCGGGTGCAGAGCATCATCTTCGTGCTGATCGCGACGGCCGGGTTTTTGGCCATCAGCGTGCTGCTGGTCTTCGCGCCGTTGCTGGCACGGCTGGCCGAGTCGCATTTCGAATGGATAAAGCCCTACATGGGCACGATCACGCTGTGGCGTTACGTCATCGCCTCGGTCGTCATCATCGGCGGCCTGTTCGCCGTGCATTTCTGGTTGCCAGCCGGCAAGCGCCGCTTCGTTTCGATCGTGCCTGGCATCATCTTCACGCTGGTCGGCTGGCTCATCGGGTCGACCATCTTCGCCGCCTATCTCGATCATTTCTCGTCCTATGTGACGACCTATGCCGGCCTCGCCTCGATCATGATCGCCGTCGTCTTCCTCTACATCGTATCAGCGATCTTCATCCTCGGTGGCGAGCTCAACGCCGCGATCAGCCGCTATTTAGAGGCGCGTGCCCGCGTCGGCGGCTGAGCCGTCGCCAGCCCGACGCCGAGCGTCGCGATCGCCATGCCGGCGATCTGGAGCGGGCTCAAGTGCTCACCGAACAATGCCCAGGCGATGACCGCGGTGACGGCCGGCACGAGGTAAAACAGCGAGGCGACCTTCGACATTTCGCCGTCGCGGATCATCACCATCAACAGGAAGATGGCGCCGATCGACAGCACCAGCACGAGCCAGGCCATGGCGAAGATCAGTTCGCCATTGACGATGACCGTTCGCGTCTCGAAGGCTAGCGAGGCCAAGGCCATTACAGATGCGCCGCCGACATATTGCCAGAACGTGGCAGCCACCAGATCGCCGCCGGAAGCAAAGCGCTTCTGCCAGATCGTGCCGGCGCTCATGCCGAGCACCGAGACAAGTGAGGCGCCCAGTGTTTCGGCCGTCACCCCGCCGCCGAGCGCGCCGAGCTTCGGCCAGAGCACGATCACCACACCGATCAGCCCGAGGCCGAGACCGGCCCAGTGGCGCGGCAGGATGGCCTCGCCGAGAAGCCTGCCGGCGAGCACTGCCGTGATCAGCGGCTGCAGGCCGACGATCAGGGCTGAAAGCCCGGCGGGCATGCCCCGGTGGATGGCCCAGAACACGCCGCCGAGATAGACCCCATGCATCAGGATGCCGGCGCCGGTCGCGTGCAGCGCCTCGTCGCGGGTGGCACGGCTCGAACCAAGCGCGGCCATCAAAGCGACAAGCAGGATTGCGGCCAGGACAAAGCGCGCGGCCAGGAAGGTAAAGGGCTCCGCCCACGGCGTGGCATAGCGCGCGCCGATGAAGCCGGTCGCCCACAGGACGACGAAAGAGGCGGGGATGAACCGCTTGAGGCTGTGCATTTTTCCGGAGGCCACGCGTCGGTGAGGACTGATTGTCGCGCTTGCTCTAATGCCGTTCCGAGCGGAAGGCAAAACCAAACCGTTGATCCATAGGCTCATTTCCATTCAAGGAATGCCTTTGGCGCCGCTAGAGACCGACCAGCCGCCTCACATCGTCCGGCGATGCGCCCGTCTTACGCTGGGCGGCAAGGCCGGTATCGCCAAGACTCTTCGACAGTTTTCGTCCGTCCGGGCCGAGGATCAGGCGATGGTGAAAATAGGCCGGCTGCGGCAGGCCAAGCAGTTGCTGAAGCAGCCGCTGCACGCTGGTCGCGGAATAGAGATCCTGGCCGCGCACGACATGGCTGACGCCCTGCAGCGCGTCGTCCATGGTGACGGCGAGGTGATAGCTGGTCGGGATTTCGCGGCGCGCCACGACCACGTCGCCCCAATCCTGCGGATGGGCTTCGACACGACGCGTCGCGGAGAGCGTCTCGTTCGTGTATTCGGCCCATGACAGGTCCTTGCCGGCGCGCGCTATTGCCGCATCGACGTCCAGCCGCCAGGCAAATGGCACATTTTCGGCCTGGCGCCGCTTGCGTTCGCTCGCCGTCAACGCCTTGTCGGCGGCAGGATAGAGCGGCACGCCGTCCGGGTCGCGCGGCCAGTCGCGGCCACGCTTCTCGCTGTCGGCGATAAAGGCGCGGATCTCACTTCTGCTCATGAAGGCCGGGTAGACAAGTTCTTCCTCGATCAGCCGCTCGAGCATCGCCCGATATTCGGCAAAATGCTCGGACTGGCGGCGCACCGGTTCCTCCCAGCCAAGCCTCAGCCATTTCAGGTCGCGAAAAATGCCTGCCTCGAATTCCGGCGTGCAGCGTGTCGTGTCGATATCCTCGATGCGCAGCAGCAGGCGTCCGCCCGTCGCCTTTGCCAATTTCTGATTGAGCAGCGCCGAATAGGCATGGCCGAGATGCAGTTCGCCGTTCGGGCTCGGCGCGAAGCGGAATGTCAGCAGTGTCATTGTCCGGCGGCAATCGGGTTGTGTGGCGCTTTCGCCAATTGCTACTTTGCGCCGGTGGCGTCGTGCGTCCAGAGGGACACGTGACGAAGCGTGCGGCACTTTTGATTTTGGAACAAGCAGACATGCAACGCATCGCCAGTCTCGACGACATTGCGCAAGGGCTGGATAGGCTATGCTTACTCGACCCACGCCTGGAAAGAGTGCGCGGCATGGCCGGCGAGGTGCCGCTCAGGCTATCGGAGCCGGGGTTCAGGAGCCTTGCTTCCATCGTCGTTTCGCAACAAGTGTCCCGCGCGAGCGCCGACGCCATCTTCGGCCGGCTGACGAGACTGCTCGATCCGCTGACGCCGCAGGCGATACTTGCCGCCGACGAGGTGATCTTTCGCGAGGCCGGGCTGTCGCGACCCAAACAGCGCGGCCTGCTTGCCGTCGCCCGGGCGGTGGCCGACGGGCTCGACCTCGATCACCTCTGTCGGCTCGATGCAAGCGAGGCGATCGCGGCCATGACCAGGGTGCCGGGGATCGGCCCGTGGACGGCTGAAGTCTACCTTTTGTTTGCCGCCGGACACCCGGACATCTTTCCGGCGCGCGACGTTGCATTGCAGAGCGCGGTCGGCCATGCACTAGGCATCGACCCGCGTCCGCCGGAGAAAATGCTGATCCGGCTTGCCGAATCATGGAGCCCGTGGCGCGGTGTCGCATCGCGGCTTTTCTGGGCTTATTATCGCGAATTGAAGGGCAGGGATGCCGCGCCTCCGGCCTGAATCCGCAAAAAAGCATTGAAATCATGCGTTTTTGAGACCCGGCATGATCGACAATCCGCTTCACATCCCTGTCATGTCGGGCTTACAGTATCCGCGCCGACCGGTTCTAGGGTGAAGGAGGTCAACGACGTGACGGTTGCCGTATCTCCGGATGGGCTTCCAGCGCTGGTGCTGAACGCGGATTACCGTCCGCTCAGCTATTACCCCCTGTCGCTCTGGTCCTGGCAGGATGCCATCAAGGCGGTGTTCCTCGAGAGGGTGAACATCGTCGCCGAATACGAACACGCCGTCTCTTCACCGACCTTTTCGATGAAGCTGCCGAGCGTCGTCAGCCTGAAGGCTTATGTGAAGCCGTCGAGGCATCCGGCGTTTACCCGTTTCAACGTCTTCCTGCGTGACCGTTTCCAATGCCAATATTGCGGCACGCCGGACGATCTGACGTTCGACCATGTCATTCCTCGCCATCGCGGCGGCGCCACGACCTGGGAGAATGTCGTCGCTGCCTGCTCGCCCTGCAATCTGAGGAAGGGCGGCATGATGCCGGCCCACGCCAAGATGTGGCCGCTGCAGAAGCCCTACCAGCCGACGGTGCATGATTTGCATAATAACGGCCGGCTGTTCCCGCCCAACCATCTACACGAAAGCTGGATGGATTATCTGTACTGGGATGTCGAACTCGAGCCGTGAGATCATCCGATAATTCGGGAGGCTGGCCGTCTGAAGCGATTTTCTGCGCTTCCGATGCTCACGGACCAATGTCCGCTCCGCTTCGGTTCTCGGCAATCACTCCACCCGACTCAGCCTGCCGAATTCTTGGATGATCTCGTGTCGCGCTAAATCAGTCGCGGGCGAAGGCGCTGCGGAAGGCTACGACTGCCAGGACAAAGCTGGCGATGGCGTTCCAGCCGGCCAGCGACAGGCCGAGGATGCGGAGCGCCGCCTTGTCGCAGGAGGGCGGGACGAATTTGTCGAGCGCATCGAGCACGCCCTTGCCGCCGGTGTCCACCGGCCCGGCGGCTGCGGTGCAATCGGTCGGGCCTGGCCACCACGCCCATTCGACGCCGGAGTGATAAACGCCGAGATAGCCGCCGTAGAGCATCAGCAGGCCGCCAATGGCCAGCAGGCCACGGCTTACCCAGGCTGGCGCCTGAAGAGCCGACGCAAGCACCGCCAGCAGCATCAAGGGCACGCCGACGTAGTAAGGCGTGCGCTGCTCGAGGCAGAGCTTGCAGGGGATGTAGCCGCCGAGATACTGGAAGGCCAGCGCCGAGCCGACCGTGGCGGCCATGGCGACAGCGAGGAACAGGGCGGTGCGCAGCCGCTGGCGTCCGGTATCGGTATTCACGGTCGCTGTCATCGGGCTCAGTCCATTCGGTTCGATGCCGTTCAGACGGCGTATTTGACGACGATATAGAGCAAAATCAGGGCGGCGGCGGCGGCGCCTGCAATCTGGCCAAGGCGCTTTTCGATGAAGTGGCGGATCGGCTCGCCATAGCGGCGCAAGAGCCACGCGAGAAACAGGAAGCGAGCACCGCGCGCCACGATTGCCAGCACGATGAACAGCAGCAAAGGAACACCGATGACGCCCGACAGGATCGTCACAACCTTGATCGGCGGCAGATGGGCGAGGCCGGAGGTGACCAGCATCAGGATGATGAAGCCAACACCCGATGAGACGCGCATCGCCTCGAACTCGTCATATTTGCCATAAAATTCGAGGATCGGCCGCGCCATCGCATCATAGGCATAATGGCCGATGAACCAGCCGGCGATGCCGCCCAGCACCGAGGCGACGGTGGCGACCAGCGCGTAACGATAGGCGCGATCCGGCCGCGACAGCGCCATCGGCAGATAGAGGACGTCGGCCGGCACCAGGAACACCGAGCTCTCGACGAAGGCGATGAAGGCCAGCCACCATTCGGCGGATTTGCTCGCCGCCAGCGACAAGGTCCAGTCGTAAAGTCCGCGAAGCATCGGCACTCCTAATGCACGCCCAAACCAGAAGCGGTCTTGGGATCACGACATGTACAAACAAGACTTGGAAGCGCCCAGCATCAACCTCGTCGGACGAGGTGCGCTTCAATGACATGCGCCGCCTGTCTAGAAAGATTTTCCGCGCTGCACAATGGCAGCTGCTTCACGAAATCGAAAGGCTGAGGCTTGAGCGAGCCCAGATGTCGGGATTTGGCCAGTTGACGAACAGGCCTCCAACCGTATAGTCCGCGCCCATCCAGGCCGCCCGGCCTGAGCCCCTATGGCGGAATTGGTAGACGCGCTCGACTCAAAATCAGGATGCGTCTACCGTCAGCCCGCAGGGTAATAGGATTGGAGGTCAATGGGTTAGGAGTTAAGAGCCGCTTAATTCTCGAACTGCCACCCTCTGCGTAGGTGCAGCATGAGAGCGTTGAGAGGTAAATGAGTTAGCGCCTTGCGGGTGTGGTGAAACTGGTAGACGCGCTGGATTCAAAATCCAGTTCCGAAAGGAGTGTCGGTTCGAGCCCGACCACCCGCACCAACTATCGGCCAACAAACTTTGAGAACGGCAGTCATTTCACCTGTCGCGCCAGAGTTCGAATCGTGTCGGCCGCCCACCTCCACCAGGATACTCCGCAATGTCCGGTGATGGATGGGACAGATCAACACATAAAATCAATATGTTATGAGAGATCGTGTGCAAAAACTGCACACGAAAGGTCCGCTACTCTTCTGGTTTTCGTTCCTGCGATGGAGTAGCCGACGGGCCTCTTGGGACGCCTGTTGAGTAGCTGCGCTGTCCTATCCTGCGAGGACCGTTGCTGGTGTATCCGCGATCTGCCGTCTTTCAGATGGCGGACGTCACCCATGTCGGTCGACCAAGATCAAGCTTGATCCCGCTGACCACGCGACGCCGCTGATGTGCTCGACACCAATGCCCGACTGCGTCGGCGCATTACGCGTGAGCCGTAAGAAATAAAATGACCAGTGCGCTTGAGCCCGCTGCAATATCAAAAAGATGCCCCGGCTTCAGGGAGGCCACACGCGCCGCCCATTCGTCGGCTGTGAAAGCGCGTCGTTGCAATGCAAGTGAAAAAAACTACCGGCCAATCAAAGCGAACATTTCTGGACTGTTTGCCGACCGAGGCGGAGTTTGATGAGGCTCAACTTCAGCCGGGACCGAAATGGCCTTACCGACCGATCCAGATCACCACGCCCGGGAGACGCTCCGGCTGATCGGCCCCGATCCGCAGAACTGGGTGCCGGACCGGGAAGGCATCGACCACAATGTCTTCATCGTTGGCGGTGGGCAGACGGGGGCGACCTTTGCCTTCGCGTTGAGGCGTGCCGGCATCGGCAAGGTTACTGTCGTCGACGCGGCATCGGATGAAAGCAAGGCCGGCATCTGGTTCACTCATGCACGGATGAACCGGCTGCGAACGCCAAAGGGCTTGCCGGGGCCGGAACTCGGCTTGCCGGGCTTGAGCTTTCAGTCCTGGTACGAAGCCCGCCACGGTGCGGAAGCCTATGCCGGATTCGACCGCATCGCACGGACGGATTGGGCGAACTACCTGAAATGGTATCGCGCGTTCCTCGGTATCGGCATCCGTTACGGCACGCGTCTCATTCGCATCGAGCCGGCCGGCGGGCTTTTTCGCCTCCACCTCGAAGCCGACGGCACGCCATCGGTCGAAACGGCGCGCAAGATCATTCTGGCCAATGGCTTTGGCGGCAGCGGCGGTCCAGTGATACCGGCGGTACTTGCCGCCTTGCCGCGGGGCCTTGTCGCACACAGTTCGGCGGCAATCGATTTTGCCTCGCTCAAGGGCAAGGCAATGGCTGTCGTCGGGTCGGCGGCTTCGGCATTCGATGCGGCCGGAGCTGCCCTTGAGGCCGGCGCGAAATCGGTGCGTCTCTTTGCCCGCCGCAACAGCATTGCCAGTGTGCCGATCAACCGCGTGCGCGGCTATCCCGGCGCCTATGACAATTATCCTCGGCTGCCCGATGCGGTGCGCTGGCGCCAGGCATTGCGCTTCCGCGAGGCCGGTTCAACGCCGCCGCTCGATGCGGTGGAGCGGGCGGTGCGGCACCAGAATTTTCATCTCCATCTCGGTGCCCCCTGGACAAATGCGGATGTCGAAGACGGCAAGGTCGTCACCGATATCGCAGGCGAGACGTTTGCGTTCGACTTCGTCGTCGCCGGCACCGGCTATTTCGCCGACCCGACGCGCAAGCCTGAGTTCGCCGATTTCGCCGCCACCATCCGGCTATGGCGCGACCAGTACGCGCCGCCGGAAGCAGAGCTGGATGAATTTTTCGGCGCCCATCCTTATCTCGGCCTCGGCCATGAATTTCTCGAGAAGGCGCCGGGGGAGGCGCCATTCCTGAGGAATATCCATGTCTTCAATCCCGGCGGCTTTGTCAGTTTCGGCCTGCCGATCGGCGATGTGCCGTCGATCAGGCGCGATGTGCCGGCCGTTGTCGCGCGCATCAGCCGCGATCTCTTCCTCGCCGATCTCGACAGCCATGAGAGCCGCATAACCGGGAGCCATCCGGCCGAGTTCGGCGAAGACGCCTATGCCGCTTCCGTCTCGCGGCCGGCGCAGACCATCGCGGTGGAATAGACGCATTTCCATGGACAAACGCCGATGACCTTCAGCCCTGACCTTTCCGACCCGTTCGTCGCCACGGCGGTCGAACTGCGCGAAATCTTCGATCGGGATGCCGTGGCGCGCGACAAGGCCGGCGGCCGGCCCGTCGAACAGATCCGCCTGCTGAAGGAAAGTGGTTTGCCGTCGGCGCAGATTCCCAAGCGCTATGGCGGCAAGGGCGCACCCTGGCTGTCGGTGCTTCGCGTCGTGCGCGAATTCGCCCGCACCGACGGCTCGCTCGCCCATCTCTACGGATACCATCATCTGCCGCTCAATGGCGTGCTGTTCCGTGGCACGCAGGCGCAGAGGGACCGGCTGCTGACACGCTCGGCAAGGGAGAACTGGGTCTGGGGCAATTCCGGCAACGCCATGTCGAAGACGTCGACGGCCAGGCGCAACGGCACGGGCTGGATCCTGAGCGGCTTTCGGCCGTTCTCCTCCGGTTCCCACATCGCAGACTACATCCAGGTTGCCTGGGAGGACGGCCAGGATAGACTAGCGGCAGCGATCCCGGCTGACCGTGAGGGCATCGTCATCGAGGATGACTGGGATGGTGTCGGCCAGCGGCAGACCGGCAGCGGCAAGGTGACGTTCAAGGACGTGCATGTCGGCGACGACGAACTGATTGGCTCGCCCGCGGTGCCGCTGACGCCGTTCCAGACGCTGACGTCACTGTTCCAGCAGGCGGTCCTGCTCAACCTGTTCGTCGGCAGCGCGCAAGGAGCGCTGAGCGAAGGCCGGGACTATACGGTCTCGCAATCGCGCCCCTGGGTCTATTCCGGCTATGAGAAACATACCGACGATCCGTTCGTGCAACGCAAATATGGCGACCTCTATATCCGCACGCTCGCCGCGGCCGAACTGGCCGATATAGCAGCATGCAGCCTCGATGCCGCTTATGGCCAGGGCGAGGCGTTGACCCTGGAGCAGCGCGGGCAGACGGCGATCGATCTCGCCACCGCCAATGTCTACGCCGGACAAGTCGGCCTCGACGCGTCGAGCGAGGTTTTCGAGGTGATGGGCGCCCGCTCAGCCACCAAGGCCAACGGCTACGACAGGTTCTGGCGCAACGTGCGCACGCACACGCTGCACAATCCGGCCGAATACAAGAAGCGCACGATCGGCACCTGGTTGCTGACCGGGGAATTCCCGGCCGGCGGACTGTACCGCTGAGGAGGCGAAAAAAATGGCCAGGCGCAAGGACAAGCTCAAGCTGGGAGCGTTTCTGCTCTTCACCGGTCACCATGTGGCGGCCTGGCGCCATCCAGCGGCAGGCGAGGGGACCAGCCTCGGCGACTACGTCGAACTTGCCCGGCTGGCGGAAGCGGCCAAATTCGACGCGATCTTCTTTGCCGATGGCGTCGCGGCGCGGCTGAGCAACCTCGAGGCCGCCAGCCGCAAGGCG
The DNA here is from genome assembly GCF_040320565.1 of Mesorhizobium sp. M0664. Taxonomy (NCBI): domain Bacteria; kingdom Pseudomonadati; phylum Pseudomonadota; class Alphaproteobacteria; order Hyphomicrobiales; family Phyllobacteriaceae; genus Mesorhizobium; species Mesorhizobium sp. M0664. Next base: position 79,895 of record NZ_JAMYPW010000006.1, read on the forward strand.
CATAGCGGCGTCTATCCGTTCGAGCCGATCACGCTGCTGTCGGCACTGTCGGCTGTGACCAGGAACATCGGCCTCATCGCCACGGCGTCGACCAGTTTTTCCGATCCCTACAATCTGGCCCGCCAGTTCGCGTCGCTCGACCATCTGAGCGGCGGGCGCGCAGGCTGGAATCTGGTCACCTCTTCCGATCCGGAGGCAGCGTTCAATTTCGGTCACGAGACGCATATCCAGCATGGCGAGCGCTACGACCGCGCCGAGGAATTCGCCGATGTCGTGCTCGGCCTGTGGGACAGCTGGGAGGATGACGCCTTCCCGCGCGACAGAGCAAGCGGGCGCTATTTCGACAAGGACAAACTGCATGTGCTGAACCACAAGGGCCAGCACTTCAAGGTGCGTGGTCCCCTGAACACGCCGCGAACGCCGCAAGGTCGTCCGGTCGTGGTCCAGGCCGGCGCGTCGGGTCCGGGCAAAGAGCTGGCGGCTCGTACCGCGGAAGCGATTTTCGCCGCGCAGATCACGCTCGACGAAGCCACCGCCTTCTATGCCGACGTCAAGGGCAGGCTCGGCAAATATGGCCGCTCGGAGGATGACCTGAAAGTCCTGCCAGGCATTTTCCCGGTCGTCGGCCGCACTGAAGCCGAGGCGCGGGGGAAGTTCGAACAGCTGCAGGATCTCATCCAGCCGGAAGTCGGCCTCGGTCTGGTCTCGGCGCTGGCCGGCGGCTTCGACCTCAGCGCCTATCCGCTCGACGGGCCGGTGCCGGATTTGCCGGAGACCAATGCCGGCAAGAGCCGGCAAGCGCTGGTGATCGATCTGGCGTGGCGCGAGAACCTGACGATCCGGCAGCTTTATCTGCGCATCGCCGGCGCCCGCGGCCACTGGCAGGTGGTCGGCACGCCGCAACAGATCGCCGACACCATGGAAGAGCGGTTCGAGAATTACGGCGCCGACGGCTTCAACATCATGGCGCCGATCATGCCCGGCGGCCTGAAGGATTTCATCGAGCTGGTGGTGCCGGAACTGCGCCGCCGTGGCCTGTTCCGCGACGAGTATGAGGGCAGCACCTTGCGCGACAATCTCGGCCTGAAGCGACCGGCAAACCGTTTTTCGCGGCATGCCGCGGCAGCTGCGGAATAGGCCGGCAATGGCGCGCGACACGCTCTTTCTCATCCAGCCGGGTTTCGCCGACCCAAATCAGCCGGGCCAGACGTTCGTCTGCCCCTATTGCAACCAGGTTGAGGGATTGCTCGCAGCCTTTCCCGATCTCGCCGCCAGACTCGACGTTGAGCGCGTGCCGTTTTCGAGGCCGAGAGGCAAGGTGATCGACGCGCTCGGCGAACGGCACCAGTCGCTGCCGGTGCTGATCATCGGCAGCGATCCGCCCGCCGACTTGCCGACGGCCAAGGGCAAGGTCTTCGCCGATGACACCAGGCGCATTCTTGCACTGCTTGCCGAGCGCCACGGCTTCCCGCAGCTGCATGAGTGAGACGATGACCTTCGATCCCGATACGTCCAATCCATGGATCGCCAAGGCGGTCGAGCTGCGCGACATCTTTGCCCGCGATGCGGTCGAGCGCGACCAGCTTGGCGGCAGGCCTACCGAACAGATACGTCTTCTCAAGCAAAGCGGCCTACTCACCATCGTGATCCCCAAGGAATTCGGTGGCGCCGGGGAACCCTATTCGACGGCGCTGAAGATCGGGCGCGAGTTCGCCAAGGTCGACGGCTCGATCGGCCATATCTACGGCTACCATTTCAGCGCACTGATCGCCGCCAGGCTCAATTCGGACGAACCGCGCTCAGCCGATCTGCTGCGGCGTTCGGCTGCCGGCGACTGGTTCTGGGGCAACACCGGCAACAGTTTTTCCAAAACGCTGTTCGGCCGCAAAGATGGCGAGTGGACGATCGTAAACGGCTTCAAACCCTTCGCCTCCGGCTCGCATGTCGCCGACTATCTTTCGACCTCGTGGGAAGACGAGGTCAGCGGCGAGAGGAAATTCGCGGCGATCCCCGCAAATCGCGAAGGCATCACCGTTCTCGACGACTGGGACGGCATCGGCCAGACGCAGACCGGCAGCGGCAAGGTCGCCTACAAGGACGTCAGGATCCACGACAGCGAGTTGGTGCGCGGTTGGGTCGACGCGTCGTTGCCAATCCGCACCATCGGCCCGCTGCAGCAGCAGAGCGTGTTGCTCAATGTCTTTGTCGGCACGGCCCAGGGCGCGCTGCTGGCGGCGCGAGATTATACGCTCAACAGTTCGCGGCCGTGGATGTATTCCGGCGTCGAGCGCCATATCGACGATCCATGGATCAAGCGGCAGTATGGCGAGCTCTGGGTCAAGACGCGGGCGGCGACGGCGCTGGCCGATCGCGCGGCGGCGGCGATCGATCATGCGATCGCGCGCGGCAAGGCGCTGACCGAGCAAGAACGCGGTGAGGCGGCGGTTGCCGTCGCCGCGGCCAATGTGCTGGCAGGCGATGTTGCGCTCGAAGTCACGACCGAGATATTCGAGGTGATGGGTGCCCGCTCCGCAGTGCGCAAATACGGCTTCGACCGCTTCTGGCGCAACGCACGCATTCACACCTTGCACAACCCTGCCGAATACAAGACCCGCACTGTCGGCACCTGGTATCTGACCGGCGCTTATCCCGAGCCCGGCGTCTTTCGATGAGCGGCCGGCAGCTCCATCTCAACGTCAACATCCTGCATGCCGGCTTCTCGCCGGCGGCATGGCGGATGGACGGCGTCGACCCCTATGCCGCCTTCACCGTTGACCACTATGTGCAGGTGGCGAAGATCGCAGAGCGCGCAAAGCTCGACGCCGTATTCCTTGCCGACCAGGCAGCGATATCGGACCGCATTGACTATCGTCCGATCACGTCGCTGGAGCCGACCATCGTGCTGGCGACGGTAGCCGCCGCAACCGAGCGCATCGGCCTGATCGCCACCGCTTCAACCAGCTTCAACGAGCCCTACAATATCGCCAGGCGCTTCGCGACGCTCGACCATGTCAGCGGCGGACGCATCGGCTGGAACATCGTCACCACGGCCGATCCCGCCTCGGCCCGCAATTTCGGCCTCAACGGTGCCATCGATCATGGCCGGCGCTACGAGCGGGCGGCGGAATTCGCTGACATCGTCAAGGCATTGTGGGACAGCTGGGAGGACGATGCCTTCATCGGTGATGTCGCCAGCGGGCGCTTCGTCGATGCCACCAAGGTTCACGCCATCGACCACAAGGGCGCACATTTCTCGGTGCACGGGCCGCACAATGTGCCGCGTTCGCCGCAAGGGCATCCGGTGGTCGTCCAGGCCGGCGGGTCCGATGACGGCAAGGACCTCGCCGCCCGCCACGCCGAAGCTGTGTTTTCCGCATCGCAGTCTTTCGAGGAAGCGCTCGGCTATGCGCGGGAACTTAAGGCGCGTGCCGTCGCCTATGGCCGCACCGGCGGCGTGCCGCTCAACCTCGCCGGCCTAGCCACCATCATCGGCAGCACCGAGGCCGAAGCGGAGCGGCGGCAAGGAGAGCTCTGGGACCGCATCCCGCTCGACTACAGCCTTGGCCGGCTGTCCGGCGTGCTCGGCATCGATCGCGAGCGGCTGAAGCTCGACGAGAAGCTGCCAGAAGGGATTCAACTGCCCCCCAATGGCGGCCACACCTTCTTCAAGGCCACGCTCGCGCTCGCGCGCAGCAACGATTTCACCGTTCGCCAGCTGATCCGGGCGCTGAACGGCAGCACCGGCCACCGCACCATCGTCGGCACGCCCGAGCAGATCGCCGACGATATCGAAAGATGGTTTGTCGCCGGCGCCGCCGACGGCTTCAACCTGATGCCGGACGTGCTGCCGACCGGACTGGAGGTCTTTGTCGATACGGTGGTGCCGATCCTGCGCCGGCGCGGCCTGTTCCGCACCGACTATGAGGGGCGCACGCTGCGCGACCATCTCGGGCTTGCCAGACCCGAAAGCCGCTTTGCACCGCAGCCGCACAAGGCGCCAGCGCTGCATGAGGCCACCCATTGAATGGTCATCAAAATACAACGGAGGGGAAGGTCCTGCCATTGACCTCATGCCCGGCCAAAATACAGGCCCGACAATGAGCGCTGATACCGAGTTTCTTTGGTACATCCCGAACCAAGTCGATCCCGGTCACCGCGGCGACTCGGCCGTCGAGGACCACAACAGCCTGGAGACGCTGACCAGCCACGCGAAGGCGCTTGAGGAATACGGCTGGAAGGGCGCGCTGATCGGTACCGGCTGGGGTCGGCCCGACACTTTTACTGTCGCGGCCTCGCTCGCCGCGCGGACCACCTCCTTCGAGCCGCTCATCGCGATCCGCCCGGGGTACTGGCGGCCGGCGCACTTCGCATCCGCCGTAGCCACGCTCGACCAGCTGACCGCCGGTCGCGTGCGTATCAACATAGTGTCAGGCAAGGACAACCTTGCTGCTTATGGCGACAGCGAAGGTGACCAGATACATCGCTATGCCCGTACCAGAGAGTTCATGCGCCTGGTTCGCAGACTTTGGACTGAAGAGAACGTGACCTTTGCGGGCGAGCACTTCCAGGTCACTGGCTCTACCGTGATGCCCCGCATCCATGTCCGTGGCGATCGTCGCCATCCCAAGCTCTACTTCGGCGGCGCGTCGGAGGCGGCGGAGCGGGTGTCGGCCAGCGACGCGGATGTCCAGCTCTTCTGGGGTGAGCCGCTCGACGGTGTCCGGGAGCGGATCGAGCGGCTCAAAGCCTTGAGCAGGGAACTCGACCGAGACCTCCCGCCTCTGGAGTTCGGGTTGCGGGTCACCACGCTGGTCCGCGACACCGCTGGGCAGGCCTGGGCGGACGCCGAGGCGAAGGTCGACGAGATGGCCAAGGGCCAGGGAGCCGGCTGGAACGATCACGGTCGGGCGGTAGCGGTGGGCCAGCAGCGTCTGCTCGATCTTCACGCGCGCGGCGAGGTGCTGGACGACAATCTCTATACTGCGCCGGGCAAATATGGCGGCGGCGGCGCTGGCACCACCTGGCTGGTCGGCTCGGCCGCCGACGTCGCCCGCTCGCTCGGCAGATACCGGGATCTGGGCATCACGCATTTCGTGCTCTCGGACACGCCGTATCTTTCCGAGATCAAGCGGCAAGGCGATCAGTTGCTTCCGCTTTTGCGCAACGGGGCCTAAGCCGCGCTTCTTGAATGACCTGGGGTCGTCAGAACACCGGATAAGCCAGATTGCCAGTAGGGAAGACGATGTCACAGCCGGCCGCCTTCAGCATCCGCCCTTCCGACGCTGACCTGCGTGGTGAAGCGGCGCTACGGCGGCGTTATCGAGCGCCGCAAAGCGCGCATACCGGAACCTGGAACGAAGCCCTCGAGGCGATCCTTTCGCATCGCTCGGTCCGCAATTATCTCGCCAAGCCTCTTCCCGAAGGGACGCTGGAACTGATCGTCGCCGCCGCCCAGTCGGCGCCGACTTCTTCCAATCTCCAGGCGTGGAGCGTCATCGCAGTCGAGGATCCGGCGCGCAAGGCGCGGCTTGCCGAACTGGCGGCGATCAATCGCCATATCGAGCAGGCGCCGCTGCTGCTGGTCTGGCTGGCCGACCTGTCGCGGCTGCGCGCCATTGCCGAGGCAAACGGCCGGGTGGGCGAGGGGCTCGATTATCAGGAGAGTTTTCTGCTGGCCGTGATCGACGCCGCACTTGCCGCACAGAACGCCGTGGTGGCGACCGACGCGCTCGGGCTCGGCTCCTGCTACATCGGCGCGATGCGCAATCATCCGCAGGAGGTGGCGCGCGAACTCGGCCTCCCGCCGGAAACCGTGGCGGTGTTCGGCCTGACCGTCGGCTATCCCGATCTCCTGGCTGCGACTGACATCAAGCCCAGACTGCCGCAGGCTGCGGTGCTGTACCGCGAGCGCTATCGATCAGAGCCCGATCCGGACGATCTTGCAGCCTACAACCAGAGGCTTCGTTCATTCCAGCAGGAGCAGGCGATGCCTGTGGTCGACTGGACAGAGTTGGTTTCGAACCGTATCGGTAGCAAAGTAGCGCTGAAAGGCCGTGATCGCCTGGGCGAAGTGCTGAAGGCCCTGGGCTTCAAGCTCAAATAGGCGCGCGCCTGCTCGCGAGACCGCGGCGAGGCTATTCGGCCGCGATAATTGCGATGCGCGCCGGAAGCGCCGCCGGCGGTGGGACGTCGAGAGCGCCGAGCTGGCGCGCCTCGGCCTTCAGCCAGCCATGAAAGCGCTCGACCGTCTCCAGCTTCGCCTTGTGCGGCGTCGTCGCAAAATAATAGGAAAACTCGACCGGCTGCGGTGAGCCGAATGGACTGACCAGACGCCCCGCGGCGAGGTCAGGCTCGGCCAGCCGGAATTTGCCGAGACCGATGCCCTTGCCGGCAGCAGCTGCGTCGAGCACCAGTGACGATTGGCTAAGCCGTATACCGCCCTCGACAAAGCGGCCGGACAGGCCGTTGGATCTCAGCCAGCCCTTCCAGTCAGGGCAGCTTGGATCGCGTTCCGGACCGTCCTCATGCAGGATCGGTGCGTCACGCAGCCCCTCCGGCCCGCGATAGAGACCGTGCATGCGAGCAAATTCCGGGCTGCAGACGGGCAGCACCGCTTCCGAAAACAGCCGTTCCGTCAGCAGGCCGCTATAGGCGCCCGACCCGTAGCGGATGACGCAGTCGACGTCTTCGCTGGCAAAGTCGGCAAGCCTGGTTGATGCGTCGACCAGCACTTCTAGGCCGGGTACCGCGTCGCGCAGTGCGTCGAGGCGCGGGATCAGCCATTTGCTGGCGAAGGAGGGCGCAACCGACACTTTGATCGGCGCATCCTCCTCGTCGCCGGAAATCCGCGCGACCGACTCGACAACGACGTCGAAAGCCTCGGTGAGGCCGGGCATCAGCGCCTGGCCGGCCGACGTCAGCAGAAGCTCGCCACGGTTGCGATGGAACAGCGGTTGACCGAGGTGATCCTCGAGCAGGCGGATCTGCTGGCCGATGGCGGCAGGCGTCACATGGAGTTCTTCGGCCGCCCGCGTAAAGCTCAGGTGGCGGGCGGTTGCGACAAAAGCTCGAAGCGACGTCAGCGGCGGAAGCCTCGCCAGCGTCGGCCGCAGCTTCCTTGATTTTGCGCGAATGAGATCGACCATGGAGCGCATTCAACACGTTCAGGCCGGGCGCGACGAGGGCGGGCTTTGCGCCAAAGTGCCCGGTGGAAAATTTCGTTTGCCGCAGCGTCGCGGCAGCGGGAACGGAAATCTAAAAAATCGTAATGTCTACAATTCTTGTAGAAATAAGATCGGAGCGCTGATTTGGGCGTCGAGCAGCTTTGCCAGATCCTGGAATGAAACGGTCGTGCGAAGCAGTGCTTTCGGCAGACGATAGAAAATCATTCTTCCGGTTTTGCGGCGTGGCAGGGATCATCGCGTCGAGGCGCCGGAGTGTGTTCGGCCGCCGGATGCCATCGTAGCCGTTTTCCGGAGCTCAAGGCCATGTCTGTCAATCGTCGTCATTTCAACCAGCTGCTGTTGCTTGGCGGTGCGAGCTTCGCATTGCCCGGGGTTTCCTTCGCTGCCGAAGGAACGCCGGTCCAGGGTGGCACGCTCAACTGGGCCTACTATCCCGACCCCACCTCGCTGATTGCCATCAACACCTCGTCGGGCACCGGCCAGGCGATCGGTCCCAAGGTGAATGAAGGTCTGCTTGATTTCGCCTATGACCTCAGCCCGAAACCGCTGCTGGCGACGGAGTGGTCGATCAGCGATGACGGCCTGCGCTACACCTTCAAGCTGCGCGAGAGCGTCAAATGGCATGACGGCAAGGACTTCACGTCGGAAGACGTTGCCTTCACCATCTTCCGGCTGAAGGAGGCGCATCCGCGCGGCCGCATCACCTACCAAAACGTGACCGCGGTCGAGACGCCCGATCCGCACACCGCCATCATCGTGCTTTCAAAGCCGGCGCCCTATCTGATCACGGCACTGAGCAGCTCGGAATCACCGATTGTGCCGAAGCACGTCTACGAAACGTTCAAGCCGGCGGAACAGCCGAAGCTCGAACAGACGATCGGCACCGGTCCCTTCATTCTCAAGGAATGGGTGCCCGGCAGCCATCTGATCTTCGACCGCAATCCGGATTATTGGGACGCGCCTCGGCCCTACCTCGACCGCATCGTCCTGCACGTCATCCTCGACCCGGCCGCGCGTTCGGCGGCTCTTGAAACCGGCGAGATCGATATCGGCGCCAATCCCGTGCCGCTGGCCGACATCGAACGGCTGAAGGCAAACCCCGCTCTGGTCGTCGACACCAACACCTACGCCTATTCCGGCCCACAGCAGCAATTGTTCTTCAATTACGAGAACGAAATCCTGACCAAGCGCGATGTGCGCCTTGCCATCGCCCACGCAATCGACCTGCAGAAGCTGGTCGACATCGCGCTCTACGGCTATGCGCAGGTATCGCCGAGCCCGATCAGCACGGCGCTGCCCAAATGGTATGACCCCAGCATCAAGGCGCGCGAGCCCGATACCAAACTGGCGGAGAAGCTGCTCGACGACGCCGGCTATCCGCGTGGCGCCGATGGGACGCGCTTCAAGCTCCGGCTTGCCTACAACGCGTTCCTGCCGGCGTCCTATGCCGATTTCATCAAGCAGTCGTTGGCGACGGTCGGCATCGATGCCGAGATCCTCAAGCTTGACCTGTCGACGTTCCTGAAGACCGTCTACACCGACCGCGCCTGGGACCTGGTCGTCGAGTCGCTGTCGAACACCTTCGATCCGACGCTCGGTGTCCAGCGCGCCTACTGGTCGAAGAACTTCAAGATCGGCCTCGTCTTCTCCAACGCCAGCCACTATGCAAACCCCGAGGTCGACCAGATCCTCGAAGCGGCGGCGATCGAGCCCGACGAGACCAAGCGGCGCGAGCTCTGGTACAAATTCCAGCACATCATCCATGACGACGTGGTGTCGGTCGATCTGGTCGCCGCCGGCGCCCAGATTGTTGCCAACAAGAAGGTCAGGGATTTCGCGCCAGGCGCTCAGGGGATCAACAACAGCTTCGCGCAGATATGGCTCGCGCCAAACGCCTAAGCGTTCTGCAAGCCCTCTGGTTGGGATCGGCACGTGAAACTCCGGTCCCGACTTTCTCCATGAAGACAAATCGCGCCAATTCGGAGTACCGACCATGACCATCAACCGACGCCTGTTCAATCAGTTCCTGCTGCTGGCCGGCGCGAGTGCTGCACTTCCCGCCGGGGCATTCGCAGAAGACGCAAAGCCGGTGGCCGGCGGCACGCTCAATTTCGTCTACTATCCCGAGCCGAACCAGATCGTTTCCATCAACACCAGCGCTGGCGGACCGGCCACCATCGGTCCGAAGATTTTCGACGGCCTGCTCGCCTACGACTACGATCTCAATCCGCGACCGCAACTGGCCACCGAATGGTCGATCAGCGACGACGGGCTCGAATACGTCTTCAAGCTGCGCCAGGGAGTGAAGTTCAGCGATGGCCATGATTTGACCTCCGAGGACGTGGCCTTTTCTATCTCCCGGCTGCGCGAAGCGCATCCGCGCGGTCGCATCACCTTCCAGAACGTCACCGACATCGACACGTCGGACCCGCATATCGTGAAGATCAAATTGTCGAAGCCGTCCGCCGCCCTGATTTCGGGGCTGGCCGCGACGGAATCGCCTGTCGTGCCCAAACACATTTACGAGAAGCTGAAGCCGGCCGACGATCCGTCCTTCGAGCAGATCATCGGCAGCGGGCCGTTCGTGCTGAAGGAATGGGTAAAGGGCAGCCACATCCTCGTCGAAAAGAATCCGACCTATTGGGATGCGCCTAAACCCTATCTCGACCGGATCATTTTCCGCTTCATCACCGATCCGGGCGCGCGCGCCGCGGCGCTCGAAACGGGCGAGGTCGACATCGGACCGAACCCGGTGGCCTTCGCCGATCTGGAGCGTTTCAAGGCGCTGCCGCAATTCGTCGTCGACAGCACGGTCTTCGCCTATAGCGGCCCGCTGCACCAACTGATCATCAACCTCGAAAACCCGATCCTGAAGGAGAAAAAAGTCCGCCAGGCAATCGCACATGCGATCGATCTCGATGCGGTCAACGCCATCGTGTTCTACGGCTATGGCCAAGTGTCGCCGACACCGATCAGCGTCGTCAACAAGAAGTATTTCGATCCCGACGTGAAGGCCGCGACCGTCGATACGGCGCTGTCGGAAAAACTGTTAGACGAGGCCGGTTTCAAGCGAGGAGCGGACGGCATCCGCTTCAAGCTAAGGCTCACCAACAATCCCTACAATCCGTGGGGCTATGCCGACTTCCTCAAGCAGGCGCTGGCCAAGATCGGTATCGACGCCGAGATCCAGAAGTTCGACTTCGGCACCTATGTCAAAACCATCTACACCGACCGCACTTGGGACCTGTCGACCGAATCTTGCGGCAACATCTTCGACCCGAGCGCCGGGGCGCAGCGGCTCTACTGGTCAAAGAACATCAAGAAAGGGCTGCCGTTCTCCAACGGCGCGCATTATGAGAACCCGGAGGTTGACCGGTTGCTGGAAGCCGCATCGGTCGAGCTAGACGAGGCCAAGCGCAAGCAGCTCTTCTTCAAGTTCCAGGAGATCATCGCCGACGAGTTGCCGATCATCAATCTGATCGCGCCACCGACCATCATCATCGCCCGCAAAACCGTCAAGAACTACGCGCCTGGCGCCGAAGGCCTGTCAGCGAATTTCGCCGACGCCTATCTCGACCCGAACGCCTAAATCTGCCGGGCAATCATGAGAGAAGGGCCGCATAGAGCTGCGGCCGTTTTCGTTTCTTCCATTTCGCAAAGCTGGTAACTTCAGGCCAAAGCACGCAGCCTTGGGCTGGCGCCGACCAGAAGGCCGGCAAGGGCTATGGCCTGCGCCAGTTGTTCGCCGATCGAGCTCGATTCCCAGGCGACGCCGCGCAGCGGATGGCCGATGGCGAACAGATTGCCATGGGTCTCGCCATCACGGGAAATCACCTGGCAGTCATGCGTCGCGTCGATGCCGAAGCCGGTCGCATGCGGCCTGACGATGCCGTTCTCGAGCAGGTTCTGGACGAATGGATCGGCGATCCGCCGCCAATCATGCTCCTGATGGCCGCGGCAGTTGACGACGCCGTCGAAGCGCAGCCGTTCGACCGCGCCGGTATCACGCCAGCGGATTTCAGCGACGATGCCATTTGCCTGCGGATGGAGTGCCAGCACCCGTCCCGCTCGACCCGTCCAACGGCCTTGGCTTCGCGCCAGTGCCACGCGCTCAAAGCTCGGTGGCGCCGCGCGGTGCGCGGTGACATCCCAGAAGGCGCGCAGATGGCGTGCGAACTTCAAGCGCTCCTTGTCGGTGGCGCCTTGCCACAAGGCCAGGATCCACGGCCGGATCGTCAGCGGCAGCCCTTGCCAGTCCAGGCCGGTGGGTTCGATTGCCCGGCGTTCGGCCTTGACCAGTGCGAGAAGCGCCCTGGTGGTTTTCGGCAGCGGCCGCCCGGCGAGGAAATCGCGCCACGCTTCCACGTTGCGCCGAGGTTCGACGATCTGTCCGCGCCGCGACACGACGCGATAACCGCCCTTGAAGCCGCGCGCTTCCATGCTGGCGACGACGTCGACCATGCTGAGGCTGGAGCCGATCAGCAGCAGTTCCTTGCTGCCAGCGAGCCGATCGAGCGCCGCCGAATCCCAGGGATTGGCGATATAACGGGGATCGCCGACGACGGCTGCTTCCGTGGTGGACGGCTGGCTCTGGAACACCCCGGTTGCCAGTACCGCCTCATCCGCCAGCAATTGCTGGCTATCGCTGGTGCCGACGCATACCCCGGACGGACCCGTCAGCATGTCGACGGCGGATGCCTTGATGTGGCGCAGCGAAGAACGCGGATCTGCTTCTCTGATCGCTCTCGTCAGTTCCGACAGGACATAGCTGCCGAACAGCCAGCGCGGCGGGCTTGAGTCCGGGACATCCTCGGGCGGTGTCCAGCCGTGCTCCGGCCCATTCGCCATAAGCCAGCGAACGAGGTGATCGGGATCGTCCGGATGCAGCGAGAAGATGCGCGCCGCGCCGTTGACGAGGTGTTGTGGATCGACGGTGCTATAGGCGACGCCGCGACCAAGCTCGGCCCGGCGCTCGATGATGGTGATTGCCAGCGGCTCAGTTGAACGGTCGAGCAGCTTGATCGCGGTAACCGCGCCGGCAAAGCCGCCGCCAACGATGATGATTGAACGAGGGATCGAGCGTAGCGGGGAGGAAGGGGTATGAAGCATCAAGAACCTTTGCGACGCCGGTGGTCGTGGCTCCAGCCCATCGCCCCGGCAACGATCATCGTGCTTTCCCGTAACCCGATGTCAAAAAACAATAATTGCCAGCTGGCGAAAGGCATTCTTTCACTCAGCGGGTTTGGCAGGCGCTAGATAGGAACGCCCTTTGCGACCAGCCCGAGAACCGCTGATGACTGAAAATCGAAAGATAAGGCTTGGAGCCTTTGTTCGCGGACCGGGCCATCATGTCGCTGCCTGGCGCCATCCCGATGTGCCTGCCAATCCGGGCCTGAGCTTCCAGCACTATGCGGACGCCGCGCGCACTGCCGAGCGTGGCCTGTTCGACATGGTGTTTCTGGCCGACAGCCTCAGCGCGCGCAATGGCGAGCAGCCGATCGAGACCTTCGAGCGCACCGGCCATGTCGTGCATTTCGAGCCGCTGACGCTTTTGTCGGCGCTCTCGACCATCACGCAAGGGATCGGGCTCGTTGCGACCGCCTCGACCACCTATTGGGAGCCGTTCCACTTGGCGCGGCTGTTCGCTTCGATCGATCATCTCAGCGGCGGCAGGACAGGCTGGAATGTCGTCACCTCAGCCGATGCGCCGGCGGCGGCGAATTTCAGCCTCGACCAGCATCCCGTTCATGCCGACCGTTACGCCCGCGCCGAGGAATTCGTCGCTGTCGCGCAGAAGCTTTGGGACAGCTGGGACGACGATGCCTTCGTCGCCGACAAGGCTTCGGGGATCGCCATCGACCGGCGCGGCATCCACGCCCCGGACCATGTCGGCCGGCATTTCCGCGTCAAAGGGCCGCTCAACGTCGCCCGCCCGCCGCAGGGCCATCCCGTCATCGTTCAGGCCGGCTCTTCCGATGCCGGCCAGCAGCTGGCGGCGCAGACGGCGGAGGTGGTTTTCACCGCCCATCCGACCATCGAATCGGCCCGAGGTTTTTACAGCGAGCTGAAAGGCCGGTTGGGCTCCTTTGGTCGCTCTGCCGATTCTTTGAAGATCATGCCCGGTGTCTTCCCGGTCGTCGCGCCGACGCGCACGGAGGCCGAGGACAAGTTCGATGCGATCCAGCGCCTGGTCGATCCTGTGGTTGGTGTGGCGCTGGTTTCAGGATTGCTCGGCGGTGTCGATCTTTCCGGCCATTCACTCGACGGACCGTTGCCGGAACTGGGCAGTTCCGATGCCGTGAAGAGCCGCCTGAAAGTCGTTTCCGAATTGGCCGCGAGCCGGAACCTGACCATCCGCCAATTGTATCTCGCCGTTGCCGGCGCGCGCGGCCATTTCCAGATCGTCGGCACGCCAAAGGATGTGGCCGACATGATGGAGGAGTGGTTCGCCGGTGGCGCGGCGGACGGCTTCAACGTCATGCCGCCGATCCTGCCGACGGGCCTCACCGATTTTGTCGACCTCGTCATTCCGGAGCTGCAGCGGCGGCGTCTGTTCCGGACTGCTTACGAAGGCGGGACGTTGCGCGAGAACCTCGGCCTTGCGCGTCCGATCCGTGGCGCCGCTGAACAGCAAGAGAGGAAAGCATCATGAGCGACAGGACGATCGATTCGAAAATGTTTCGCCAATGGCTGGCGGATGGCGAAGAACTGGCGGTACTAGACATTCGCGACAGCGCGACTGTCGGATACGCATCGCCGCTGTTCGCCACCAACCTGCCCGCGGCTCAGGTCGAGGCCGAGATCGACCGCTTCATCCCGCGCAAATCGGTGCGCACCGTGCTGGCGGACGACGGCAGCGGCGTTGCCGAGCAACTTGTCGAACGACTGGTGGGGTATGGCCGTACTCAGCTGTTTTCGCTGAACGGTGGAATTCCGGAATGGACGCAAAGCGGCGTTGAAGACCTGCCGACCTTCGATACGCCGGGCGTCGATTTTTCGCTGGCGATCCGCGACGAGAAGGGAACCCCGGTCGTCAGCGTTGAAGAGCTCGCGGTGCTCAGAGGCCGAGGCGCCGACGTGGTGGTACTCGACAGCCGCACGGTGGCGGAGTTCGAAAAGGACCATGTGCCGGGCGCCATCAGCGTGCCGGGCGCCGAGCTGGTGCTACGCTTCGCCGACCTGGTGCGTTCACCGGAGACGAAGGTTGTCGTCTCCTGCGCCGGCCTGCCGCGCGCCATCATCGGGGCGCAGACACTGATCGATGCCGGCGTGCCCAACCGGGTCGCCTATCTGCACGACGGCACCAGGGCATGGCGCGAGGCCGGTCTTGCACTCGAAACCGGCAAGACCGCAATCTATGGTCCGGCAAGCGAGGATGCCAAGCGTTTCGCCGGGGAGCACATCGCAAAGCTTGCCGAAGGCGACAGCTTTCCCCGCATCAATGCGGCCACGGCCGCAAACTGGGCGAAGGACGAAACGCGGACGACCTACCTGCTTGACGTGCGCACGCCCGACGAGTTCGCCGAAGCGCATATTCCGGGGTCGATCGCGTCTGAGGGCGGGCAGTTGCTCGGTGTCGCCTATCGCACCATCGCCGTGCGCGGCGCCCGCGTCGTGCTGATCGACGATCTGCTCGGTGTCCGCGCGGCGACGACGGCGCATTGGCTGCAGCGGCGCGGCTTCGAGATCGCGATCCTCTTGTACGACTTCCAGTCGACCAGCCTGGTGGAAGCGGCGTAGGGCAGGAGCACTGTCAGGCGATTTTTTCGGGGGCCACTATTCGGCGGCTTCCGATTGGCGGCGACGGCCCGCCAGCACGTTCTTCTGCATCGCCGTCAGCGAAGACCGCACGGCTTTGGCGCCGTGCTCCAGCATCTTGGCCTCATACTCCGACAGCGCCTGGAGAAGCGGCTTGTCGCCGCGTTTGGCGGCCACCAGCTCTGGCACCAGCAGCCCGGCGTCGTAGATCGCGGTGTTGCCGCCAAGCGCGCGAAAATAGGTCATGGCGTGGATGGCATCGCCAAGCAGCGTCACCGGTTTCGTCGGCCAGGGATCGACAGGTTCGGAGCTGTGGACATGAAGCAGCGCCACCGTCGATGGGTCGGTGTAGCGGATGAGGTTGAGGATTTCCGGGTGCCAGTGGGCGATCTTCGAGATCAGCAGGTCAATCAGTTCTGAACCGGAGAGCTTTGCCAGCGCGTCGTCTGTGGCAAGTTCGTCCTTTTCATAGGCGGTGTTCCACCAGACATAGCTGGTGGTGTTGTTGAAATGGAAGCCGGAAAAATCCTTGTGGGTGGCGTCGTCCAGCCCGATCAGTCCATGCTTTCGGAATGCGTCGACATTGACCCTGTGGCTGGTGACCATAAGCCCATGACCTTCGGTTGGCCTGACGCCGGCATTGTAGTCGAGTAGCAGCGGCGAGATCTGGTGAAGGGCTGCGGCATGCAGCGTCATCTTGCCGGCCAGACGCCTGACGCCGGTGTCGAAGCTTCGCGCATGCGGCACCAGTTGCTGGCGCACCCGCGAGCGGGCGCCGTCGGCACCGACCAGCACGTCGGCATGGATTGCCGAGCCGTCCTCGAAATGCGCGACGACCGAACCATCCGGCTGCTCGTCGTAGCGAGAGAAGACCTTGCCATAGCGCATGATGCCGTCGAGGCCGGACAACAGCACCTGGCGCAGCGTGATACGGCTTACCGATTTTTCGATATGCGTGTCGTCGGCCTCGCCCGGCGCGTTGCCGCCGCCCCAGGCATCCTCGCCCAGGATGTTGAAATTCTCGTCGAGCAGGATGTTGCGATCCGGCGCCTGGCCGAGCGTGGCGACAAAAGCGTCGTAGAGTTCCGGCGGCAAATTGGCGATCAGGGAATCGATGCCGCGCTGGCGGATGCGCAGACGAAAACCCTGGACATAGTCGGTGCGGGCGCGGTCCTTCTCGAAGACCGCGACACTGATGCCGTTCTTCTTCAGGCCTTGCGCCAGTGTCAGGCCGCCGGGGCCTCCGCCGATGATGGCGACTTCGACATGTTCTGTTGTCATGGCGCTCAACCGACCGCCGCGAGCTTGGGCTTGCCCGCGGCAATAGCCGGCGTCTCGGCCAACTGCCGGGCGATATGGCGGCTGAGCGTCGCCTTGGCGGCGATCGTGCGGATCATGTGGTTCTGCGGTGCGTGGGAACGGGCGGTCAGCGCATCACGGTGGTGGCGCTCAAGCTGGAAATCTCTGTTAAGGCCTGGATTGCCGGCAAGCTCCAGCGCCAGCGAGGTGACGGCAACGGCATTGTCGATGACGACATGCCTGACCGTCATGCCGTCGGTGCCCACAGGCCGGCCGGCGTCGACATCTTCGGCGAGTGAACGCAGCAGCCGCGCGCTGCTCGCAAGCCGAACCTCTATGTCGCCCAGCCCTGACTGGATGTGCGGCACGGTCGACAGCGGCGCACCAAGACTTGCCGGCGCGTGCGTGCTGACAAAGGAGACCAGCCGGTCACGGGCAGCACGGGCGGCACCGTGGTAGACAGCGCCGATCAGCGAAAAGAAGAACGCCGTCGCGCTTTCCTCGCGCCTCAGCGGCTCGGATGCCGGCTGCGCCTCGGTGATGTCTTCGGCAGGAACCGCAACATTATCCAGAATGATGTCGTCGCTGGCCGTCGCCCGCATGCCGGCGGCGTTCCATGTCTTTTCGACGCGAAATCCAGGCGCGTCGGTCGGCACCAGGAATGAAGCCAGACGCGGCTGCGGCTCGTCGGTCAGCGCCAGCAAGTTCACCCATTTCAGAATAGGAATGCCGGTGACGTAGTTCTTGTGGCCGGATATCCGCCAGACGTTGCCGTCCCGCCGGGCAATGGTTTCGGGCGGCTTGCCATGAGCTGGCGAGCCGATCCGGGGCTCGGCCTGGGCGGCGTTGATCAGGGCAGGGCCAAGGCGCCCGGCCTCGACAATCCGCTGAACCAGATGGCGCGGCCATTTTCCGGATTTCCGCATCGCATACTGGCTGTTGTAGTGCATGGCCAGCACCAGCGCTGTCGACGGCTCGCCACGACCGATCTCGGCGATCACCGCCTGTGCTTCCGTCAGCCCGCCACCGAAGCCGCCATGTTCGCGCGCCGTGACCAGGCCAAGCAGCCCCGCCTGGTGAAGCCGGTCGAAATTGGCGAATGGGAATTCCCCGGTCGCGTCGTGATGCGCGGCGGTCAGCGCGAAGTCGTCGGCGAGGCCGGCCACTTTCTCGAGGAGTTGCGGAAACTCGGCAATTGTCGACATCATGACGTTGGCTTTCTCTCAGGCGGCGGCCCGAATGTTCACCAGATCGAGCGGCCGGCGATCGACCCAGTGCTCGACGTCGAAATCGCCGGCGAGGAAGCCCCAGTCGCGCAGGAAATCCTTGTAGTGGGAAACCGCTGCGACGAGCTCAGGCTGCAGTCCGAGGCCGAGATGCTTATGGACATCCGGGCCATTGGCGGCCAGCACCTGTTCCTCGGTGGCCCCGGCTTCGCGGGCAACAAAGCGCTGCGTCTCTTCCGGATGCGCCTCGGCCCAGGCACTGGCGCGCAGGATGGTCTCGATCAGTCGCGCGACCAGATCGGGGCGTTGTTCCGCCAGCAGTTCATCGACGGTCAGCACGCGCGGCGAACCGGAATTGATGCGGATGTTCGGGTCGGGGTGGAAGCCGAATTCCACGACCTGGATGGCGCCGATCAGATTGGCGACATTGATGCCGGCCGTGCCCTTGACATAGATGGCGTCGACCTCGCCGCGGATCAGGGCTGCGGCTTCCTCGCCATAGGGCTGCTTGCGCTTGAGGCCGAACAGCGACGGTCCTTCCTGGCCGTCGAGCACGCTGTCGGCCAGCGCTATGTCGACGATCTCGACGTCGCCATAGCCAAGGCCCTCGAGCGAGAGCGCCGAGACCAGTCCCTTCAACGCCGTCGCTCGCATGAAGTCGACGATTCCCTCGGGGCGCCGGGCGATGCCGAAGCGACGGCCTTTCAGGTCCTGGATTGTCCTGATGCCGGAACCGGGCAGGGCGATGATTGCCTGGAATTCGTCGGTCCAGGTGATGCCGACGAGACGCGTCTTGCGCCCTTCGGACCGCGCGCGGATCGGCGGCACGTTGCCGCCGTGGCGGAACGACCAGTCGAGCGTATGGTTGAAATGGCTCTGGCGGATGTCGCGATTGGGCGAATCGATGATCGACTTCAATTCGATCCCCTCCTTGCGAAAGGTCTCGTCGAGAAGCCCGAGCTGTGCGGCGAGCCCGACAGGCGTCGGCACCGGGCAGCGTGTGTACCAGATTTCGGAGATCGCAGTCGCGGTCATGATGGCTCCTTAGGTGTTGCGCAGGCCGGCCTGCTTCATCAGCGGCAGGATGTTCTCGCCGAAGAATTCGAGGTCAGGCTTGAAATCGAAGAAGGACAGCTGCAGGCCGTCAATGCCGGCGTCCTTCAACTTGACGAACTGGTCGACGATCTGTTCGGGCGTGCCGATGAGATAGATGTTGCCGCCGACCTTGGCGTAGGGATCGTCGCGGCCCTCGCGTCCTTTCCAGGCCTGGGCATCGCTGTTGAAGGTCTGGAAGCCTTTCGGCGTGCGGCTGTCGGCATGAGCGACGATCTCATCGGCGACCGCCCAGGCCTCCTTCTCGGTCGGCCTGCTGATGACCAGCGGGTTGAGCAGCGTGCGCACGGTGCGGCCGACGCCGAGGGCTGCGTCCTTCACCTTCTTCGTATGCGCCGGCAGCGCTTCCAGCGCGCTGGCGATGTCGGAGCCGGCCGGGCTGGTGACGAAGACGATGTCGGAATAGCGGCCGGCAAAGGAAATGCCGGCGTCGGAGCCGGTGGCATTGACCAGGATCGGCCGGCCGTAATTCGGCTTGGGCGTGACGAAGCCGCCATTGAGCTTCCAGCTCGATTCTCCGGAGAATGAGAAATTCTCGTCGTCCTGCCACAGTCGCTGCAGCACTTCGACGAACTCGGCGGCGAGTTCATAGCGGCGGTCGTGCTCGATGCGGTTCCAGCCGAACATTTCATGTTCGACGGCGCGATGGCCGGTGACGACGTTGATGCCCCAGCGGCCGCCGGAGATGTGGTCGAGCGTGGCGCCGAATTTCGCCAGATGCAGCGGATGCCAGGGACCGTAGAGAACATGCATGGTCGAGATCAGCATGATCTTCTTGGTGATCGCGGCCATGGCCGCGACGGAGACGAAACTGTCCAGCGCCTGGCCGTTGAAGACACCGCCATAACCGCCCTTGGGCAGCCACTGGCTGAGCGCGAAGACGAGGTCGAAGCCAAGCTCCTCGGCCTTCAACGTCAGGTCGCGATTGTAGTCGAAGCGCCAGTCGGTCGAGCGCGGCAAGGTCGAGTTGGTCCAGCCACCGGCCTGGATCGGCAAGAATAGCCCGAGCAGCACCGGCTGCTGAAGCGCTTTCGACAGCGGGCTGTCCGGATAGTCGGTCGGCGCCTTGAAGAAGGGCGTGCCGACGATGGAACCAGGCTTGTGGGCGAGCGTCATGGCGAACTTTCTCGGGTGGAGGAAGGGAACCCGTGCGAAGGACCGCGCACGGGTCAGGCTCAGGCGACGATATGGGCGGTTGCGAGGGAGCCGGCATTGCCCTCGGCGCCCACCGTGTGACCGGCTATGCGCCTGTTGTAGAGGGTGATTTCCGGTTGGCTGACGATGCCGATATCGGGCAGGTCCTCGACAAGGATCTGCTGGATCGCGGCCCATTGCTCGAAGCGCTTTTCGTGGTCGACCTCGACGGCGGCCGCTTCAAGAAGTTCGTCGACCTTGGCATTGCTGTATTTCGAACCGTTGGAGAACGGCACGCCGGGTTTGAAATTTTTCGACCAGTAGAGGCGCTGTACGCCTACCGTCGGGTCGAACAGATTGCTCATGCCGTTGAAGGTGAAGTCGAAGTCGCGGTCGGTGTAGATGCGCTTGGTGTAGGTGGCGAAATCCTGGCTGCGCACGGTGACCTCGATCCCGACCGCGGCCAATGCCTGCTTGATGTAATCGGCGCCGCGCTTGTAGGTTTCGCCGCTCGGGACATAGTCGTGGACAAGCTTGAGCCGGGTACCGTTGGCGTCGCGCGGCAAGCCTGCTTCATCGAGCAGTTTATCGGCGGCGGCCGTGTCGACCGGATAGGTCTTCAGGTCGGCGACGAACCACTTCTTCAGATTGGGGTTGATCGGGCCTGGAATGGTTTCGCCATAGCCATAGTTGATCGTCTCGCGGATGACGTTGCGGTCGATGACATGGGCGAAGGCACGGCGGACGCGAACATCCTGGAAATAGGCTTTCTCCAGGTTGAATTCGACCCGGCTGATGCCATTGGAATATTGGTAGCCCTGCTTCTCGAAGCCGATATGCGGCAGCGTCTCAAAACGCTGCAAATCGCTGTACGGAATCGGCGTTGCCGGCGCCAGATCGATCTCGCCGGTCTCCAGCGCCAGCGCGCGCGCCGAAGCGTCCGGGATGAAGCGCACGATCAACCGGTCGAGATAGGGGCGCGGTGCGTCCCAGTAGTCAGGATTGCGTTCGTAAACGATGTGGCTGCCGCGCACCCATTCTTTGAAGACGAACGGGCCGGTGCCGACCGGAGCGACGTTGACCGGATTTTCGGCTGCCTTTGTGCCGTCATAGAGGTGCTTCGGCACGATTGGCGTTTCGGCCGCAGCCAGGGCCGTGATCAAGTAAGGCGCCGGCCTCGACAGAACCAGCGCTACGGTCAGCGGATCCGGCGTCTGGATGTCTACAAGGTTGAGGAAGGTGTTGCGGCCGCGCGGATGAACCTCTCTGATCGTGGTGATCGAATAGGCGACGTCGGCGGCGGTGAACGGCTGGCCATCATGCCACTTCACGCCTTCGCGCAGCTTGAAGGTGTATTGCAGCCCATCGCCACTGACTGACCATTGTCTGGCCAGGGATGGGCGCGGCGTGAGATCGAAATCATAGGTCAGCAGGCCCTCGGTGGTCTTTGCCGAGACGTAGACCGAATTGAATGCCGTGTGGGCGATGGTCGTCAGCACAGGCGGCTCAGCCGAGAGCACCAGCGTCGCCGTTCCACCCTGTTTCGGCTCGGCGGCGTAGGCGCTGCGCGATGCAGGCAACAGGGTCGCTCCGAGCGCGGCCGCCGAGATGCCGAGGAACCTGCGGCGGTTCGGACTGAGGAAATGAGACATAGCGTCCTGGTCCTTTTTTGCTGCCGGACCCGATCGGCCGATCGTCGGCCGCCAGGCTAAAAATCCGTCGTTCCAAGAGCGGGCCCGTTTGCGAAAAGATTTGGCCGACCTGCTCCCGCGCTTAAGATTTCATACTTCAAACAGCTAAGTTTGTAGTATGAAATAAAATTCTATTCTGCAATGAAGCCATTTGCAGGATAAAATTTCTTAAATCAGGTTTGACAATGTCTATAAATCTTGTCAACTAAAAAGCGCGGAACTTTCCGGGAAACAGCAAACCCGCATCGTCAGCCACAGCCGGGATAGCGAAAACGATGTCGACCCTGACGCGCATTGGCAGAACCTTCCGGCGCACCGCCATCCAGGCGGTGCCGACCGTTCTGGGCATCGTCATCCTGAACTTCTTCCTGCTGCAGCTCGCGCCCGGCGATGCCGCCGATGTCATGGCCGGCGAGGCTGGCTCGGCCACTGTCGAAACGATGGCGGCGCTTCGCCAGCGCTTCGGGCTCGACAATCCGCTTCTCGTCCAGCTGTTCAACTATCTCTACAATCTGGCGCATTTCAGCCTCGGCTTTTCGCCGCGCTACGGCATGCCGGTCGCCGACCTGATCGGCCAGCGGCTGCCCGGCACGCTAGTGCTGATGGCGGTGGCTCTGGCCGTCGCCATTGTGCTCGGCCTCGCCCTTGGATCGGTGATGGCGGTGTTTGCCGGGCGCCTGCCGGATCGTGTGCTCTCCGTTATTTCGCTGCTGTTCTATTCAATCCCGGGTTTCTGGATCGGCTTGATGCTGATCGTGCTGTTTTCGGTCAAGCTCGGCTGGCTGCCGAGCGGCGGCTCGGGAACCATCGGCAGCAACCTGACCGGCCTTGCCGGGCTCTGGGACAGGGCGCGCTACATGATCCTGCCGGCACTGTCGCTGGCGCTGTTCTACGTGGCGATCTATGCGCGGCTGACACGAGCGGCGATGCTGGAGGTCCAGTCGCAGGACTACGTGCGCACCGCCGCAGCCAAGGGCCTGCCGCCGGCCATCATCACCATTCGCCATGTCCTGCGCAACGCGCTGATCCCCATTACCACCATGGCCGGCATGCATGTCGGCGGCATGCTCGGCGGCGCCGTGGTTGTCGAGACTGTCTATTCCTGGCCCGGCCTCGGGCGTCTCGCCTTCGAAGCGGTCATGGGCCGCGATTTCACCGTGCTGCTCGGCATCCTTCTGTTGTCGTCGCTGCTGGTGATCATCGCCAACGCGACCGTCGATCTTCTGCACGCCTGGCTCGATCCCCGCATCGGAGTACGCTGATGGCTTCCACCGATTTCGCCGCGGGCGATGCCCGTTCCCGCCGTCTCCATGCCGATGCCCGCGGGCCCGCGGCACCGCCTGAACCCGAGGCAAAGAGTTGGAGCAATCTCCACGCGCCCGACGCACGCTCCGCTTCGGCAGCGTCGGTGCCGATAGCCGCTGGCGGGCGTGCGCTGAAGGTTTTCCTGCGCAATCCCAACGCCATGTTCGGCGTTGTGTTCCTGTCACTGGTCGTGCTGGCCGCACTGCTGGCACCAGTCCTCTATCCGGCCGATCCGCTATCGATGGTGGCGCGGCCCTTCCTGTGGCCGGGCCAGAACCCAGCCTTCCCACTGGGCACGGACTCCATGGGCCGCGATGTGCTTTCGGGCATTCTGCATGGCGCACGGATTTCGCTGTTCGTCGGCCTGGTGGCGACCGCGCTCGGCCTCAGCTTCGGCATCCTGGTCGGCGCCGCCGCCGGCTACTTCGGCGGCTGGATCGACGACCTGCTGGTGCGCCTGATCGAGATCTTTCAGACCATACCGAGCTTCGTGCTGCTGGTCGTCATGGTGGCGATCGCGCAGCCGACCGCGCCTGTCGTGACAGTGGCGATCGCCGTCATCACCTGGCCGACGGTGGCGCGGTTGACCCGCGCCGAGTTCCGGGCCATCCGCGAGAAGGATTTCGTCATGGCCGCCCGCAGCCTCGGCTACGGCCATGTCCGCATTATCTTCCGCGAGATCCTGCCCAATGCGCTGCCGCCGTTGATCGTGACCTCGTCGGTGATGGTGGCGACCGCGATCCTGATGGAATCGGCGCTGTCCTTCATGGGCCTCGGCGATCCCAACGTCGTCAGCTGGGGCTCGATGATCGGAGCGGGCAGGGAATTGATCCGCACCGCTTGGTATCTGACAGCGCTTCCGGGATTGGCGATCGTCTTTACCGTGCTGGCGCTGAACCTGATCGGTGACGGCCTCAACGACGCGCTCAACCCGCGCTTCTCACAGGAGCGATAGAGATGGCGGCTCCTTTGCTCAGGATCGACAATCTGACGGTTCGCTTCCCGACCGCCGAGCCGGTCAGCCGGCTGAGCTTCGAGGTCGGTGAGGGCGAGACGCTGGCGATCGTTGGTGAATCAGGCTCCGGCAAGTCGCTGACCGCGCTCGCCCTGATGCAGCTTCTGCCGCGCTCGGCGAAAATACCCAATGGCAGGATCGAATTCGCCGGCAAGGATCTGCTTGGTCTCGACCAGAAGGCTATGCGGAGCCTGCGCGGACGCGAGATCGCCATGATCTTCCAGGAGCCGATGACGTCGCTCAATCCGGTGCTGACCATCGGCCGGCAGATCACCGAGGTGCTGACGCTGCACGAAGGCATACGCGGCAAGGCAGCGCGGAACCGTGCCATCGAGCTTCTCAATCTGGTTCGCATTCCCGATCCGCAGCGGCGCATCGATGACTATCCGCACCAGCTTTCCGGCGGCATGCGCCAGCGCATCATGATTGCCATCGCCGTCGCCTGCCGGCCGCGCCTGCTGATTGCCGACGAACCGACGACGGCGCTCGACGTGACCATCCAGGCGCAGGTGCTCGACCTGCTCGATACGCTGCGCCGCGAACTGTCGATGGCTGTCATGCTCATCACCCACGATCTTGGTGTCGTGGCACAATGGGCCGACAAGGTCGTCGTCATGTATGCCGGCCGCAAGGTTGAACAGGCGCTGCCGGACGCACTGTTCAGAACACCCCTTCACCCCTATACGCGCGGCCTGCTGGCGGCGTCGCCGCGGCTGAAGACCAATCTCCACTACCGCGACGCCAGGCTGACGGAGATTCCCGGCAGTATCGTCTCGGCCGCCGGCGAAAAGGGCTGCCCGTTCCGCCCGCGCTGCGCGGTGGCGCGCGACAGCTGCGCCCATTTCGTACCCGACCTCGTCGAGGTGAGCGAGGATCGTCTAGTCGCCTGCCCCTACAGCTTCATTCCGGAGGTTGCGCATGGCGCTGCTCTCGGTCTCTGACCTTTCCACCCATTTCCACGCCCAGGGCGGCACGCTGCGCGCCGTCGATGGCGTATCCCTCGAAGTCGGACGCGGCGAGACGGTTGGTCTCGTCGGCGAAAGCGGTTGCGGAAAATCGACGCTAGGCAAGACCATCATGCGGCTGGTCGACCCGACTAGCGGCAGGATCGAGTTCAACGGCACCGACATCACCGTTCTCGACACGCGCCGGCTGAAGGCGGCGCGCCGTAATATCCAGATGATCTTCCAGGATCCGTTCGCATCGCTCAATCCGCGCCACACGATCGGCGACATCCTGACAGCACCACTGAAGGTCCATGGCATCGGCAACACGGCCGAGCGGCGCACCATCGTCGAGGACATCATCGAGCGTGTCGGTCTGCCGAGGGATTCGCTTGGCCGCTACCCGCATGAATTTTCCGGCGGGCAACGCCAGCGCATCGGCATCGCCCGGGCGCTGATCCTCAATCCGGAACTGGTTGTGTGCGACGAGCCGGTGTCGGCGCTCGACCTTTCGATCCAGGCGCAGATTCTGAACCTGCTGGTCGACATGAAACGTCAGCTCGGCCTGTCCTATCTCTTCATTTCGCACGATCTATCAGTCGTTCGCTATTTCGCCGACCGGGTGCTGGTGATGTATCTCGGACGCATTGTCGAAAGCGCCGACAATGCGGCGCTGTGGACCTCGCCAAAGCATCCCTACACGCGCGCGCTGATGGATGCCGTGCCGGACCCGGCGCGCCGACGTCAGGCCGCGCCGATCCATGGCGATCTGCCAAGCCCGCAGAACATCCCCAGCGGCTGCCGTTTCCATACCCGCTGCCCGCTGGCGACCGATCTGTGCCGTTCGCAGGAACCGGCGTTCCGAGCGATCGCGCCGGGACACCATGTCGCCTGCCACTACGCCGAACCAACCATCAACTGAAATTCAACGGAGCAGAAAAATGTCCGACTACCGCTATCTTGGCCGCAGCGCCCTGAAGGTTTCGCCGCTCAGCCTGGGCACGATGATGTTCGGCGGGCCGACCGAGGAGACGGTCGCGCATCGCATCATCGACAAGGCGCGCGAGCAAGGCATCAACTTCATCGACACCGCCGACGTCTACCACAACGGCAAGTCCGAGGAAGTCGTCGGTCGCGGTATCAAGGTGACGCGCGATCATTGGGTCGTGGCGACCAAGTTCGTCAACTCGCATGACAAGGGGCCTAATCTCGGCGGCCATTCGCGCAAATGGGTGATCCAGACGGTCGAGAACAGCCTGCGGCGCCTGGGAACAGACTATATCGACCTGTTCTACTTCCACCGCGCCGTCTTCGATGCGCCGCTGGAAGAGCCGGTGCGGGCGATCGCCGACCTGATCCGCCAGGGCAAGCTGCGCTATTTCGGCGTCTCCAACTTTCGTGGCTGGCGCATCGCCGAAGTCGCGCATCTGGCCGATGAACTCGGCATCGACCGGCCGGTAGCCAGCCAGCCGCTCTATAACATCGTCAACCGCACCGCCGAGGCCGAACAGCTGCCGGCGGCCGCCTACTACGGTCTTGGCGTCGTCTCCTACAGCCCGCTGGCGCGCGGCGTGCTGACCGGCAAATACGAGCCGAACCAGGCGCCTGCCGCCGACACGCGGGCCGGCCGTGGCGACAAGCGCATCGCCGAGACCGAGTGGCGCCCGGAATCGATCGAGATCGCCAGGCAGATCGCGGCGCACGCAAAGTCACGCGGCGTCTCGGCCGCCGATTTCGCGCTGGCCTGGGTGTTGAACAACCGGCTGATCACGGCGGCGATCGCCGGCCCGCGTACCGAGGAACAGTGGGACAGCTATGCGAAGGCATTGGACTTCAGGCTGAGCGCCGAGGACGAGGCCTTTGTCGACCGCCTCGTCACTGCCGGTCATGCCTCAACGCATGGGTTCAATGATCCGAGCCATCCGGTCGAAGGCCGCGTGCCGCGTTCGGAGCCGGCCGCGCCGATCCCGCTGACACGGCCTCTGCGCGCCGCCTGACGGTCGCCGACGAAATGGCGGGGCCGGCGGCCCCGCCCGCGTTTCCAATTGCTTTGGACAGATGAGAGAGCCCATGAATTTCCACGTCGAACGGCTGCGCCAGAACATCGTCGTGCTTTCGGGCAACACCCACAGGCCGTCGAAGTCGCGGACGCTGGCGCATCATCTCGGCGAGGCGCTGCGCGAAAGATTGTCTGTCACAGTAAATTTCCTCGATCTTGTCGATGCCGGCCGTGGTCTGGGTGCTGCGTTTACGCGAAGGGAATTGACGCCGGAGGCGCTGAATGTGGTAAACGCGGTCGAACAGGCCGACGCGCTGATCGTCACGACGCCGGTCTACAACGGCTCCTATGCTGGCCTGTTCAAGCATCTGTTCGACCTCATCGATCCACTGGCGCTCGTCGACCGGCCGGTCCTGATCGGCGCGACGGGTGGTGGCCAGCGCCACGCGCTGGTAGTCGAACATCAGCTTCGCCCGCTGTTTGGCTTTTACTCCGCCCTGACGGTGCCGAGCGCCGTCTATGGCAGTGACAGCGACTTTGCCGACGGCAAGCTCGTAGATTCGCTGGTTCTGGCGCGGGCCGGGCAGGCCGTGGATCAATTCGTTGCCCTGCTTTCAGCGCGCCAGCCGAAGAGCCAACCGGTCCGGGCGGCTTCGGGCTGACGGATAAAGTGCCAAGGCAAGTGCCTGATAGGCGATATATGGCCAAGGCGCGGCCCGTAAGCACTCCGCATTTTGCGCCTGAATAATCCCGCGGGCGACAGGGTGCCGTCTAAATCCGAATTCTTTTTTAAGCGCGAGCTGATTTTAAGAATTCCATTGCTATCTAAGTCTATAATATCAGTGGACTTTAATCCAACGCTCTTTGAATAGGGCGGTCGAGGGGTTTGCCCTCTGTTCAAAAGGATTAAGGCTCCATGCGAAAACTTATTTCCGCCGCCCTTGTCGGGCTTGCCATAGCGGCCACATCCGCTGCAGCGCATGCCGACGACAAGAAAGTCGTCATCGCCTACCAGACCGGTGCCAATCCCTACAACCTCGGTATTGCCAACGGCGATCTTGCCAAGAAAACCGGCTGGAACATCGAATACCGCCGCTTCAATTCCGGTGCTGACATCTTTGCTGCCATCGCATCCGGCGACGTCCAGATCGGCGATGTCGGATCAAGCCCGTTCGCCGCAGCCGTCAGCAGGGGCATCGACGTGAAGGCCTTCTACATCTCCTCGGTCTCCCGTGACGGAGAAGCCCTGGTGGTGCGGCCCGATATCAAGTCGCCGGCCGACCTGCGGGGCAAGAAGCTCGCGGCCGCGCCAGTATCGACGGACCATTACCAGCTTCTCGCCGTCCTCAAGCAGGAAGGCATTTCGGAGAAAGAAACCCAGGTCATCGCCATTCCGCAGCCCGAAATCGTCGCTGCCTGGAAGCGCGGCGACATTGACGGGGCCTTCGTCTGGGATCCGGCACTCTCTGAACTCAAAAAGGACGGCAAGGTTCTGCTCACAGCCGGCCAGGTCGCCGACCGTGGCGCGCCGACCTTCAGCGCGCTGGTCGTGACCGGCGAGTTCGCCAAGGCCAATCCCGACTTCCTCGGCCAGTATGTCCGGCTGATCGACGGCTACAACACCGCCTACCTGAGCAACCCGGCCGCATGGGGACCGGACTCAGAGAGCGCCAAGCTGATCGCCAAATTGCAGGGCGGCACGGCGGCCGAGAATTCGGAGCAGTTGAAGACGACTGTGGTTCCGCCGCTCGACGAGCAGGTGTCCGACAAATGGCTGGGCGGTGGCGACAAGAGCGCCGTTGCGAAAATCCTCAAGGACACCGCAGGCTTCCTGAAGGACCAGCACAAGATCACCGCCATCAAGGACAGCTACGCCGCGTTCGCCGATCCGGAATACGCAGACGCTGCCAAGGCCTCGAACTAGAAATCACCTGACGAAATTCAGGTTCTGGCTGGCGGAATTCTCGCCAGCCAGACTGCTTGGAGGCCCACCATGCTTCGGATCCGCGATGCCAGCGTGACCTTTCCGGCCTCGGATGGCCAGGACGTACACGCGCTTGATCACGTCTCGCTCGATATCGCTCCAGATTCCATCGTTGTCGCGGTTGGTGCTTCCGGATGCGGCAAGTCGACATTGCTCAACGCGATCGCCGGCTTCCTGCCGCTCACCGAAGGCACGATCACACTGGACGGAAAAGAAATTGTCGCGCCCGGCGGCGATCGTGGCGTCGTCTTCCAGAAAGATACCTTGCTGCCCTGGGCCAATGTGCTGGACAATGTCGCTCTCGGCCTGAAATACCGAGGCGTGCGGCGCGGCGAACGCCATGAGCGATCGAGGCGTCTGCTGGAACTGGTCGGGCTCGCCGATTTCGCCGAAAAGCCGCCCTATGAACTGTCCGGCGGCATGCGCCAGCGAGTCGGCATCGCGCGGGCGCTGGCCACCGATCCGAAGATCCTGCTGATGGACGAGCCGTTCGGCGCCCTCGACAGCCTGACGCGCGAGACGATGCAGCAGCTTCTGGCCTCGGTCTGGGCCAAGACCGGCAAGCAGATCCTGTTCATTACCCATTCGATCGAGGAAGCCCTCACGCTCGGCACCACCATCGTTGTGATGTCGCCTCGACCAGGCCGCATCGTTGCCCGGTTCGACGCCGACTTCGTTCGCGACTTCGCTGAGAGCGGCGACATCGGGCCGATCCAGTCCCACCCGCGTTTCATCGAACTGCGGCAGGAAATCCGCTCGCTCATCCACCAGCCGGAAGGCGCCCGCACAGGAACCTTGCAATGACGCTCGCCGCCAATTCCGGAACCTCTTTTTCGTCTTCGATAGCTCAGCGCGCGCCGTCTCCCAAGACGCGCCGGTCCGCTTCGACAAGCACGCTCGGCATCAGCCTGGTCACCCTGGCGTCGCTCATCGCCTTGTGGTTTTTGGCCACGCGCTTCGGCTGGGCGTCGCCGCTGTTCCTGCCGTCGCCCGCCGAGGTACTGACCCAGTTCAGCGCCGTCTGGGCCGATGGCTATGCCAACGGTACGCTCCTCGAGCACACACTCGCCAGCCTCGGCCGCATCGCCGCGGCGCTCGGTGTCGGCATTTTCCTGGGCATTCCGCTCGGCCTGCTGATGGGACTCAATCGCTGGGTCAAGGGCATTTTCAGCGTTCCGATCGATCTCTACTGGGGTCTGCCGCCTCTGGCCTACCTGCCGCTGCTGATCATCTGGCTGGGCATCGGCGAAACGTCCAAGATCGTGCTCCTGTCGCTGTCGACCTTCGCCCCGATCTGTTTTGCCGCACAGGCCGGCGTCCGGTCGGTGCCGGCCGAACGCATCAATGCCGCGCTGTCGCTCGGTGCGAGCCGGCTGCAACTTTTCACCAGCATCATCCTGCCGTCCGCGTTGCCGGAAATCATGACCGGCCTGAAGATTGCCATCGGCGCCGGATTGTCCACGCTGGTAGCGGCCGAGCTGATCGCGGCCCAGTCGGGCCTCGGCTACATGATCATGTCGGCGGCCAATTTCCTCGCCACCGACGTCGTCTTCGTCGGCCTCATCGTCATCGCCATCCTTGCCTTCGCCTTTACCAGCGGCATGCGCTGGCTGGAGCATCGCCTCATCCCCTGGAAGGGCAAGATCTGACGCTTGCCTAGACATTCCGCAATCGCTGAAGGAAACAATCCGATGTCCAGCAACACCCGTCCGCTCGACCTCTACTGGTATCTGCCGACCCATGGCGATGGACCGTATCTCGGCACGGACGAGCGGCACCGCCCGGCAACCTTCGGCTATCTCAGGGAGATCGCCCAGGCTGCGGACCGGCTTGGCTTCAAGGGCGTGCTCCTGCCGACAGGAACGCGTTGCGAAGACGCCTGGATCGTGGCGGCCGGGCTGATCCCGCTCACCGAACGGCTGAGGTTCCTCGTGGCACTTCGGCCGGGCAGCGGAACACCGGCGCTGTTTGCGCGTCATGCGGCCACTCTGGACCGCATTTCCGGTGGTCGTGTCCTGCTCAATGTCGTCACTGGAGCCGACCCGGCCGATCTCGCCGGCGACGGCAACAAGCTCAGTCATGACGAGCGCTATGCACAGACCGACGAGTTCCTGACGATCTGGCGGCGGATCCTTTCGGGTGAGCCGGCGGATTTCGACGGCAAATATCTTTCCGCCCACGGCATCGACATTTCCTTCCCGCCGGTTCAGCGGCCGCATCCGCCACTCTGGTTCGGAGGCTCTTCGGATGCCGGCATCGCGATCGCCGCCAAGCACGTGGACACCTATCTGAGCTGGGGTGAACCGGTGGACCAGCTTGCCGAAAAGATCGGCCGCGTCAGACAGGCAGCAGCGGCGCAAGGCCGAACGATCCGCTTCGGCCTTCGCATTCACCTGATCGTACGCGAAACGGAGGATGAGGCGTGGGCGGCGGCCGACCGGCTGATCAGCCACGTCACCGACGACCTGATCGCCGAAGCCCAGAAGGGATTTGTCCATATTTCGGAATCCGTCGGCCAAAAGCGCATGTCGGCGCTGCATCAGGGCCGCCGCGACCGGCTGATCGTCGGCCCGAACCTGTGGGCGGGACCGGGGCTGGTGCGTGGCGGTGCGGGAACGGCCCTGGTCGGCAATCCCGACAATGTTGCCGCGCGCATTCGCGAGTATCAGGAGATCGGCATCGAAACCATCATCGCGTCCGGCTATCCGCATCTGGAAGAGGCGTTCAACGTCGCTGAATTGCTTTTCCCCAAACTCGGCCTGAATGGCGAAGCCGCACCCCAGGAGCGCAGCTGGGACGTC
This sequence comes from Mesorhizobium sp. M0664, assembly GCF_040320565.1. NCBI lineage: Bacteria > Pseudomonadati > Pseudomonadota > Alphaproteobacteria > Hyphomicrobiales > Phyllobacteriaceae > Mesorhizobium > Mesorhizobium sp. M0664. The sequence continues at coordinate 111,348 of NZ_JAMYPW010000006.1, forward strand.
GAGTTCGGACGCCCCAAAGTCACCGCGTCCGCTTCGTGACGACCTGCCGACAGCGTTGGCCAGAGCGATGTCCTTTCGCTTCGCGACGGCGATCGGAGCGAGGCTGCGGCCAGGTCCAATGACATGGCTTTCGGGAATCGACCGAGAGCAACGAGCGTCCTGGCTAACCGCCGGATAAAGTTAGGATAGGCCATATCCGGCCGCTCAAGCGAGCTCGGCTGGCGTTATCCCAGGAGCCCTCCTGGGATAACTGCTATTGAGGCCGCGGCCGGTCCCTCCGACAGCCTCAGGCGGTAACGAGGTCGCTCACATCGGCCCCGGCACCATCTTGGTGGGCTGCTCCGGCATCGGGAACGCATAATTGTCGCATTTCACGTCCGGGTTCGTCGGGCTGAACATTCCGAGCGGGTTGTCCTTGAACAGCCAGGCGTGAAGGTCGTAGTGGTGGAACTCCTTCGGGATGAGCGGATAATGCCCCTCCATCGGCCCCTGGAATGTCTGGCCGAAGAGCTTCGGCGGCTCCTTGGTGTCGGGCGTCAAGGGCACGAGCCATTCCGCGCCGACCAGGCGCAATTCGCCGCCGACCGGCTCATAGATCAGCACATTGGGGCGCGTCGGATCCGCGGTCGGGCCGACAGTCGTGACGTTGACGAAATGGATGCCCATCGCGCCCTTCGGGTAGTCCATCGCCCCCTCTACCTTTTCACCGCTGTAGAAGACGCATCCTACCGTCGATAGATAAAGCTCGCGAATGGCAACCTTGTAGTCTTCATACCTGGACAGCGATTTACGCAGGGCATCGATCTCGGCTTTGTCGGGTTCGGCCGCCCGAGGCGTGGCGGCGTTCAGACACGCGCCAACGAGACCTGCCAAGGTGAGGATACCGACACGCCTGAGGTGAGTTGTTTTCATCATGCATTCCTCCCAGATTTTTTTCTTCTGGCCGTGCAGGACCGAGGCGGCAGTGATGCTGGACGCGCGGCCGTAATTGATCGCCTCATCCCGGTTGGGACTGCGTCGATGCTAATCCTTTCCGCTGATCGGGAGAATTAACCCTGACGACCTAGGCCCGAGAGAGCCGACGGTGCGGAGACGGACGGTCGGGCCCACTTTGGACCCCATGCACTAGCGCCGGCGCAGCAGGCTCCTCATCCGGTTGCGCAGCAGGCGCGCCATGTTGCGGGTTTCGCGGTAGAGGTGAAGCTGCGACGCCGCCTGGCGGGCGGGGCGGTCGGCGTCCGGCGTCAGCCCGATCACCAGCGTGCCCATCGGCTTGCGTTCGCTCCACAGCCGGCTCATCACCGGATGGTCGGGCACCGCGCAGGAATCGGTCATCATGATGTTGGGGTCGTCGAGATGCTGCCTGGTCACCTCGATCATCAGCAGCGTGCCCGGCGAATAGGCAGCGAGCGTCTCGTCATAGGCGGTCTTCCAGGTGTAGGCGACGCCGGCCTCGACGAAGACGACCAGGCAGGCGATGGTGCGGCCGTCGAGCGTCAGCGAATGGATGCGGCAAAGATCCTGTTCGGCCAGCCGGTGCACCGCTTCGCGGGCGAAGGCGGCGCGGTAGCGGTCGATGGCCATGGCGGTGCGCTCGCGGCCTTTCCAGCCGGCGGCCTCCAGTGTCAGGAAATTCTCGATGGCATGGCGGATCTCGTCCGGCCCGCGCGCCACGACATGCTCCAGCCGGCCGAGGTCGGCAAGGCGGCGCTTCAGGCGGCGGAACTCGCGATAATGGTGCGCGCGCAGCGAAGCTTTCAGATATTCCTCGCCATTGAGCTCGCTTTCGAGCACCGGGCGCTCGGCCTTGCCGGTGGTGACCAGCGTCAGGCCGCGCGTTTCGGCGACGCTGGCGAGCAGGCTCGCCACCGGGCCATCCAGCCTTATGTCGGGCAGCACGAAGACTTTCGGCAGTTTGAGATGCGGCCTGGACAGCATCGAGAAGAAATCCTCGATCACGCCGATCGGATCGTCGCGGTCGACCAGCGGCGTGCCGATCGGGCCGAACGGGCTCGACCAGGTGCGCATGACGGGAACTCCGAGCGGCACCGCCGGCCGCTCGACCGAGAACGGCACCAGCAGGCGCAGCCGGTTGCGATACTGGTCGCCGTCGCGGATGACGGCCAGCCGCACCTCACGGTCCTCGAGCCTGGGCATGGCCGGCGCCAGGAAGCGCGGATTGAAGAAGACGTTGGGCTCGATCGTGCGGGTACAGAGATAGTCGAGCTCCTCGACCAGGTCGAAGCCGGCGGAGGCCGGATAGATGGCAAGCTTGCGCTCGGGCCGGTTGTTGGCGAGGATCTCGACATGGGCGGGATCGGCTTCGCGGGCAAGCCCGGCAAGGCCGGACACCATGGCGCCGGCCGGGCCGCCGCTGGTTTCCTCGAGCAAGGGGACGGCAGCCATCAGGCGGCTCCTTTGGCGGGCACGAAAATGACCATGGCGATGCCGAGCTTGCGCCAGACCGTAAAGGACAGCGCGCCGGCCTCGAAGATCATGGCGAAGACGGTGGCCATCGCCGCGCCCCACAGGCCGAAGAGCGGGATCAGCACGACGCTAAGCGCGATGTTGAAGGCCAGCGTCATGGCATAGACGGCGGCACAGATATTCTGGTTGCCGCTCATGGTGAGCAGGCTTTCGCAAGGGCCGACGGCGGCCCGCGCGACGACGCCGAACACCAGCAGGAACAGCAGCGGATAACCGGCGGAAAATTCGGGGCCGAACAGGGTCAGCATCGGCTCGCCCAGGGCCAGCACCAGCAGCGCCATGACCAGCGACGGCCAGAAGGTCCACGACACGGTTTCGCGGGCAAAGGCGGCGAGCTTTTGCGGCTCGCCATGGGTGAACTGGGCATAGCGCTGGGCAACGCCGGCCTTGACGGCGAAATAGACGAAATGCACCAGTGCCAGCGTCTTGACCGTGGCGAAATAGACGGCGACGTCGTTGGGATCGAGATAGGCGCCGACCATCAGCACGTCGGCGTTGGTGAGCAGGAAGAAGAAGCTCTCGACCAGGAAGATCGGCAGCGAGACGATGAACCAGTGGCCGAAATGCAATTTCATCGGTCCGGCCGGGATCCTTTTGTCGATGCGCGACGTCACGCCGATAAGCTGGCCGAGCGTGGTGGCATAGGTGGCGGTGATCGCGGCGAAGATCGCCGTTCTGGCGTCGGGCGCATAGCCCGCCAGGAGCATCAGCGCCATGAACGCCAGGATCAGCAGCGGCCGCACCAGGAATGTCGGCGACAGCGCAAACAGCGCCCAGGAATTGGCCCGCGCCAGCCCTTGCAGCAGGTCGGACATGGCGATCATCGGCAGGCAGATGATGCCGAGGATGAACGGCACGACATAGTAGTTTTCGATATAGGCCGACAGCAGCCAGACGCCGAGCGCGCCGAGGCCGGCGATCACGGTGGAGGCAATCAGCACGAACAGCCGGCTGGCCCGCACGATGCCGCGCAGTTCGGCCATCATGCCGCGCTCGCGATATTCGGGAATGAAGCGGATGATCGAGGTGTGGAAGCCGAGGCAGGCGAGATTGCCGACGATGACCATCGTCACCCACACGAGGACGAAAATGCCGTATTCGAACGAGCCCATCCAGCGCGCCATCAGGACCTGGCTGACGAAGGCGATGACGGCGCTGACGATGCGGACCGAAAAGGCGATCAGCGACATGCGGCCGGCCTCGCCGCGCGCGCCGGCGCTGAACAGGACGGCATCGATCAGGCCAAGCAGCGGCCTGATGCGCAGCGCAAGGCGCTGCGGCAGGAACCGCCCGGCTGTCGTCGCCGCGGAAAAGCGCACCCCGATCACACTCCGTTTTCCGCCAATTTACAGGGGTTGGGTGTAGCGGAGACACATTAAGAAACGGTTGGGTGGGGAGTTCCCTTCGCCCCGTCTCTATACGGGGAGAAGGTGCCGGCAGGCGGATGAGGGGCGGCGCTGGCTTTCGAAAATTTGCCTTGCCCTACCGTTGTTGCAGACGTTCTCAAAATAAAGCTTACTAACGAAGGTAGGGAGTCGCAAAGGTATAGACAAATTTTGCTTTAGGGGACAAAGTTCATTGCCCAATTTTGGATTGTGCGACGTTTTTCTGAAAAAATCAGTTGAGCTCATCCGCTTAGTTCACCCGACTGCCAGATGTCTAGATCGAACAACATTCGCGAAAAAATATTTGGCGGGGAAATGATTGAATTTACGCCGCAACTGCTCCACCTCCATACCCTAGAGTCTCTGTTGACAGATCTGGTTAGTGATCGGGCGGTTGCTATTGACGGTGACGTATTATTTGCGTTGGCCGATAACCGGGCACGCAGCGCTCTACAATGGTACCGGACGCGAGGCGCGGCAAATTGGATAGCCAACGTAAGTGCTGCGCACGCTGAACAATTGGTGGATGCAATTCTCGCTGAGCCGCCAGAAGTGGCGGCAATTCAGGCGCGCGCGGCTAATACCAACAATAGGCGTCTGACGTTGGTAAAGCTCGAAGCTCATAGGTTTGCGGGGCTTCACAAATTTGGAACTCCTGGCGCGCCTCCGCAAAACTATGTTCATGAATTTACAGCGCCGGTGACCCTGTTCGAGGGCCGCAACGGCTCCGGAAAGACCTCGCTAGCAAATGCCATTATTTGGGCTCTAACAGGTGAGATCCTTCGCCCACAGCGCGAGCCAGAAAGGGCGGATGTAGACTTCGATTGCTGGATAGCAAATGCAGATGGAGAGGACGGTGAAACGGCGCACCGGCTCTCCCCAGTTACCCCCATGCCAGATGTTTCTCAATTTCGGCCTGATCAGGGGTGGGTTCCAGCTGACACATGGGTTGAGTTGACCTTTGCTGACGAAGAAGGGGAAATATTGCCCCCTGTCCGCCGCATTCAGAGGCGAACCGCGCGAGGTGTCCTTGAGGAGATTCCGCCGGAGCTAGCTGGCCTCGCCATTGATCCGATAGCCGTGCGGATCGGGACAGTTATGCCAGGCCTTCTCCCACTCATCAAAGTTGGAAGTGAATCCGAACTAGGCCGGGCCGTCGCCGAGTTAACGGGCCTATCGGCGCTGGTAGACCTCGCCGGGCACGCTCTGCGCGCCAAGAACAAGATAAAGGAGTTTATTAAGGCCAAAACTAAGGAACTGGAGGGAATTGATCGGATTTACAGAACTGCGCGGGACGACTTTACTGCGGAGCTAAAGCCCTATCCGGCGCTCGTGCCGCCAAAGGCGATGCCGGAACCTTCTAGTGATGCGACTGCTGAAGAACCCTTGACGAAATCACCGGGTATTTTGAAGCCACAAAGGCGACAGCCTATGAGTCCGTTCGCGATATCCTTGGTGAAGGGTTCGATCCCGTTGACCCCAAACGGAGCGCCGATCTTGAGACTTCGATTGCGCCCGCACTCAACGAAGTAGGTCAGCCCCAACGACTTCCCTCGATGGCAAGGTTGCGGGGTTTTCGCGAACTCTCGTCGGAGCAGCTAAGCACCGCCGAGACCAAAATTGCCGAGATAGTACGTGAGGCAAAGTTACTCGACGCTTTGGCGCGAGATCCATCGTCTGCGGCTCGTTCGCGCCTTTACGCTCATGTGGCTACTTGGATCGAAGAACATCCCGACGCTGTTCGCACTGAAGATCAGTGCGTTGTGTGTGGCGGCTCTCTGGTCGAAGCCCAGGACCCCGTCAGTGGCCGGCTTGTAAAGACGCATATTCACGAGGCTAGCCTGGACGCCTCGCTGATTGCCCAAACCCTAAATCGCTGGTCACAGATCGCTCTAGGTGAACTTAACAGCGTTCTACCCGAAGCATTGCAAGCTGAACTCAAACGCGATCTGCCGACTCATCCCATCGACCTCATACGCAAGGCTCTGGTCGATGAACTTTTCGCTCTTGACGCGTTCGGAGGCGAATTGGTCGCTCTCAAAAGTGAGACGGCCAAAGCCTTTGACGAAGTCGTCAAACAGAGCCCCGACCTCCCTGCCGCTACCCCGATCTCGCTTCCTGCGACTTGTGCGGCCCTCACGGAGGGATTGAAGCGTCTCGACTTGGCATTGCGTTTTGCCCGATGGCGACAAGAAAACGAGGTCTTCGCACGTCAAGTCTTTGAAAACGTCGTTGGTCGTAGGCGCAAAACGGGTGAGCTTCCAGAAAAGGTCACACTCATGGGCAAGCTCTTAGAGCTTGATGTCACTGTGAAAGGCGCGGAGCCAATTACCAAGGCCCTAGCAAAGTGCACTCGTTTGAAAGATGAAATCAAACTTCGGCGTGCTGCCGAAAAACGGATCGCCGAGTACGAAACCGCGGGCACCGCGCTCGTAAATCTTTCAAAGTTAGGCGAGTTGGCGGATCGGCAAGTCGATCAACTGCGTAAGACCCTCCGCACCGAAGCAGCGCTATGGCGGTCGCGAATTTATGTCAGCACGTTCCCCAGCACCGCACACGAGTTGGTCGACGCTTCTATGGGACGGAAGGGCAAACTCGATCTTGTTGTTCGTGCAGGTGGTGTGTCTGCGCCTGCACAGCACGTGACAAATGCGTCGGCGCTGCGGGCTAGTTTGGTTGGTTTCTTCTTTGCCTTTTGGGAGCATGTGCTGAAAACCCGTGGGGGTCTTAAGACCCTTTTGCTCGATGATCCGCAGGAATTGCTCGATGATGAAAATCGGCAACAGCTAGCCAACTCCTTTGGAACCCTTATCGAGCTAGGCGCACAGCTAATTGTTACGTCTTACGATAGGCGCTTTGCCGGCGTGGTTGCCCGGCTGCCGGTTCGTCCCGCTGTGGAACACCTTGCCGTTCATCCGGCTACGCTGAACCAACCTGTAGTTAGAACAACACCCCATCAGGCAGAGATCGAGGCTCGCAAGGAATTGTATGATAGAGACCGAAATGCTGAAGAGCCTGCTCGATCTTATGCGGACGGTTGCAGAGTTTTCTTTGAAGCAGCGTTGGGTGATGTGTTCGATGATCCCGCTCATTTGGTTTGGGCAAAAGCAAATCCCGATCCAACATTGAGAACCTTTGCAGATCGCCTGCGATCTTGCATAAAAGCCGGTCCGCAAGGGATGTTTGCGATGCAGGTGTTTTCAGACTTCATCTCGCACCCAGCGTTGGCCGAAGGCTCGCTCGTGCTGCAATTGATGAACAAAGCGCATCATGGGAATCGTCAGGAAATTCGTCCGGGGGAGGTTGCGCAATGTGCCGATGATCTTGGGCAACTCGTTGTGCTTACCGGGCGAATGTACGAGGAATGCGATTGATGGAAGCGCCGCGCGGCCATTTCACCAACCCCCACTGGGGCAGTTGACGTGCCGCCGGCCTTAGATCCGATGACGCCGCCGTCACTTAACCTGATAGTCTACCCTGATCTTGCGGCATTTACCCAACACTCTCCCGCCATGGGTTCGCAAGAGGCCACAGAACCGTTCGATCCTAAGCTATTGGTTGGAAAGGCTGTATTCTATCTACGTCGCCATAATTTTGGCTTTGCGGCTCCCCAAGGATCTCTAGCAATTGTCGAAGCGCAGCCCGGTCCGGTCCTCGACCGCCGTCTCGTCATCGCGCGTCACGGTCAGTCGATCTTCGCGCGCCGGTTCCTTCGCTCGAAGGGCTCGGACTTTATTGGGTTAACAGCGGAAGTTCCGGATCCTAGCGCAAGAAGTCCTTACACAGTATTTTTTCCTGAAGCAGAAGTTTCCGTCCATCAGGTTGCGGGTGTTTTGTTCGATCACGACATCAAAGTAGATCAAGGGCAGGATGAGGCCGTTCTCGTTGATGCATCTAAAGTTCTGGCTCGCGTTGAGGTCGGGTTTCGCGTTGTAGATGAGAGCGCTGTGCCGCTTGCTCTTCCAAAGCAGATAGTGCTCGGAGGGCCTTCAATCAGTCTTGCCGAAATTGGGCACCATGAGGGAACGTTGGTTGCGCTGGCTCTCGATAGCGGAGCCGGTATATTCAAGCGGATAGGGTCCGCTCTCCCCGGAAATCTCGCTCATCTGCGTCAATTCGAGAGCATAGGCGGTCTTGGTTCATCGGAAGTCCTATCTGTAGGAAAGGCGCAACCTGGCGTCCCACAAGTGCAACACGTGCGCCGAATAATCGGTGTGATCTATAACGGTTGAAGCTGGTGCGTGAGATCCGCTTGGCCAAAAAACCCTCCGGCCAGCCGCCCCCCTCAGGTGGGGAGATTGGCCAACGCCGGTGCTGCCCGTCATCCGCCCGTCGGGCACCTTCTCCCCGTAGAACGGGGAGAAGGAAGAGCCCCGCCTACGTCCCCTTCATCGCATCACATGAAACATTCGGGTTCATGTCGGCGAAGGCGCCGGTCGGGTTGCCCTTCCAGGCCCAGACATGCAGCTCGTAGAACGGACCGAGGCCATAGCGATTGGGCGCGCTGTTGAAGTTGAACAGATGTCCATCGAGCGAGGCCGGGCCTTTCGAGGTGATGTATTCGACCGCGATCAGTTTTAGCGTGCCGTCGGCCATCGGCTCGTACATCACCGCTTCCGGCTTGGCGACATCGACAGCGTCGTCCTTGAGGTAGCCGGGATTGACGTAATGGATGCCCATGGCGCCGCCGGTGATGCCGCTGGCGCAGGGGATTGGCGCGTAGCCCTCAGCGGTCGCCGCCGCCACATTCTCGAAGCGGCTGTTGGCGGCGCGTACCTTGTCGGCCAGCGGATTGCCGTCCTTTGCCTGGGCAGCGGTGGCGGCGATCGACAGGATGGCCAGGGCGGCAAGGCGCCCGGTGCAAAGATTGATGTTCATGTTCTCTCCGGTTGTTTGAGGACGCGCACCGATCGGGTCTGCTCAACGCTGCGGCGTCCGTTGGAACTTTGCGAAACAGGTCGCTCGTCCTGTTTTCATGTCGGCCGCAATGATGCGGCCGGTTGCACGGCTTGTCTCAGCCCGTCCAAACGGCGCGGCGTACTAATAGTCCCACCAATAATATTCCCAGTATTCGCGCCGCTGCTCGCGTTCGGGCAGTCCGATGTCCTGCCTCAGATAATCGTCTTGCGGGGGCAGCCGGCGCCGCCTGCCCAGCAGACGCGAAGGCAGCGCCGCCGCGATCCGCCATAGACGGCCAAGCAGGGAACCGCCGGGGTTTCCCACGACAGGCGCCGGTTCGCCGACCGGCATGCCATCAGGCATGTCGCAATTGCCGCGAATGGCAGTTTGATACTCATCCTTTTGTCCGCCACTTGGGGTTTGCCTGCCATCAACGGTAAAAGTAGGGGTCAAGAACCCGCACCTCCGTGATCTTGTCGACAGGCAGCGAATTCTTCTGGGCGGTGCTGCGGATCGCCTCGGGCGAGGGCGCGTCGTAGATGCAGAAGCTGCGCTTCTTGTCCGGCGACACGTAGGACTGCAGCCAGGTAACGCCCTTTTCGGCATTGCGCATGACGACACCGCCCAGCGCGTCGGCGCCGGCTTCGTTCATCGGCACGTTGAGGCCGTCCGGGAATGTGCGTTCAATCAGATAGCGAGGCATGGAAGCCTTCCTTTCTCCAGTGGGTCACGCCCGGTTTGAGCGCGGCTCGACATTGATCACGCCCGGCAAGAGCGCACATCGGAGCCTTTCCCCATTTTTGGCGGGACGATTCCCTATGTTGGCAGCGTTATGAGCGGGGGATATGTTGGCGGGTCCATCGCGGGTCCGCCTTTTCGGCGAACTCGATCTGCGTGAGCGAATGATGCTTCTGGAACGGCAGAAACAGCTGGAGCGACTCGACGGGCTGCTGGCCGATGCCGGGCGCGGCCGTGGCTGCGTCGCGGTGCTTGCTGGCGAGGCCGGGGCCGGCAAGACCGCGCTTGTCGAGGCCTTCATCGACCGGACTGCGCAAGCCACGCGCATATTCCGCAGCGCCTGCGAGGATCTGTCGATACCCGATCCGCTCGGGCCGCTTTACGATCTGGCGCGGGACGCGCAATGGGCGCTGCCGCAGGCGATCGATCATCGGCAGGGACAGAGGCTGCCGCTGTTTTCGGATGCGCTCGACATCTTCGAGACAAAGGCGCAGCCGACCCTGCTGGTGATCGAGGACTTGCACTGGGCCGATGATGCGACGCTCGATTTCGTCCGCTTTCTCGGCCGGCGCATTGCCAACAGGCATCTCTTGCTGCTGCTGACGGCGCGCACCGATCGCAGCGAGGGACAGATGCGGGTGCGCCGCGCGCTCGGCGAGATACCGGCAGGCAGCGTCGCGCGCATCGACGTGCCGCTGCTCAGCGAGTCGGCGGTGCTGTCGCTGGCCGAGGCGGCGGGGCGTGATGGCGACGCCATCTACCGGGCGACGGCGGGCAACGCCTTTTTCGTCACCGAACTGTTGTGCAGCGGATGCGAGGAAAAAACGGCGCTGCCGGCAAGCGTGCGCGACGCGGTTCTGGCGCGCGCCGAGCGCCTGTCGGCCGGCGCCCGCGCGATGCTCGACGCGGTGTCGGTGTTCCCGCGGCGGGCCGATGCCTGGGCGTTGCGGGGCCTATGCGGCGTCGCCAGCGCCGGCCAGCTTGCCGAATGCGTCGCCAACGGCTTGCTGGAGGATCTGGGCGATGGCTATGCGTTCCGGCACGAGATCGCCCGCCGCGCCATCGAGGCGATGCTGACGACGAGCCACCGGCGGCAGTTCAACCAGCGCGCCCTGGCCGCCCTGCTCGAAAACAGTGAGGTTTCCACCGGCCGCCTGGTGCATCACGCGGTGGAGGCGCACAATCTGCAGGCAGTGCGCGAGCTGGCCCCGGTTGCGGCGCGCGAGGCCTCCCGCGTCGGCGCCCATCGCGATGCGGCCGGCTTCTATGAAGCCGTGTTGCGGCAGGCCGACGGCCTGCCGGTGGAGGAGCGCACGGCGCTCCATGAGAAATATGCCTTCGAGTGCCACCTCATCGGCAAGATCGACGAGGCCATCGCCGCGCAGGACCAGGCGCGCCGGCTGCATCAGGCCCAGGGGAACACGGCGAAGGAAGGGGATTGCCTCAGGTGGCTGTCGCGCCTTGCTTACCTGCTTGGCGACCGCATGGCTGCCGATGCCCTTGGCGAGCAGGCGGTTCAGCTGCTGGAGACCGCGCCGGCCGGGCCGGAGCTCGCCATGGCCTATTCCAACCTCTCGCAACTGGCGATGCTGGCCGAAAGGCTCGACGACACGCTGCGGCTCGGCAACAAGGCGATTGCGCTCGCCGAACAACTGAACCGGCCCGACATCGTCTGCCACGCGCTCAACAATGTCGGCAGCGCCGAGCAGTGGCTGGATCTGGCAAACGGACGGCTGCACCTTGCTCGCAGCCTGGAGATCGCGCTGGAGCAGAATTTTCAGGAACATGCGGCGCGCGCCTTCACCAACAGCGCCTGCAGCGAGATGAACCAGCTCGGCTTCGCTGAGGCGCGGTCGTTCCTCGATCGCGGCATCAACTATTGCGTCGAAAACGATCTCGTCACCTGGCGCGACTATATGCGCGGCGTGCTGGCCCAGTTGCTGCTGCGCCAGGGGCAATGGGAAGAGGCTGCCGGCGAGGCACTCGAGGTGATCGCCAACGACCAGGCGACGATGCTGGTCCGCTATCCCGCCGTGGTCGCCCTGGCAAAGCTGCGGATACGGCGCGGCGACCCGTCCGCCGAGCCGCTTTTTGCCGAAATGACGCAGTTCCTGGACAAGGGATTGGAATTGCAGCGGCTGGCGCCCTATGCGGCGCTGATGGCCGAACGGGCGTGGCTCGGCCAGGCTGACAAGGATGAGGCGCTCGGCCTGATCGCACTGGCTGAGAGCTTGTCGACGACGCGGGCGGGTTTCGGCGAGCTGGCGACGTGGCGGCAGAAGCTGGCGCCGGACATGGATCCAGGCGACACCATCGGCATGGCTGCGCCCTACCGGCTGCTGCTCGCCGGCGACTGGCGGGCGGCGGCAGAACTATGGGCCGAGATAAACGCGCCCTACGAACGCGGGCTTGCGCTGGCGCAGGGTAACGAGACCGCGCAGCGTCTGGCGCTGGAGATTTTCGAAAGCCTCGGCGCCCGGCCCGTCGCCCTTCACCTGCGCGATATCATGCGCCGCAACGGCGTCAACGGCATCGCAAGGGGGCCGCGCCGAACTACGCGCGCCAATCGCGCCGGCCTGACCCAGCGCCAGATGGAGGTGCTGCAACTGATCGAGCGCGGCTTCTCCAACAAGCGGATCGCCGAGCAGCTGACCATCTCGCCGAAGACGGTCGATCACCACGTCTCGGCGGTTCTGGGCAAGCTGGACGCGGTTTCGCGCGGCGAAGCCACCGCCGCGGCGCGCGATTCGGGGTTGATTTGAGAAGCGAATAAATCAAAGGCCGGCGGGACAGCGCCCCCCCTCTGGCCTGCCGGCCATCTCCCCCTCAGGTGGGGAGATCGGCTAGTCGCAAGCGCCGGCGCTGCCCCTCATCCGCCCTTCGGGCACCTTCTCCCCGTGAACGGGGCGAAGGAAAGCAGTGCCTTACGCAAACGCCCCATGACAATGCTTGTATTTTTTCCCTGACCCGCACGGGCAAGCCTCGTTGCGGCCGACCTTGCCCCAGGTCGCCGGGTTCTTCGGGTCACGGTCTTCGGGGGCGACGATGGCGTTGGTCTCCTGGCGGACCAGCACGGCCGTCTCGCCGCCTTCGAAATCGTCCTCGCCGGTGAAGCCGTCGATGTGGCTGCCGAACATGTCGGGGGCCTCGGGCGGCGGCGCTTCCGCCGCCTGGCGGACCAGTTCGACGCGCATCAATTGCGCGGTGACGGCCTGGCGCAGATTGCCCAGCATCGCCTGGAACAGCTCGAACGCTTCGCCCTTGTACTCCTGCAGCGGATCGCGCTGCGCATAGCCGCGGAAGCCGACGACCGAGCGCAGATGGTCGAGATTGACGATGTGCTCGCGCCACAGATGGTCGAGCGTCTGCAGCACCACCGAGCGCTCGACATAGGTCATCACGTCGGGGCCGAAACGCTCGGCGCGCTCCTTGGCGGCGGCCTCGGCTGCCTGGCTGACGCGCTCGCGGATGTCGTCCTCGGCGATGCCCTCTTCCTTGACCCAGTCCTCGACCGGCAAATCGAGGTTGAGGAATTCGGCGATCTCGGCCTTGAGGCCGGCGACGTTCCACTGCTCGGCATAGGCATTTTCGGGAATGTTCTTGGCGACGATCTCCTCGATGACGCCTTCGCGCATCTCGGTGATGGTCTCGGACAGGCCCTCGCCGTCCATCAGCTCGATGCGCTGCTCGAACACCACCTTGCGCTGGTCGTTCGAGACGTCATCGTATTTCAAGAGGTTCTTGCGGATGTCGAAGTTGCGCGCCTCGACCTTCTTCTGCGCCTTTTCCAGCGCCTTGTTGATCCACGGATGGATGATCGCCTCGTCTTCCTTGAGGCCGAGCTTCTGCAGCATGCCGTCCATGCGCTCGGAACCGAAGATGCGCATCAGGTCGTCCTGCAGCGACAGGAAGAATTTCGACCGGCCGGGATCGCCCTGGCGGCCCGAGCGGCCGCGCAACTGGTTGTCGATGCGGCGCGATTCATGGCGTTCGGTGGCCAGCACGTAGAGGCCGCCGGCGGCGAGGGCCTTTTCCTTCAGCCGGGCGATGTCGTCGCGGATTTCCTTTTCCCTGGCCTCGCGCTCGGGGCCGGCTGGCATGTCGCCAAGCTCCTCGGCGATGCGCATGTCGGCATTGCCGCCGAGCTGGATGTCGGTGCCGCGGCCGGCCATGTTGGTGGCAATGGTGATGGCGCCGGGCTTGCCGGCCTGGGCGACGATCGCCGCCTCGCGCTCGTGGTGGCGGGCGTTCAGCACCTCGAAATCCTTAAAACCTTCCTTGCGCAGGCGTTCGGCCAGCTGCTCGGACTTCTCGATGGAAGTCGTGCCGACCAGCGTCGGCTGGCCCTTGGCGCGGGCTTCCTTGATTTCCTTGACGATCGCCTTGTATTTCTCCTCGACCGTCCGGTAGACCTCGTCGTCTTCGTCAATGCGGATGACCGGCAGGTTGGTCGGGATCTCGGTGACGTCGAGATTGTAGATGTTGGCGAATTCCTCGGCCTCGGTCAGCGCCGTGCCGGTCATGCCGGCGAGCTTCTTGTAGAGGCGGAAATAGTTCTGGAAGGTGACCGAGGCGAGCGTCTGGTTCTCCGGCTGGATCGCCACATGCTCCTTGGCTTCGAGCGCCTGGTGGAGGCCTTCCGAATAGCGGCGGCCGGGCATCATGCGGCCGGTGAACTCGTCGATGATGACGATCTCGCCGTTGCGTACGATGTAGTCCTTGTCCCGCTGGAACAGCCGGTGCGCCTTCAGCGCGTTGTTGACGTGGTGGACGATGGCGACGTTCTCGACGTCGTAGAGCGACTCGCCCTTGAGCAGACCCGCATCGCGCAGCATGTTCTCCAGCTTCTCGGTGCCTTCCTCGGTGAAGATCGAGGTCTTCTGCTTCTCGTCGATCTCGTAGTCCTGCGGCTGCAGCTGGATGATGAAGGTGTCGATGGTGTTGTACATTTCCGAACGGTCCTCGAGCGGACCGGAAATGATCAGCGGCGTGCGCGCTTCGTCGACCAGGATGGAATCGACCTCGTCGACGATGGCGTAGCTGTGACCGCGCTGCACCATCTGGGCGCGCTCGTATTTCATGTTGTCGCGCAGATAGTCGAAGCCGAGCTCGTTGTTGGTGGCGTAGGTGACATCGGCGGCGTAGGCGACGCGGCGCTCCTCGTCGGACAGGCCGTGGACGATGACGCCGACCTTAAGGCCGAGGAATTTGTAGACGCGGCCCATCCATTCGGAGTCGCGCGTGGCCAGATAGTCGTTGACGGTGACGACATGGACGCCATTGCCGGCGAGCGCGTTGAGGTAGACCGGCAGCGTCGCCACCAGCGTCTTGCCTTCGCCGGTGCGCATCTCGGCGATGCCGCCATTGTGCAGCACCATGCCGCCGATCAGCTGCACGTCGAACGGCCGCATGCCGAGCACGCGGCGGGCGGCCTCACGCACGGTGGCGAAGGCCGGCACCAGGAGGTCGTCGAGACTGGCGCCGTTGGCGATGTCCTGGCGGAATTTGTCCGTGCGGGCCTGAAGCTCGGCGTCGGAAAGCGCCCGCATCTCGTTTTCCATGGCATTGATCGCCTCGACGCGCGGCCGGGTCGATTTGACCCGACGATCGTTGGAGGAGCCGAAAACCTTACGGGCGAGACCGCCGAGACTGACCATCCAATGGCCCTTTCGATAGCATTCCAAGTCGTTGCGACAGGCGCCGGCTGGCCCCATCAACTCCACGTGAACGCGGACAAACGCAAAAAGCGCCCGGAAAACGGTTCTGGACGCAAAGTCGTTGGACAGATAAGAGGGGGCTCATTCGATGTCAACGCCGCGCTCGCCCTGTCGACCGCGCCAAATTCCGCCACAATCTTGCTGGTCTGGAAGCCATTCCGCTCTAGCTACCCCGCTTTGGAGATAATCGTAATGTCAGTATTGTTCCGCCGCGCGTCGCTCGCCAGCCTTGGTCTGGCATTCGGGCTATCGGCCCTCTCGCTGTCGCCGCTGATGGCACAGGAGGCCGCCCCTGCCCAGCCGGCAGCACCCGCTCCGGCGGCCAAGCCGGTCGATCCGAACGCCGTGGTCGCCACCATCAACGGCCAGACGCTGACCGAGGCAGACCTTGGGCTTGCCGAGGGCGAGCTGTCGCAGCAATTCGCGCAGCTTCCGCCCGAGCAGCGCCGCGCCGCGGCGCTGTCGGCGGCGATCGAAATCCGCGTGATGGCGGCCCAGGCGGTGACCACCGGCCTCGACAAGGATCCCGACTTCCAGCGCCGCATGGCCTTCCTGCAGCAGCGCGCGCTGCATGGCGAAATGGTCGAGAAGGGCGTCGTCGACAAGGTTACCGATGCCGAGGTCCGCGCCCGCTACGACCAGGAAATCGCCAACACGCCGCCCACCAATGAGGTGCACGCCCGTCACATCCTCGTGAAGACGAAGGAAGAGGCAGACGCCATCATCAAGCAGCTCGACGGCGGCGCCGACTTCCAGAAGCTTGCCAACGAGCACACCAGCGATCCGAGCGGCAAGACCAGCGGCGGCGATCTCGGCTGGTTCGGACCTGGCCAGATGGTGCCGGAATTCGACAAGGCCGTGTTTGCGCTGGCGGTCGGCAAATATACCGACCAGCCGGTGCAGTCGCAGTTCGGCTGGCATGTCATCAAGGTCGAGGACAAGCGCACCAAGCAGCCGCCGGCGTTCGACCAGGTCAAGGACCAGGCGCGCCAGGCGGTCATCCGCGACAAGTATTTCGCGCTGGTCAAGTCGCTGCGCGCCAACGCCAAGGTCGACATCCCCGATGCGAACCTGAAGAAGACGGTCGACGCACTGGAAAGCGCCAAATAGGGCTAGACTAGATTGAGCTACGACAGGGCGCGCTGCCGCCCTGTCGCTTCTATTTGGTAGGGCGAGCGATGATGCGTCGACGCCGCCGCCGGACCGCCGTGGCGTCGCCGGCATCGTCAGCGACTATGCCTTTCAAGACATAGCCGACCGCCCTGCGCAGCGTTGCTTCGTCCTCGTCCAGGCGGTTCGTCAGAAGATGCGTCCAGGCGAACGAGGCAATCAGGTCGGCGACGACAGTGGCATCGACGTCGGCTGCCACCTCTCCCCTTGCCTTGGCGCGTTCGACCATCTGGCCGGTGTGGACACGACGCCCTCTTGCGTATTCGGCGAGGGCGGCGGCGGCTTTTTCGTCCGACTGCGCCTCGGCAATCAGCGATCTGAACACGCTACCCGACGACGTGTCGCGCCAATGCGCGAACAAGCTCTTCAGGAAGCCGACGAGATCCTCCGCAAGGTTCCCGGTGTCGGGATTGTCGACGCGCTTTTGCCGTTGATAAACGTCGAGCAGCAGGGCGGCCTTGCTTGGCCACCAGCGATAGATCGTCGGTTTTCCGGCGCGTGCGCGGCGCGCCACCGCCTCGATCGAGAAGCCGGAATAGCCAGCTTCGACCAGTACCGCCTCGGCGGCATCGAGAATGGCATCGGCGCTTTCCGGGCTGCGCCGTGCGCCAGCCGACTTGCGCCCGGGATCGGTGATTTCGCCCATCTTTTCTTCCTTACCCGCGATTTCAGCAGCCATCATATACAACTCTTGACGAAACGGAACGATCCGTTTTATATGTAACGGAACGTTCCGTAACGATAAGGAGAGTTTGATGAACTCGACCGCCGTGACCCGCTTTTCGCGCCTGCGCTTCGCCCTGCTTGTGCTGCTCGGCGTGTATCCGCTGATCACTGCCATTCTGTATGTGGTTTTTCCGCTGACGCAGGAATGGCAAATCTGGCAGCGTACGCTGGTCATCGCGCCGCTGATGGTCTCGATCATGATCTGGGGACTGATTCCGGGCGTGCAGCGGGCGTTTCGCGGGTTCATCAACCCAGCGGTCCGCTGATGTTCATTCCAGCGCTTGCGACGTTTCCGACGCAACGCGCCACGCGCCATCGGCCAGCACGAGTTCCAGCGTCACCCGCGCCTTGCCGGTCAGGCGCTGCGCCGATTTGTCCTTCGGCACATAGTCGTAGCGCATGGCGAAAACCGCATCGGCACGGTCCTTGCCGTGCGGCGTCACCTCAAGGCTGCCGGGCTCGAGACCGAACGACCATGACGCCCATTGCGCGAACCAGTCGGTCTTGACCTTGACGATCGCCTCGCTGTCGTAGCGCGTGCCGTAGATGATGGCCGACGCACCGTAGAGCCGCTTGACGGTTTCGCGCATTCTCTTGGCATCAGGCGCCAGATAGTCCTCGCGCAGAAACTGCTCGATGGCGCTCTTGTCGCCGACGGAGCGTTCGAGCGCAGCCACCTGCGACGCGGGAGCCGGGCTGACAGCCGGTTTCGGTTGCTGGGCAGTGTCTGCGCCCGGAACGAATTCGAAACGCTCGAGCAGCGACCCCTGCTCCCAGGGACGCTGCGCCTCGCGCGTTGCGGAAACGACGTCGCGGCGCACCGCGATCATCATGTCGTTGATGCTCTGTCCGGGCTCGGCCATATGCCGCAAAAGTGCCGCCGCAAAGGGCGAGTTGCGCCCCGTCCCGTCCATTGCGACGGCGCCGGGCGCCGTCGAGAAGGCGATGAACGAGCCGCGTGTCGACTCGAACTGGGCAAGACCGGCGAGAGCCGTCGCCGAGCGCGTCGTGGTGCTGCGGCTGAGACTTCGGGCAAACGGGTTGTTGCGGCAGGCATCGAGGAAGACCAGGCTGACCTTGGTCTGCTGCTCCATGATGTCGAGAACCTCGTCGATCGGCACCGCCTCGAGCTGCAGCTTGACCGGCATGTCCAGCCGGGCGTCGACCGGCACGATGAAGTTGCGCCCGTCGACCTGCAGGCCGTGGCCGGCATAGTAGAACAGCCCGGCACCGGCGCCTTGCAGCGCATCGGAGAATTCGCCGATCTTGCGTTCGAGCTCGCGCTTGCCGAGATCGTTGCCTTCGATCACCTCGAAACCGATGGCGCGCAGCTTGTCGGCGATGTCGAGCGCATCGTTGACGGGATTGGCCAGCGTGCCGGCTTCGGCGTAGCTGCCGTTGCCGACCACAAGCGCCACGCGCCGCGCCGTCTGCGCATCGGCGCGCAGCAGCAGAAAGCCCAGAAACGCCAGTGCCAAGACCACAAGCCTGCCCATGGGGTAGGATCATAGCGCTATCGGTCGCAGCGACGCCAACAAATTTGCAACAGCCTGCTTGCTGCATGAGGCGGTGTCAGGCTTCCGGCACCCGTAATGGCTGTGAAACGCCTTGCGCCGGCGCGTGCTATCGGGCAAACCGGCGTTCATTTCGCGATTTTTCCCGCCCGGGGTCTTCCATGTCCACACAGGTTTCGCCGCTCGCGCCGAAGAAATATGCCAAGATGCCGGTGATCGAGGGCGTGCGCATCGCCACCGCCGAGGCCGGCATAAAATACAAGAACCGCACCGACTTGCTGGCCATGGTGTTCGACGCCGGCACCACCGTCGCCGGCGTGTTCACCAGGTCGAAATGCCCGTCGGCGCCAGTTGATTTCTGCCGGCAGAACCTCGTGGCTGGCAAAGCACGCGTGCTGGTCGTCAATTCCGGCAATGCCAATGCCTTTACCGGCCAGAAAGGCCGCGCCTCGACGGCACTCACGGGCGAGGTGGCGGCGAAAGCGGCCGACTGCACAGCGGGCGAGGTGTTCCTGGCCTCGACTGGCGTGATCGGCGAACCGCTCGACGCCGGCAAGTTCAGCCATCTGCTGGCCGGTCTCGTCAAGGACGGCAAGCCGGAATTGTGGACCGAAGCCGCCAAGGCGATCATGACTACCGACACCTATCCCAAACTGGCGACCGCGACGGTCAAGCTCGGCGATGCCGACGTCACCATCAACGGTATCGCCAAGGGCGCCGGGATGATCGCGCCCGACATGGCGACGATGCTTTCCTTCATCGCCACCGATGCGCCGATCGCAGCACCGGTGCTGCAGGACCTCCTGTCGCGCGGCACGGCCAAGACCTTCAACGCGGTTACCGTCGACAGCGACACCTCGACCAGCGACACGCTGCTGATGTTCGCCACGGGTGCTGCCGCCAGGCGCGGCGCGCCGGCAATTTCCGACCCCAAGGATGCGCGCCTCGGCGCGTTCCGCCGTGCCCTCGGCAAGGTGCTGAAATCGCTGGCACTACAGGTGGTGCGCGACGGCGAGGGCGCCCGCAAGCAGGTCGAGGTCACCGTCACCGGAGCCAAATCGGCCCGCTCGGCCAAGCGCATCGCGCTGTCGATCGCCAATTCGCCGCTGGTCAAGACGGCAGTCGCCGGCGAGGACGCCAATTGGGGCCGCGTCGTCATGGCTGTCGGCAAGGCCGGCGAACCGGCCGACCGCGACCTTCTGTCGATCTGGTTCGGCGACAACCGCCTGGCCTATCAGGGCGAGCGCGACGCCGCCTATTCCGAGGAGGCGACTTCGGCGTATATGAAGCGCGACGAGATCCGCATCCGCGCCGATATCGGCATCGGCCGCGGCAAGGCGACGGTGTGGACCTGCGATCTCACCAAGGAATATGTCGCAATAAACGGCGATTATCGGAGCTGATGGCGTTGGCTTCCAGACATCCGGCAAGCGTGTTGGCGATCGTGCGCCGCTATGAGGCGGCCGGCTTTCGCGCCTGGCCGGCGGCCGCCGTCCATTATGACGGCACCTGGGTGGTGCGGCTGACGGCCGGCCACCCGGCCAAGCGGCTGAACTCGGTCAATCCGCTCGATCCGGGCGACATCCAGCACATTGCCGAGCGCATCGGTCGCGCCAGCCGCCGCTTCGACGCCTATGGCAGGCCGCTGACCTTTCGCATCTCACCGCTGTCGGGGCCTGATCTTTCGAAGTACCTCGACAGCGAAGGCTGGAGTACGTTCGCGGAGTCGCTGGTCATGCGGCTGCCGCTGGCGGACGCCGCGCTCGACGACGCCATGGACCAGATTCCGTTGAAGGACATCAGCCGTTTCATCGGCGCGGCGCTCAAGGTGAGCGGCTCGGATGTGTCGCTGCGGCCGGGCCTGTCGGAGATCATCGGCGCCATCCAGCCGGAGGCCGGGCTGTTTGCGCTGGAGGCCGGCAGCGAACCGCTGGCAACGTTGATCTGCGTGCATGACGGCGACCTTGCCGGCCTGTTCGAGATCGCCACCGACAGGTCGGTGCGCAACCAGGGCCATGGCCGCCATCTCATCCGGTCGGCGCTGAAATGGGCGCGGCTGCGTGGGGCGCGGGAAGCCTGGCTGCAGGTCGAGGCGGACAACGCGCCGGCGCTGGCGCTCTACCGTTCGCTCGGATTCGACGAAGTCTATCGCTATCGCTATCGCCGGCCACCCGGCGCATGAGCGGCTTGGATACGATCGGCAAACGCCTGCTCCTGGTCGCGGCGTGCGCGCTGGTCGACGCCGACGGGCGCGTGCTTTTGGCGCAGCGGCCCGAAGGCAAGCAACTCGCCGGCCTGTGGGAGTTTCCGGGCGGCAAGGTCGAGCCCGGTGAGACGCCGGAACAATGCCTGATCCGCGAATTGTACGAGGAGATCGGCATCGAAACCGACATCCCTTGCCTGGCGCCACTCACCTTCGCCAGCCATTCCTACGATGATTTTCACCTGCTGATGCCGCTGTTCGTCTGCCGTCGGTTCCGCGGCATTGCCCAGCCGAAGGAAGGCCAGGTGCTGAAATGGGTGCGGCCGCGCCAGATGCGCGATTTTCCAATGCCGCCGGCCGATGCCCCGCTGATCCAGTTCCTCATCGATCTGCTGTAGCCGCCGACCTGCCGTAAATCGGGCAGCGCCGCAACGCGCCGGCAGCAGCGTTAATGAAAGATTTATCTGACCGTGAAAAATTGACGCTAGGCGGTTTCGCCGATTCCACCGCTGGGGAGCGATTTGCATGAGCCTTGAAAAGGACTGGGACTCGCCTTGGCCCGACCGCCTTCCTGGCGCCGCCAATGCCGGCATGGGAATATTGCGCATCGCTCTCTTGTTCGGCTCGGCCGCGGTGGCTCTGGCCTTGATCGCGACGCCCTACCTCGACAGCCGGACCCGCTCGCAGTTTGCCCGCGACGGGCTGGATATGATGAGCACCGGCTCGATCGGCCAGCGCGACAGCTATACGCTACGCAAGAGCGTGCTGCAGCCGCTGCCCAGTTCGGTCTGCGTTATACGGGCCGATGGCAGAAGCAGCGGCGACTGCTGACTCCTCAACAGATCTCTAGGATTCGGCTGTTTCCTAGAATGCAGCTGGTTCACCGCGCGTTAAGCCTGTCGCATTAACCTTTCTTAACGGGTCGGCGCTAGGTTCGGGCAAGAGGGATAGGCGCCCATGAAAATGTTGCTGCAACGATTTTTAGAAGACGAGAGGGGTGCGACGGCTATCGAATATGGTTTGATCGTCGCCGTGCTGTCGCTTGCCATTGTCGCTGGTATTGGCCAGGCTGCCGGCGCCATCCAGTGGTTGTTCAGCGACAACAGCAGCAAGCTTGCCAACGCTTTTGCACAGTGACCTGCTTAGCTTTTGCGTGGGATACGCTTAGCTTTTGCGCAAGGATGCGCTCAGGGGCCGCCGGGGTTTTCCAGGATTGTCTTCAGCGATATTTTTGCGGAGCCCGGCTTCAGCGGCTTTTGCTGAGAGGCATCGGGCGCCCAGCCTGACATCCAGACCACCGAGAAACTCGCCCTGACGCGGCCATCGGCATCCGAAAACCGCTCCGCATAGATTTCGGCGGCGCGCGCGAACAGCGCTCGCGTGCCCGGCCGCCTGCTGCGGTCGACAAGCGCGCTGGTCTCGCCCATGGCGCGCAGATCGGCGACCAGGCCAAATAGCGAATCGTAGCGCACCGTGATCGTCTCGACGTCGGCAACTGGCAGTGCCAGGCCGGCGCGCTGCAGCAGCGCGCCGGCGTCGCGGACGTCGGTGAACGGGATCACACGCGGGCTGGCGCCGCCATAGAGCTCGGTCTCGGCGGCAAGCAGGCTTTCGCGCAGTTCGGAGAGTGTGCCTGTGCCGGCGAAGGCGCCGAGGAAAAGCCCGTCCGGCTTCAGCGCCCGGCGGACCTGCACCAGCATGCCGGGAATGTCGTTCATCGCCTGCAGCGACAGCAGCGAGACTGCGAGGTCGAGGCTTTCCGGCTCGAATGGCACGGTTTCCAACGGCGCCAACAGTCCTGGCTGGCCACCCAGGAAAGCGGCGTCGGCCTCGACGCGCACGTTTTCCGTCACCTTGCCGCTTTCGGCGAGCACCTCTGCTGCTGCCGGCGTCTGGCAAAACAATGAGGCCGCCTTGCCGAACCTGCGTTCGACGGCGCCGAGCCGGTCGGCAAGATCCTCGGCCGCCCGCCGCATGAGGAAATCCGCGCCGGCGATGGGACGGGCCAGTGCCCGGCGCTTGCGCGCCAGCCAGAGCGAGGTGTCGATTACAGGCTGCAATGGGCAGGTCCTTGTGCTTCGCTCTCTGATATAGTGATGCGGAGGACCAACCACGTGGCCGATCCCATGCCAGAGATCAAGCGTATTGCGATCAAGAGCATTGCCCGCAAGGCATTGGGCTGGCCAGCGCGCCTCTTGTTCCCGCCGGTCTGTGCCGGCTGCCGCCGCCATGTCTCGCAGCCCGGCGTGTTGTGCGGTGCCTGCTGGCCGAAACTCAGGTTGCTGGAACGGCCATGGTGCCCGGTGATGGGCACGCCGTTCACCCACAATATGGGTGAAGGGTTCCTTTCGGCGGAGGCGATAGCCGACCCGCCGCCGTTCGAGCGCGCGCGGGCGGCGGTTGCCTATTCCGGCGTTGCCCGCCAGATGGTGCAAGGGCTGAAATACCAGGACCGCACCGATCTGGCGCCGTGGATGGCGCGCTGGATGCTTCGCGCCGGTGCCGAACTCATCGCCGAGGCCGACGTGGTCGTGCCGGTGCCGCTGCACTGGCGGCGTTTCTTCCGACGGCAGTTCAACCAGTCGGCGGAACTGGCGCGGGCGGTGGCGCAGCTCGGGGAGCGGCCTTTCGCGCCATCAGCCATCAAGCGCATCAAACTCACGCGCCAGCAAGTCGGGCTGGAGCGGCGGGAACGCGAGGAAAATGTTCGCGCCGCATTCAAAGTGCCTGATGAGGCGGAGATCGAAATCGCCGGCCGCCGGGTGCTGTTGATCGACGATGTCTACACCACCGGCGCCACCGTCCGCGCGGTCGCCAGGGCATTGAAGAAGGGCGGTGCCGGCGCGGTCGACGTACTGACCTTCGCGCGTGTGCTGCCGGGGGACTTTCGGGCCGACGAATCGGCGCCTATATAGCCTAGATGACAGCGGAACGAGGCAGGGTTGCTGACCGATGGTCGATGTGACGATCTACACGCGGATGATGTGCGGCTATTGCACCGCGGCCAAGCGGCTGCTCGACAGGAAGGGTGTCGCCTATACCGAGCACGACGCCTCCTTCTCGCCGGAACTGCGCCGGGAAATGATTTCCCGGGCCCACGGCCGTTCCACCTTTCCGCAGATATTCATCGGCGACACGCATGTCGGCGGCTCCGACGATCTCCACGAATTGGAGGCGGAAGGACGGCTGGACAGATTGCTCGCCAACGGCTCGACCAGATAAGGACATGACGATGGGTGCTTTCAAGGCGGCGGCGATCCAGATGCGTTCGGGAACCAGCCCGGAGCGCAATGCGGTCGATCTGGAACGGCTGGTGCGCGAGGCGGCAGGCCTTGGCGCGAGCTACATCCAGACCCCGGAAATGACCGGCGCGTTGATCCGCGACAGCCAGGCGCGGGCCGCTTCCTTCACCTCCGAAGACAAGGACGTCATCGTCTCGATTTCGCGGAAGCTGGCCAAGGAGCTCGGCATCTTCCTGCATATCGGCTCGACCGCCATTCTGCGCGCCGACGGCAAGCTTGCCAACCGCGCCCTTCTGTTCGGGCCGGACGGTGCCACCATTGCCACCTACGACAAGATCCACATGTTCGACGTCGATCTCGACAATGGCGAGAGCTGGCGCGAATCCGCCGCCTATGAGCCTGGCACCGAGGCTGTCGTCACCGAAATCGAGGGCGCGAAGCTGGGCTTTGCCGTCTGCTACGATCTGCGCTTTCCGCAACTGTTCCGTGCCGAGGCGCTGGCCGGCGCCGATCTGCTTTCGGTGCCCGCCGCCTTCACCCGCCAGACCGGCGAAGCGCACTGGCATGTGCTGCTGAGGGCGCGCGCCATCGAGAACGGCGCCTATGTGGTCGCCGCCGCGCAAGGCGGAGTGCACGAGGACGGCCGCGAAACCTATGGCCATTCGCTGATCGTCGATCCCTGGGGCCGCATTATCGCCGAGGCGGCGCATGAGGAGCCGGCAGTGATCGTCGCCGAGATCGACCCGGCGGAGTCAGTCGCCGCGCGCAAGAAGATACCGAATCTCAAGAACGCACGCGATTTTGCGGTAAACGCCGGTTCGGCGGAGGCAATGCCGCTCAGGGGTGCCGCCTCTTGATCCGCTTTTCCCTGATCTGCGAACACGAGCACGAATTCGAGGCCTGGTTCCGCAGCAACGACGATTTCGACACCCAGAAGAAGCGCGGCTTCGTCGACTGCCCGGCCTGCGGCTCGCACAAGGTCGACAAGGCGCTGATGGCGCCTGCCGTCTCCACCGGGCGCAAGCGCGAAAGCATCGCGCTGGCCATGGGCGAGGCGCAGAAGCAGGCGCTGGTGCAGCTCAAGGCCATGGCCGACAAGGTGCGCGAGAATGCCGACTATGTCGGCGACAAATTCGCCGAGGAAGCGCGCAAGATCCATTTCGGCGAAAGCGATCCGCGCGGTATCTATGGCGAGGCGACGCTGGACGAGGCCAAGAGCCTCGCCGAAGACGGTGTCGAGTTCATGCCTATTCCAAGCTTCCCCGACGACCGCAACTGAGGAAAGTCTTGCCCCATCCGGAGAAGACTGAAAAGCGGCGTGGTTCAGAGGTAGTGATCCGTGTTTTCAGCTGGTTGGCTATAAAGTCGATCGACAAGAGGACGATCGATGGGTTGCCAGTTTTCTATAATGGCGAGAGCGGCGGGAAAGATGCAGATAAGGTTGCCGCCGCGCTGCGGTTGATTCAGAAATTTGACCCTGTTCGATACAGCCGTCTGGTCCGCGATCTCAAACGGATCTGGATTACAATCAATCCAGGTGCCGCTGCGCAATTTGTGAAATCGACTTCGACTTGCGAGCTCGATCGGCGATTTGTTCTAGGCGAGCACACGCTGAGCGACCAGATCGCCAGCGCGATAGTGCATGAGGCGACGCATGCGCGTCTCCATCAGCGAGGCATTGGCTATGAGGAGGAATTGCGCTACCGGGTGGAGTGGGTTTGCATGAGACGTGAACTGGCTTTTGCGGCGAAACTGCCGGACGGGGCGAGTATTCGTCAATGGGTCGAAGCTCGACAAACGGAACCCTCGGATTTTTCCAATGTAGCGATGAATGGTCGGCAAATTGATAGCGCGCGTGATGCCTTGCTCCATCTCAATGCTCCAGGTTGGCTGGCAGACTTGATCGTCTTTTTCGCCCGGCGGCGATATCAGAGGCGTATCAGGCGACAAGAAGCTGAAGCGCATTTCGACAAGCGAAAATGATGCTCCGTTTCGCTTGTGGGATTCGCTTCCGCCCAGAGCGGCGATGCCGCCCCCTGCACAAGCGTCCGCAATTTCAGGCCGAGCAGCAAGGATGGGGCTCGCGGGCAACCGTTTCGCTGCTTCTTTCATGCCCACTGCCTGACGGGCTTGCTTCACTTGACGGAGTTGCTTCCGCATAGGCTGCAAACTGGCGTTCAAGCGCCTTGACTGCACTGCTGCGCCAGCCCTCCGCCAGGGATTCCGACATGGGATCGGGGAAGATTTCCTCTTCGCCGTTCTCCACGCCGTCCAGGATCGCTCGTGCGACAGACTCCGGAGAGGCTTTCGCGATGTCCAGGCCCCGTGTCATGTCCGTGTCCACCGGGCCGGGAAGGACCCTGTGGACGCTGACACCCCGTCCGGCCAAAAGGGTGCGCAACGACTGCGACAGCGAAAACGAGGCCGCCTTCGAGATGGAGTAAGCCGGACTGAACGGCACGGCGGCAATCGAGGCCAGCGACAGAATGTTGACGATGGCTCCCCGCGACCGGGCGAGCAACGGCAGCAGAGCCTGGGTAACGTCGTACGAGCCGAAGAGGTTTACGGCGAGCTGTTGTTCGAGCACACGACGGTCGCTGAGGTCATCGATGGGCGATACGCCGGCGTTGTTGATGAGGATATCGAGAGCATCGATCTTCTCGACGGCCTCCCGGATCTGCGCAGCGTTGGTCACATCCATGGTCAGGGGCGTCACACGCCGGTCCGGATGAGCCATCGGTTTGCGGGTTGCGGCATAGACGCGCTTTACGCCTCTGCTCAGGGCTTCCTCGACCAGTGCCCGACCGATGCCCCGATTGGCTCCAGTCACCAGGATGGTTGTACCTTCGATCTTCATTGCGTCTCTCCTAATGCTTATCGTTGTGTTCGAGCGTTGGCGCGCCGCAACTCAGGTTGGCTACAGTCGCCGTTGTCGATACGACTGGTTGGTGAGATGGACTTAGCGCCGGATGTCGAAGCCATGGGAGTGACAAGTGTGACGGGATTCCGATGGACTCGCTGATCACCGCCGCGGCGCATGCGCTTGCGGCGGGCGATCCGCTCGGCGCCTTGAAGCGGGTTGCGCTGCGCGACGATGCGCCGGCACTGGCGTTGCGCGGTATCGCGATGGCGCAGCTTGGCGACCTGGTTCGGGCGAAGGTTCTTCTCAAGAGGGCGGCGCGCGCATTCAGCCCGAGGGAGGCCGTGGCCCGCGCGCGGTGTATCGTCGCCGAGGCCGAGATCGCGCTCGTCTCGCGCGACCTTACCTGGCCGGCCAAGGCACTCGACGCCGCACGGGCGACGCTTGAAAAGCATGGCGACCGTGTCAACGCCGCGCATGCGCGCAACCTCGACGTTCGGCGCCTGCTGCTGATCGGCCATCTCGACGAAGCCGAGCGCAGGCTGGACGGCTTCGATCCCTCGCCGCTGCCGCCGGCATCGCGGGCCGCCCACGAGCTGGCTGTCGCCGGCATCGCCATCCGCCGCTTGCGGACCGGTCCTGCGCGCGCCGCGCTCGGGCTGGCGGCGCGGGCGGCGCGCGCGGCGGGCATCCCCGCGCTGATCGCGGAGGTGGAGAGCGCATCGCTGGTGCTGGACACGCCGGCCGCGCGCCGTGTCGCGCGTGGCGGGGAACGGCCCCTCCTGCTCGATGAAGTCGAAGCGCTCCTGGCGTCGGGGGCGCTCGTGGTGGATGCATGCCGCAATGTCGTGCGTGTCGCAGACACCGTCGTCTCGCTGGCGACCCGCCCGGTGCTGTTCGCGCTGGCCCGCGCGCTGGCCGAAGCCTGGCCGGGGGACGTGGCAAGAGCGACGCTCATTGCGCGCGCTTTCCGCGGAAAGGACGCGGACGAATCACATCGCGCACGATTGCGCGTCGAAGTCGGGCGGCTTCGCGCGGAGCTTCGGAGCTTGGCGGATGTGAGCGCGACGAAGCGGGGCTTTGCGCTGGCCCCGCGCCGCGCAGGTGAGGTCGTCGTGCTGGCGCCACCCGTCGAAGAAGAGCATGCCGCCGTGCTCGCCTTCCTCGCGGACGGCGAGTCTTGGTCGAGTTCGGCCCTGGCGATTGCGCTTGGAGCCAGTTCGCGTACCGTGCAGCGAGCGCTCGAGCAGCTCGCCCAGGCCGGCAAGGTGCAGTCGTTCGGCCGCGGACGGGCGCGTCGCTGGATGACCCCGCCGCTGACGGGTTTCCCGACAATCTTGTTACTCCCCGGCCCACTGCCGGGCTACTAGGATGGAATTATGGAACGATCCGCAGCCGAAATCCTTCGAGAATATGGACCCTTTCCGGGTGTCGACCACGTGGACGGCGTTACCTTCGACGGTGAGCATGTCTGGTTTGCCTCAGGCGACAGATTGAACGCCTTCGATCCGGCGAGCGGCAAAGTGGTGCGCTCGATCGACGTCGCGGCACACGCCGGAACGGCCTTCGACGGCCAGCACCTCTATCAGATCGCCGAGGATCGCATCCAGAAGATCGATCCGAAGAATGGCCAGGTCCTGGCGACGATCCCGGCGCCCGGCAATGGCGGTGATTCCGGGCTCGCCTGGGCCGAAGGAACACTCTGGGTCGGCCAGCATCGGGGCCGAAAGATTCATCAGGTCGATCCCGAGACAGGGGCAATCCTTCGCACCATCGTTTCCAACCGCGTCGTCACCGGCGTCAGCTGGGTCGACGGCGAGCTGTGGCATGGCACCTGGGAGGGTGAGGAGAGCGATGTCAGACGGATCGATCCTGAAACGGGAAAGGTCCTTGAGAAGCTCGATATGCCGCCGGGAACAGGCGTGTCGGGGCTCGAATCCGATGGCGGCGACCAGTTTTTCTGTGGCGGCGGAAACAGCGGCAAGATCAGAGCTGTTCGCCGGCCCAAACGAGGCTCGGCGACCAGGATTTAAGCTTTCCACCCTCTCGGCCGGCCCTCTTGGCCGCCCTGGGTTAGCCTAGGCTCGCTATCAGTTTTTCGAGCAGGCGAGCCAGCATGATCTGCTCCGGGCGTATCAGGCCGGAAAGTATCTGGTGCTCGTTGGCGACGTGAGCGGTAACCGCCTCGTCAATCAACGCCAGACCCTTTTTAGTCAGCTGCACGACAATGCCGCGGCGATCGTCGGGGTGCGGCCCGCGCTTGATCAGGCCGGATTTCTCGAGCCGATCGAGGCGGTTGGTCATCGCGCCCGACGTTACCATCGTCGCCTCGTAGAGAGCCGTCGGCGTCAGCGCGTATGGCGGCCCGGAACGACGCAGCGTCGCCAGCACATCGAATTCTCCGGATTGCAGCCCGTAACTTGCAAACAGCGGCGCCAGCCGCTCTCGTGCGATCAGCGAGGCGGCCTCGTTCAACCGTCCGAGCACGGCCATCGGCGAGACATCGAGATCCGGCCGTTCCTTTTTCCATTGCCCGATCGCTTTTGCTGCGCGATCCATGTCTCTCACCGTTATGTATCTTGACGTGAAGAATCTTTACCTTATCTTACCTCAGCTTGCGATATTGGCCAAGTGCCGCGAACGGGCGACGGGACGGTGCGATGAAATTTCTCTGGGACTCGGCGCTTGGCCTTCTGGTTGTCACCGGTGGACTGCTCGGCCTGACGCTGCCGTTCGGCAAGATCGCGACGGCGGCCGGCGTGGCCGCCATGGTCTGGGCCTTCGTCATCTCGCTTGGTGCCGGCGGCGTGCTTTTGTGCGCATTGCTGCTCAACGGGAAGCGCATGCGGCTTACGCCGCACAGGCTGCGCTATTTCTTCGTCACCGCGGCCGTCTCATATGCAATCCCCAATCTGCTGATGTTTTCAGCCATTCCGCATCTGGGCGCCGGCTACAGCGGCATCATGTTCACGCTGTCGCCGGTCGTCACGCTGGTGTTCTCGATGCTGCTCGGCGTCAGGCGCCCGACCATGCTGGGCATCGTCGGCATAGTCGTCGGTTTCGTCGGCGCAGTCATGGTGGCGGTGACGCGCGGCGAAGCGGGCCAGCCGGCCGAATTTTTCTGGGTTGCGATGGGCCTGCTCATCCCGGTCAGCCTCGCCGCCGGCAACATTTACCGTACCGTCGACTGGCCCGAAGGCACCGGCCCGATCGAGCTCGCCGTCGGCAGCCACCTGGCAGCAGCCTTGATGCTGTTTGCCGGCATTCTGGTCCTGCTTGGCGGCAATGCATTCGGCTCGCTCGGCGGCGTGCCGCTGGTCGCAGCGGCACAGGTGGCATCAGCCTCGGCGATGTTCGCCTTCTTCTTCCGCCTGCAAGCGGTCGGCGGCCCGGTCTATCTCAGCCAGATCGGCTATGTCGCGGCGGCGGTCGGGCTGTTTGCCGGGACCCTCTTCCTCGGCGAGCGCTATCAACTGCTGACCTGGGCCGGTGCCGTCATCATCACCGCCGGCGTGTTCATCACCACCAAGGCGCAAAGCCAGAGGCCATAGAGGCCAGAAGGCGTAAGCTTCAGACGGATGCCTTCTCCGCCAGCACCATGTAGTTGACGTCCATGTCCTTCGAGCGCTGCCAGCGGTCGGCGAGCGGGTTGTAGGTGACGCCGGTGCGGTCGATGACGGTCAGGCCGGCGCCGGCAAGCGCCTTTTCCAGTTCCTCGGGGCGCACCAGCTTGCCGAACTGGTGGGTGCCGCGTGGCAGCCAACGCAGCACATATTCGGCGCCGATGATGGCCAGCCCCAGGGCCTTCAGCGTGCGGTTGATGGTGGCGACGAACATGATGCCGCCGGGCTTTACCATCTCGCCGCATTTGGCCAGGAACAGATCGACATCGGCGACATGCTCGACCACTTCCATGTTGAGGATGACGTCGAATTTTTCGCCGGCATCGGCAAGGTCTTCCGCGGTCGTGGCGCGATAATCCACGCTCACGCCGACTTCCGCCGCATGCAGCTTGGCCACTTCGATGTTGGTGGCGGAGGCATCGGCGCCGACCACTTCGGCGCCAAGCCGCGCCATCGGCTCGCACAAGAGCCCGCCGCCGCAGCCGATGTCAAGGAAGCGCAGGCCTTCGAACGGCCGTGCCGCACGCGGATCGCGGCCGAAGCGGGCCGCCACCTGGTCGCGGATATAGGCAAGCCGGATCGGGTTGAACTTGTGCAACGGGCGGAACTTGCCGTTCGGGTTCCACCATTCGGCGGCAAGGGCGGAAAAGCGTTCCACCTCTCCGGCATCGATCGTCGATCGTCGGGGCTCAGGCATGGCGTGGTCTCCTCGGACGCTAGGAAGTCGGGCGCGAGGCTGCGAATGTCAAGGCGCGAAATTCACCGCCGGCGGTGCGATGCGCGCGATGCCTTCCGGCGCCGCCTTTTGCCGGCTGCATTTGTGTCAGCACGTGTCAGTTGATGGTGTGCCGGAAGGAAACGCCTAGGCTTTGGCGGACGAAGCAGAGACATCGGGTTCGGAGGAGTGCGCAATGATGCGAGCGGTTGCTTCCATTCTTTGGCGCCGGCTTGACCAGGAAGGCCACGACGCTTGCCTTCTGTCGGAAGCGAGTTCCGGGTGGAACCTCAGGGGACACGCGCTTTTCGTCCAGGACGGCGAGCCGTGCAGCATCGCCTACGAGGCGGACTGCGACGCCGATTGGCATACACGATCGGCGCGCGCCGACGGCTTTTTCGGCACGCAACAGCTGCATTACAGGATCGACCGGCTGACCGAGCGCCAATGGACGCTGAACGGCGAGCATCAAGCGGAAGTCGACGGTCTCATCGATGTCGATCTCGGCTTCACGCCCGCCACAAACCTTTTGGCGCTTCGCCGCTTTGCCCTCGATGTCGGTATGGCGACGCCCGCGCCGGCAGCCTATCTGACATTTCCCGAACTCAGGCTCGTTCGCCTCGAGCAAACCTATCAGCGCGTCGATGCTGCACATTACGCCTATGCCGCCCCGATGTTCGGCTACCACGAGACACTGGAGGTCTCGCCGCTCGGTTTCGTCCTCGACTATCCGCGCCTGTGGCAGGCCATCGTGCGGACGGGCTGAACCGCCCGCGTTGGGAGTGCAGCTGGCCGGTGTGGCTTAACGGCAAATTTACGATATTGGCGGTTTCTTAACGTTGGGTCAGTGTTTGGCATTTAGATTGCTGTCCGAGTAGGGGCAGCCCGGTGCGCATAAGAACCCAGATAGTCGCGACATTGTTCAGCGCCGTGGCCTTGATCGGCCTGGTCGGCGGCGTTGCGATCGTCTCGCAGATATCGCTGACCAAATCCGTGGCGCTGGCCGAGGCGACAAGCGTCGCACGGCAGCTGGCCGAAACTATTGCCTTCAGGGCGTCGGACGCGCCGCGTTCATTATTCGAGAGACCCGATGGGCTCCGCGAATTCGTGACTTTGCAGCACGGCCGCTCGAAACGCGATCTCGTCATCGTAGACAAAAACAAGGTTATTTTCGCCGACGTTCCGGGAGAAGAGCAAAATATCGGCACGACGTTCGACTACGATCCCGGCAATGAAATCGCCCGGACGATTGACGACGGCGTGCCGCGCAACTTCGTCGAGGCCAGTGCCGACGTGGCCGATCCGATTGACCTGGTTGCGGTGCCGATCGAGGATGCACCCGGCAAGATCGTCGGCGCCGTCCTGTTCGAGTATACGCCGCTGCTGCGTGCCGCGCAGCAGCGCACGAACGATATGCTGTGGCTTGTGGGCCTGTGTACCGCGGCAGCCGTGCTGATCGCGGCGGCCTCCGCCTTCCTGTTGTTGCGAGGCTTCAGTAAAGGCCTTGCTGGTCTCAACCGCGGCATCGAATCGCTGGCGCGCGGCGACGCCGGGGCCCGTATCGGCCGCACCTCCGATGACGAGTTCGGACAGTTGGCGCAAGGGTTCGACACTATGGCCTCCGAAATCGAAGCCTCGCGCGCTCAACTTGTCGATCAGAAGGCCTACATCGAAGACATCGTCCAGACCGTTGCCGAAGGCATCGCCGTCATCGACGGCAAGGGTCAGGTCGTGTCCGTCAATCCGGCGGCAGCCGAGATCATCGGGCGGCGCAGCGACAAGGTCGTGGGGCAGGACTGGCAGTCGGCCCTGGATATCAGGGGGCCGTCGGGAGACAAGCCCGCGTCGGGAACATCTCCGGTCGAACTGGCCATGACCACCGGCCGCCGCCACCAGAATGAGGTGAGGCTGGCAAAGCCGGATGGGACCTCCTTGCCCGTGGTCGTCAGCTGCAATCCGCTCAACCGCGCCGATGGCGGCATCGTGCTGACGCTCAGCGACATCAGCGACCTGCGCAGTGCCGAGCGGGCGGTGCACGACCGTGCCGAAGAACTGGCGAGGCTCAATCGTGAACTGAAAGAGACATCGGAGGCCACGACCCGCCTGGTCAAGCTCGGCGAACTGCTTCAGGCCTGCGTCACTTTTCACGAGGCATTTTCCGTCGTCGGCTCCGCCATGCCTGATTTCTTCGGCGGATTGAGCGGAACCGTTCATCTGACCAGTGCGTCGCGCAACCTGGTGGAGGAGATGGCGCATTGGGGCACCATCCGGTCGAGCGTCGGCCAGTTCGGACCGGAAGATTGTTGGGCGCTGCGGCGCGGCCAGGAGCACGTCGCCGGTCCAGGCATGCTGACGCCGCGCTGCAACCACATCACCGAAAATGGCGGCCGCGGTTATGTCTGTATGCCTCTAGCAGCGCAGGGAGAGACACTTGGCATCCTGCATCTGTGCGAGCCGAATGCCGTTGACAAGCCGGAGTGGCTTGCCGAACGGCAGCAGATACTGCGTGGCGTCGTCGATACGCTGGCGTTGGCGCTTGCCAATCTGCGCCTGCGCGAGACGTTGCGGCAGCAGTCGATCCGGGATCCCAACACCGGGCTCTACAATCGCCGCTACCTTGAGGAGACCAGCAGCCGCGAGCTCAGGCGCCTGGAACGTGCCGAGCAGCCGCTGACGTTGATCATGCTCGACGTCGATCATTTCAAGCAGTTCAACGATACGTTCGGCCATGAAGCTGGGGATCTCGTCCTCAAGCAGGTGGCCGCCACGCTGGTCGACCATGTCAGGGAAAGCGACGTGGTTTCGCGCTACGGCGGCGAGGAATTTGCCTTGATGATGCCGGGAACGTCACTGGCCGATGGCGCCGATCGCGCCGAAGCTCTGCGAAAGGCGATCAAGCAGCTGCATGTCACGCATCGCGGCCGCACGCTCGGCACCATCACCGCGTCGTTCGGGGTCGCCGCCTTCCCGGAGCTCGGCGCCTCATGGGCGGAGATCGTCAATGCCGCGGATCGCGCTTTGTATCAGGCAAAGGCTGAGGGCCGTGACCGCGTCATCGCCGGAGCGGGTCTCGCCCGTGTCGAGCAGCAAAAGCCAAAACTCACCAAGAGCGTGGCTTGAAATCTGGTTGATGGACGGGGCAAGGCGACGGAATCCTCACCGCCTTGCGAAACCGCTATCATTTGGCTAAGGAGGCCGCGCATTGAGCGCCCGGCCACAGCTTGGCGCATTTTTCCGCTTTTCGGCCTCCGGTCCGGCATCCAGTCAAAGGCATTTCGCTTCTATGGCGCGCATCGTGATGAAATTCGGCGGAACCTCCGTCGCCGACATCGCCCGCATCCGCAATGTGGCGCGTCATGTCAAACGCGAGGTCGACGCCGGCCATGAGGTCGCCGTCGTGGTCTCGGCGATGTCCGGCAAGACCAACGAGCTCGTGCAATGGACGCGCGAGGCCTCGCCGATGCACGATGCGCGCGAATATGACGCCGTGGTCGCGTCCGGCGAGCAGGTCACCGCCGGCTTGCTGGCGATCGCCCTGCAGAATATCGGCGTGCATGCCCGCTCCTGGCAAGGCTGGCAGATCCCGATCAAGACCGACAACGCGCATGGCGCGGCGCGCATTCTCGATATCGACGGCGGATTCCTGATCAAGCGCTTCGGCGAAGGCCAGGTGGCGGTGGTCGCCGGTTTCCAAGGCATCGGGCCGGACAACCGGATCGCAACGCTCGGCCGCGGCGGTTCCGATACCAGCGCTGTCGCCATCGCGGCAGCGGTCAAGGCCGACCGCTGCGACATCTACACCGACGTCGACGGGGTCTATACGACCGATCCGCGCATCGAGCCGAAAGCGCGGCGGCTGGCCAAGATTTCGTTCGAGGAAATGCTCGAAATGGCCTCGCTGGGGGCCAAGGTCCTGCAGGTACGCTCGGTCGAGCTTGCCATGGTGCACAGGGTGCGTACTTTCGTGCGGTCGTCCTTCGACGATCCCGATGCACCCGGAATGGGGGATTTGCTCAATCCGCCGGGAACGCTTATTTGCGACGAGGAAGAGATCGTGGAACAGCAGGTCGTCACCGGAATTGCCTATGCCAAGGACGAGGCGCAGATTTCGCTGCGCCGCGTCGGCGACCGGCCGGGCGTCGCCGCCGGCATTTTCGGGCCGCTGGCCGAGGCCAATATCAACGTCGACATGATCGTCCAGAACATTTCCGAGGACGGCAAGTTCACCGACATGACCTTCACCGTGCCATCCGGCGACGTCGACAAGGCGCTCGCCGTGCTCGAGCGGCTGAAGGCGACGATCGGCTACGACGTGGTGCAGTCGGAAGCCGGCATGTCGAAGGTCTCGGTAATCGGCATCGGCATGCGCAGCCATGCCGGCGTCGCCGCTACCGCCTTCAAGGCGCTGGCCGACCGCGCGATCAACATCCGCGCCATCACGACGTCCGAAATCAAGATTTCGATCCTGATCGACGGTCCCTATACGGAACTAGCAGTTCGCACTTTGCATTCCGTGTACGGTCTGGATAAGCAGTAGCAGACTGCATCGGCCCGAAAATCGGAATCGATTTTCGGAAGGCAGGATGCAGCGGATCGAAAATCTTGGAGCGGTCTTTATGCGTCCAATTGGACGACAGCGCTCTAATTGAGTTGTTGCGTTTGTGCCGCTGTGCAGGGCAACCTGCACCGGTTGAAATGCTATTGGAGGAAGAAGCCGCGATGCGTGATTCGGCCAGTGGCCCGCGCGTTTTGCTGAAACGGCTCCGCGAGCTCATGCAAGAGCCGCTGGAGCCGCAGGAGCGGCTTGACCGAATCGTGCGCGATATCGCCTCCAACATGGTTGCCGAGGTCTGCTCGCTCTATGTGCTGCGCGCCGATTCGGTGCTCGAACTCTACGCCACCGAAGGCCTGAACCCGAACGCCGTCCACCTGGCGCAGCTCAGGCTGGGCCAAGGCCTGGTCGGCACGATCGCGGCCTCGGCGCGGCCGCTCAACCTCTCCAACGCGCAGGAGCATCCTGCCTTCGCCTACCTGCCGGAGACAGGGGAAGAAATCTATAATTCCTTCCTCGGCGTGCCGGTGCTGCGGGCAGGGCGGACACTCGGCGTCCTGGTCGTGCAGAACAAGACCATGCGCCATTATCGCGACGACGAGGTCGAGGCGCTGGAAACAACGGCGATGGTGATCGCCGAGATGATCGCCACCGGCGATCTGGAGCGGCTGACAAGGCCCGGCCTCGAGCTCGATCTGCGCCGCCCGGTAAGCTTTACCGGCCTGTCCTTCAACGAAGGCGTCGGTCTCGGCCATGTGGTGCTGCACGAGCCGCGCATCGTCGTCACCAATCTTTTCAACGAGGACAGCGAGGAAGAGGTCAGGCGGCTCGACGCGTCGCTCGGCTCGCTCAGGCTCTCCATCGACGACATGCTGGAGCGCCGCGACGTCGCCTTCGAGGGCGAGCATCGCCAGGTGCTCGAAGCCTATCGCATGTTCGCCAACGACCGCGGCTGGGTGCGCCGGCTCGAGGAGGCGATCCGCAACGGCCTGACGGCCGAAGCGGCGGTCGAAAAGGTGCAGAGCGACATGCGTGCCCGCATGCTGCACATGACCGATCCGTATCTGCGCGAACGGATGAGCGATTTCGACGATCTCGCCAATCGGCTGCTGCGGCAGCTGATGGGGCGCGGACCGGAGGACGTCGCGGCCTCGCTGCCCAAGGACGCCATCATCGTCGCCCGCTCGATGGGTGCTGCGGAGCTGCTCGATTATCCCAGGGACAAGCTGCGCGGGCTGGTGCTGGAGGACGGCGCCGCGACCAGCCATGTCGTCATCGTGGCGCGGGCCATGGGCATACCGGTCGCCGGCCAGATGAAGGGCGCCGTTTCCATGGCGGAAAACGGCGATGCCATCATCGTCGACGGCGAGGAAGGCGCGATCCATCTGCGCCCGCAGCCCGACCTCGAGGCGGCCTATGCCGAGAAAGTGCGTTTCCGGGCGCGCCGGCAGGAGGTCTACCGCGAGCTGCGCAAGAAGCCGTCGGTGACCAAGGACGGTGTCCAGGTCGACCTTCTGATGAATGCCGGGCTGGCGGTCGACCTGCCGCAACTGGCCGAAGCGGGCGCGGCCGGCATCGGCCTGTTCCGCACCGAGCTGCAATTCATGGTCGCCTCGACCTTTCCGCGCGCGGAAGCCCAGGAGCGCTTGTACCGTGACGTGCTCGAGGCGGCGCGCGACAAGCCGGTGACGTTCCGCACCATCGATATTGGCGGCGACAAGGTGCTGCCCTATTTCAAGGGCTCGATCCAGGAGGAAAATCCGGCTCTCGGCTGGCGGGCCATCCGCCTGACGCTCGACCGGCCAGGATTGCTGCGCACCCAGATCCGCGCGCTGCTCAAGGCGTGCGGCGGACGCGAACTGAAACTGATGCTGCCAATGGTGACGGAACTCGGCGAGATCGCGCAGGCGCGCGAGATCATCGACCGCGAGGTCCGGCATCTGTCGCGCTTTGCCCATCATTTGCCGACCAGCCTCAAGGTGGGGGCGATGCTGGAGGTGCCGTCGCTGCTGTTCCAGCTCGACGAACTGATGAAGGCGGTCGATTTCGTCTCGGTCGGCTCGAACGACCTGTTCCAGTTCGTCATGGCGGTGGACCGCGGCAACACCCAATTGTCCGACCGCTTCGACCCGCTGTCGACGCCGTTCCTGCGTGTTTTGAAGCAAATTGCCGATGCCGGGGCTCGCAACCAGACGCCGGTGACCTTGTGCGGCGAACTTGCCGGCAAGCCGATCTCGGCGATGGCGCTGATCGGCCTTGGCTACCGCTCGATCTCGATGTCGCCGGCATCGATCGGCCCGGTCAAGGCGATGCTGACGGAACTGCCGCTCAGCGAGTTGGAAGCGTTCTTCGACGACAATCTGATGGCGCCGGCGCATGGCCTGCCGATGCGGGCGCTGCTGCAAGCCTTTGCCGACGACCGCTCTATACCGCTATAGACTTCGCCATGATCAACCTGCCCCGCGACCGTATGGATCAAGTCGTCAAGCGTTTCGACATGCTCGAAGCGCAGATGTCGGCCGGGCCAGCGCCGGACGCCTATGTCAGGATGGCCTCCGAATATGCCGACATCCAGGAGATGGTGGCAAAGATCAGGGCGCTGCGCGCCGCCGAGCACGAACAGGGCGATCTGGAGGCGATGCTCGCCGACAAGGGCACCGACGCCGAGATGCGGGCCTTGGCTGAGGCCGACCTGCCAGGGGTCAAGCATCACATCGAGGCGCTGCAGAAGGACATCCAAATCCTGCTGTTGCCCAAGGATGCCGCCGACGACAAGAACGCCATCCTCGAGATCCGCGCCGGCACCGGCGGCGACGAGGCGGCGCTTTTCGCCGGCGACCTGTTTCGCATGTACGAGCGCTATGCCGCGGCGCATGGCTGGCGTTTCGAGACGGTGTCGGCCAGCGAGGGTGAGGTCGGCGGCTACAAGGAAATCATCGCCACCGTTTCGGGCAAGGGCGTCTTTGCCCATCTGAAGTTCGAATCCGGCGTGCACCGGGTGCAGCGCGTGCCGACGACCGAGGCGGGCGGACGCATTCATACCTCGGCGGCGACGGTCGCGGTGCTGCCGGAAGCCGAAGAGGTCGACATCGACATCAGGGCCGAAGACATCCGTATCGACACGATGCGCGCCTCGGGTTCCGGCGGCCAGCACGTCAACACCACCGATTCGGCCGTGCGCATCACCCATCTGCCGACCGGCATCATGGTGGTGCAGGCGGAAAAGTCGCAGCACCAGAACCGGGCGAAGGCCATGCAGATCCTACGCGCCAGGCTCTACGACCTCGAGCGCAGCAAGGCGGACGAGGAACGTTCCGAATCGCGCAAGTCGCAGGTCGGCTCGGGCGACCGCTCGGAACGCATCCGCACCTATAATTTTCCGCAGGGTCGCGTCACCGATCATCGTATCAACCTGACGCTCTATAAGCTCGACCGGGTGATGATGGGCGAACTCGACGAGATCATCGACGCGCTGATCGCCGATCACCAGTCGAAGCTGCTCGCCGATATCGGCATCGATGGCTGACAGCCTGCCCGCCACGCTGGCGCCGCTGCTGCGGGAGGCGCGAAACCGGCTCACCGCAGCCGGGATCGCGGATCCGGCGCTCGATGCCAGGCTGATCGTCGAGCATTTTTCCGGCACCAGTCGCACGCAGGCCATCGCCGATCCCGGGCGCGCTGTCGATACGGACGTGACGGCGGTAATCGAAGCCGCCTTGCGGCGGCGCATCGCCGGCGAGCCGGTACACCGAATCCTTGGCTACCGCGAATTCTACGGCTTGCGCCTTTCGCTTTCGCCGCAAACGCTGGAGCCGCGGCCGGATACCGAAACGCTGGTCGAGGCTATACTGCCCTTCGTCAAGGCAATGGCGGCACGCGAGGGCTGCTGCCGCATCCTCGATCTAGGGACCGGTACCGGTGCCATCGCGCTGGCGCTGCTCAGCGCCGTTCCGGCCGCGACCGCCACCGGCGTTGACATTTCGCAGGAGGCGCTGGCCACAGCCATGCGTAATGCCGGGGAATTGGGGCTCGCCGGCCGGTTCACGCCGCTCAAATCCGACTGGTTTGAAAAAGTTTCTGGCCGGTACCATGTAATTGTCGCAAACCCTCCCTATATACCCTCAGACGACATTGGAAATCTGCAGGACGAGGTCCGCGGTTTCGATCCACGCCAGGCCCTCGATGGCGGTGTGGACGGTCTGAGCCCCTACAGGAAGATCGCCGCGGGAGCGGCAGCGTATTTGGAAGTCCAAGGCAGGATTGCGGTCGAGATCGGCCATACGCAGCACCAACAGGTTACGGAGATATTCTCCGCGGCCGGGTACCGTTCGGTCGGGGTGTTTCGTGATCTCGGCGGAAACGACAGAGTTCTTGTGTTCGAACGGTGAAAGCCGTGATGCAGTGCGAAAAAAGCGCTTGGCAATACCGGGGAATGCGGCTAGGGTCGCCTTAACCGGATGAGACGAAGCAGGCAGTGCTCTTAGCGATTCGGTTTTCCTTGGAAATAGCTGCCTTCTTGCGCAAACGACGCCCAAGCTTCGTGCGGGAATCGTCCGGCAAGTGAAGTAACCGGAACAGGATGGCACGTGGCGCCAACGCAATTGATGCGGGCGAACGCCGGTGAAGGAACGAAACGGCTGGCCGCATGAGCGCCTCCGTTCGTGAAGAGTTTTTCGAAAATTTCAAAGTGAAGAGAGTCTAATGAGGCCACAACAGCAAAACAGGCGCATGCGCGGTCGCAACAACAATGGCGGCGGCGGCAACAACAATAACAACAACAACCGTAAGGGGCCTAATCCCCTGACGCGCAACTACGAGAGCAACGGCCCGGACGTGAAGATCCGCGGATCGGCTCAGCAGATTGCCGAGAAGTACGCAACCCTTGCCCGTGACGCGCAAAGCTCCGGCGACCGGGTGATGGCGGAAAACTATCTCCAGCATGCAGAGCACTATAACCGCATCATCGCAGCCGCTCAGGCGCAGATGCCGATCCAGAACGCGCAGCAGAATCGCGATGATTTCGACGATGACGGCGACGAGGATCGCGACGAGTTCGACAATGCCGGCAACAACAATGCCAACGAGACGTCGGGTTCGGCGGCCAATCACGGTGCCGGCCCGCAGCCGGTCATCGATGGCACGCCGGCCGAGCTGGCTCTGAACCAGGAAAACAGCCGCGACAATCGGGGCGGCCGCGACAACCGTGACGGCCGCGACAACAATGGCGGACGCCACCGCGACCGTCGCCCCAATGGCGGTTACGGCCAGAACGGCCAGCGCGGCGAGTATGGCGCGCGCGGCGAGCAGGGTGGCCAGCGCGCCGAACAGCCACGGCGCGACGAGACGCCGGCGCAGGCGGAGCCCGTGCCGGCCGCTGGGCCGGTCTTTGTGAGCGAGCCCGCACCGCAATTCGACAACCTTTCGCCGGCGGGTCTCGCCGCCCAGGCCGAGCTCAACGAAGCCGCGGCCGAAAACAGCCCGGCCCGCCGCCCCAGGCGTCCGCGTCGCCCGCGCCTCGATGTCGAACAGGCAAATGGCGGCAACGACAACGCCGGCCCTGACAGTGCCGAGACTGGCAGTGCCGAGACAAGCAGTGCCGAGACAAGCAATGCCGAGACTGGCAATACCGACGCTGGCAATGTCGATGCAGCGCCGGCTGAAGGCCCCGGCGGTCAAGCTGTGATCGCAGACGTCGAGAATTGATCGGAAAAACGTTCAGTCGATCTTAGCGCATCCTTTACCCCAGGCGGCGGAGAGAAATCTCCGCCGTTTTTGCTTTGCGCGCTCGGAATATTATGCATTCGCCAGTGTCGAGGCGTCTTGAGGGTCCGTGGTTTGCGTCCCATATCTTGCGTGAACAGGATCCGGCTCGAACGGGCGGGTCCGTCACCGCAATCTGATCCGGTGCCGCGAAGCGGGCCGGTGACGGAAGGAGACAGGCATGAATCTTGAAAAATATTCCGAGCGCGTGCGCGGCTTTATCCAGTCCGCACAAACCATGGCGCTTTCCCGCAATCACCAGCAATT
Source organism: Mesorhizobium sp. M0664 (assembly GCF_040320565.1). Taxonomy (NCBI): domain Bacteria; kingdom Pseudomonadati; phylum Pseudomonadota; class Alphaproteobacteria; order Hyphomicrobiales; family Phyllobacteriaceae; genus Mesorhizobium; species Mesorhizobium sp. M0664. The sequence goes on from NZ_JAMYPW010000006.1 coordinate 153,206, forward strand.
CACCCCCGAGCATATCCTCAAGGTCCTTGTCGATGACGACGAGGGCCTGGCTGCGTCGCTGATCGAGCGCGCCGGCGGCAATGTCCGTGACGTCAAGCTCGGCGTCGAAACGGCACTGGAGGCAATGCCCAAGGTCGAGGGCGGCAATGGCCAGCTCTATCTGGCGCAGCCGCTGGCAAAGGTGTTTTCGACCGCCGAGGAACTGGCCAAGAAGGCCAGTGACAGCTTCGTTACCGTCGAACGGCTATTGCAGGCGCTGGCCATGGAAAAATCGGCCAAGACCGCCGACATCCTGTCCAAGGCGGGTGTCACGCCGCAGGCGCTGAACCAGGTCATCAACGACGTACGCAAAGGTCGCACTGCCGATTCGGCGAGCGCCGAGCAGGGCTACGACGCGCTGAAGAAATACGCGCGCGACCTGACGGCGGACGCCCGCGCGGGCAAGCTCGATCCGGTCATCGGCCGCGACGACGAAATCCGCCGCACCATCCAGGTGCTGTCGCGCCGCACCAAGAACAACCCAGTGCTGATCGGCGAACCCGGCGTCGGCAAGACGGCGATCGCCGAAGGGCTGGCGCTGCGCATCGTCAATGGCGATGTGCCGGAATCGCTCAAGGACAAGCAGCTGATGGCCCTCGACATGGGGTCGCTGATCGCCGGCGCCAAATACCGCGGCGAGTTCGAGGAGCGGCTGAAGGCGGTGCTTTCCGAAGTCACGTCTGCCGCCGGCGGCATCATTCTGTTCATCGACGAGATGCACACGCTTGTCGGTGCCGGCAAGGCGGATGGCGCCATGGACGCGTCGAATCTGCTGAAGCCGGCGCTCGCCCGCGGCGAACTGCATTGTGTCGGCGCAACCACGCTCGACGAATACCGCAAGCATGTCGAGAAGGATGCGGCCCTTGCCCGCCGCTTCCAGCCGGTCTTCGTCAATGAGCCGACGGTCGAAGACACTGTCTCGATCCTGCGCGGCCTGAAAGAGAAATACGAGCAGCACCACAAGGTGCGCATCTCGGATTCGGCACTGGTCGCGGCCGCAACCCTGTCCAACCGCTACATCGCTGACCGCTTCCTGCCGGACAAGGCGATCGACCTGGTCGACGAGGCCGCGTCGCGGCTCCGCATGCAGGTCGATTCGAAGCCCGAGGCGCTGGACGAGATCGACCGCCGCATCATGCAGCTCAAGATCGAGCGCGAGGCGCTGAAGGTCGAGAAGGACGATGCCTCGAAGGACCGGCTCGCGCGGCTCGAGAAGGAACTCTCGAACCTCGAGGAGGAATCGACCGAGCTGACCTCGAAATGGCAGGCCGAGAAGCAGAAGCTCGGGCTTGCCGCCGACCTCAAGAAACAGCTCGACGAGGCGCGCAACGAACTTGCCATCGCCCAGCGCCAGGGTGAATTCCAGCGCGCCGGCGAACTTGCTTACGGCAAGATCCCGGAACTCGAAAAGCAGCTGAAGCAGGCCGAAGCCAGGGATGGCAAGGCCGGCATGGTCGAAGAAGTGGTTGGCCCCGATCACGTCGCCCATATCGTCTCGCGCTGGACGGGCATCCCGGTCGACAAGATGCTGGAAGGCGAGCGCGACAAGCTGTTGCGCATGGAAGACGAGATCGGCAGGCGCGTCGTCGGCCAGGGCGAGGCGGTGCAGGCAGTGTCGAAAGCCGTGCGCCGTGCGCGCGCCGGCCTGCAGGACCCGAACCGGCCGCTCGGCTCGTTCATGTTCCTCGGACCGACGGGCGTCGGCAAGACCGAATTGACCAAGGCGCTGGCCAGCTTCCTGTTCGACGACGAGAGCGCCATGGTGCGTATCGACATGTCGGAGTTCATGGAGAAGCACTCGGTCGCCCGGCTGATCGGCGCGCCTCCCGGCTATGTCGGCTATGAGGAAGGCGGCGCGCTGACCGAAGCGGTGCGGCGCCGGCCCTATCAGGTCGTGCTGTTCGACGAGATCGAGAAGGCGCATCCTGATGTCTTCAACGTGCTGCTGCAGGTGCTCGACGACGGCCGGCTGACCGATGGGCAGGGCCGCACGGTCGACTTCCGCAACACGCTGATCATCATGACGTCCAATCTCGGCGGCGAATATCTGGTCAATCTCGGCGAGGACCAGGATGTCGACGTCGTGCGCGACGAGGTGATGAATGTCGTCAGGGCTTCGTTCCGGCCGGAATTCCTCAACCGCATCGACGAGGTGATCCTGTTCCACCGGCTGCGCCGCCAGGATATGGGCCAGATCGTCCAAATCCAGCTCAAGCGGCTGGAAAACCTGCTTGTTGACCGCAAGATATCGCTTTCGCTCGATCAGGAGGCGATCGACTGGCTGGCGGCCAAGGGTTACGACCCGGCCTATGGCGCGCGGCCGCTGAAGCGGGTGATGCAGAAGGAATTGCAGGACCCCCTGGCGGAAAAGATCCTGCTCGGCGAGATCCTCGACGGCTCAACCGTCAAGGTCACCGCTGGCTCCGACCGCTTGAACTTCCGCTCGAAGCCCGCGGTCGTGGCAACCGAGGCGGCCGCCTGAGCTCAAGCCAAGGACCTGTTCCATCCCGATCGAATCGGGATGGAATTCCTATCTTCAATCTCGACCATGATCCTTTCCGAAAAACCGGCATACCCTTTTGTTACGCCGGCCTTCGGTTCATGGTCCAACATCACTGGCGGGGCGCAGATGACGCTGGACGACTATAACAGCTTCTGCGCCTCGCTGCCTTCGGCGACCCATGTCGTGCAGTGGGGCGGCGCCCATGTCTGGAAGGTCGGCGGCAAGGTCTTCGCGATCGGCGGCTGGAGTGAGGGCAAGGAGCCGTTCGTTACCTTCAAATGCTCCGACATCGCCTATGACGTGCTGAGGGAGCAGCCGGGCCTTCGGCCCGCGCCCTATCTTGCCTCACGCGGCATGAAATGGATCCAGCGCCAGACCGGCGAAAGCATGGATGATGGCGCGCTGAAGGATTACCTGCGCGAAAGCCACCGTCTTGTCGTGCTGAAGCTGACGAAGCAGGCGCGCAAGGAATTGGGACTCGCTGCCGGTTAATCGGTCAGAAATCCGCCATCTTCATGCCCGGTTCATATTGGAACCTTATCGTTGGCAACTGATTTGCTGGCGAAGGGGTTCGCCTACCACATCGGCCCGAAATCGAGTTTTGATTTTCGCAAAGCACGATGCGGAGATTTAAAGCGTTAGAGCGTCCTTTGCGCGTCGAAAAAGACGCGCGGCGCTTTGAAGAGACAATGCCGGCGGCGGCAATTACGGACCGGAGAATTTGGCCATCATGTTGCGCACCATCTTCACCCTTTCAGCGCTTGCTGCCGGGCTGCTGGCGTCGAATGCGATGGCCTCGCCAATAGTGGATACCGCGCCACGGGTGGTTCGTGCCGCCAATGGCGGCGGCATTCTTGTCGCCCAGAACGGCAATCTCGACATCTATTACGACGCCAGGGGAAACCGCGTCATCGTCGATGCGGAGACCGGCAAGGTTATCGCCATCCAGCCGCCGCAGACCAGGCTCGACCGCCGTGCCTTGCGCCGCGAGCGCTTGCGCAATCTCGGACCGGTCGAGGACGACCGCTATTATCTCGACGACCCGCAGGACATGGCGCGCTACCGCCGCAGGCAGTTGGAAGACGAGGGCAGGATCATCGTGCCGCCGGCCGACGACTACGATCTTAATGGCGACAATTCGATGGAAGCCTTCCCCGAAGCGCCACGGGATGACGGCTACGGCAATGGTTATCCGGAGGCAAAGCCGCGCACCATCGAGCGCCAGCCGCTCAACGAGGCCTCGATCGAGCCGGTCGAGCCGACGGGGCCGAACGAGCAGGCGGCCTTACCGCCAGATACAGCCCCGCCGCCAAGCACTGGCGGCAAGACGGCGGTCGACCCGTCGCTTGCGCTCGGCGCCCGCGAGGACGTGGCGGCACTGCAGGTGCTGCTCGACCGTGCCGGTGCATCGCCCGGCGTCATCGACGGACGCTTCGGCTCGAATGTCGACAAGGCGCTCGCCGCCTATAATGAGATCACCGGCAGCAATCTGAAATCGACCGACGCAATCGGCATCCAGGCGGCCCTGGCGCAATCCGGCGGCGATGCCTTCGCCTCATATACGATCACGCCCGAGGATGCGGCCGGTCCCTATGTCGCCTCGATACCGGAGGACTACAGCCAAAAGGCCCAGCTCGATCGGATGGGCTACACGTCGGTACCCGAAGCGCTGGCCGAGCGCTTCCATATGGATGAAACCTATCTGAACAAGCTCAATCCGGACGCCAATTTCAATCGTCCGGGCACCATCATCAAGGTCGCCAATTTCGGCAGGCTGGTGGCGACGCCGGTGGCGCGCATCATCGCCGACAAGTCCAATAAGCAGGTCCGCGCCTATGATGCGGCGGGCAAGCTGGTCGCAGCCTATCCGGCGACTATCGGCTCGTCCGACACGCCGTCGCCGTCCGGCACGCATGCGGTGTCGCGTGTCGCATTGGACCCGAACTACACCTACAACCCGAACATCAATTTCAAGCAGGGCGAAAACGACAGGATCCTGACCATCCCGCCGGGGCCGAACGGCCCGGTCGGCTCGGTCTGGATTGCGCTGGACAAGCCGACCTACGGCATCCACGGCACGCCGGATCCGTCCAAGATCGGCAAGACCGAAAGCCATGGCTGCGTGCGGCTGACCAATTGGGACGCGCGCGAGCTTGCCAAGATCGTGACGCCCGGCGTTATCGTGGAGTTCGTCGATTAAAGCGCAACGCCCGCGCCCGGATCACCCGATGACCTTGCGCAGCAGTGGCGCGCGCGGCGCTGCGGCATAGATCAGCTGCACCACCAGGATGAAGCCGACGCTGAGCAACGGGCTGATCAGGCAAAGTGCAGCGCCGACGGCCCACAGGATCTGTGCCTTGACGATGCGCAGATAGACCGTTCGGGTGGTCTCCGCGTCGACACCTTCGGCCAGAAATCCGTTTTTGTCCGCGTAGCGCCAACTGGCGAGCAGCGTCAGTCCGAGCATCAAAAGATTGAACCAGTAGGCGAGCACCGCAGTCCTGAATTCGAGGAAGTCGGCGAGAAGGTCGGTCGAGAACGGCAGCAAGGCGATGAAGCCGAGGAAGCAGAGGTTCAGCGTGGCAAGCCGCCGGTCGGATTTTGCAATCAGCCCGTGTTGCGCCTGCTGGCCGAACCAGAAGATGGTCAGCGTCAGGAAGCTGAGCGCATAGGTCAGGAAGCGCGGCGCCAGTGCTGTGATCGCTGTGATCAACTCGCGTTCGGAATGCACCGTTTCATGCGCCGGCACCCTGATCTCGAGAACGATCAGGGTGAGCGCGATGGCGAACACGCCGTCGGTGATGCCGACGACGCGCCCGCGTCCTTCCGCCGAGGGTTCGAGCGGTCGTTTCATGCGGTATTTCCCCCTTGTCTGTAGCGCTGCGAGAAGCTTAGCACGGCACTTGCCGTTTGCACCCTGAGCGGCGTGATCCTGCCTGTGTGGCCAGTTTGGGCCTGGTTTCAACGAGAACAGCTTACTGGCCGGTTGTCGCCGGCGCGCCGGCGATCTAGGTAAGGCGGCATGCACACGCCAACCAAAGTCGGTACCGGCGCCGTTCCCCTGACCGGCTCACTTCCCGCCGATACGTTCTGTCCGCAGGCGCAGCGGCGGTTCGTGCTGATCGCCGCGATCCTGGCTTCTGCGCTCGGCTTCATCGACGGGTCGGTCCTGGCCATTGCGACGCCGGCGATCCGCGTCGACCTCGGCGCCAGCCTCGCCGAGGCACAATGGATTTCCAATGCCTACGCATTGACACTCTCAGCCCTCATTCTCGTCGGCGGCGCCGCCGGCGATCGCTTCGGCCTGCGCCACTCCTTCGTCGCCGGCATCGTCCTGTTCATTGCCGCCTCGCTTGCCTGCGCGCTGGCGCCTAACCCGGCGGTGCTTATTGCGTTTCGGGCTATCCAGGGTGTCGGAGCGGCCATCATGGTGCCGGGCAGCCTGGCCATTATCGCCAAAGCCTATCCGAAAAAGGAACGCGGCCGGGCGATCGGCATCTGGGCCGCAGCATCAGCACTGACGACGGCGCTCGGCCCGGTGCTGGGCGGCTTCGTGCTGTCGGCGTTCGGCGACGGCATCTGGCGGGCGATCTTCGCCATCAATCTGCCGCTCGGCCTTATCTCGGTCTATCTTCTGCTGGCCAAGGTCCCTGCCGACGCGCCGGCGGAAAAGCGCAGCCTCGATCTCGGCGGCGCTGCACTCGCCATAATGGCGTTCGGAGCTCTCGCTTACGGTCTGACCTCGATGAGCGGCGACGGGGAGGGGCTGATGTCCGGCCCGAGTATTGCCGCCGGTGCGGTTTTGCTCGTCGTGTTCATCGTCTTCGAGCGCCGGCGGCGCGAGCCGATGATCGATCTGTCGTTGTTTCGGATCGGCGCGTTCGCGGGCGCCAATGTGGCGACCTTCTTCCTTTATTTCGCGCTGTCGGCCAATCTGTTCTATCTGCCGATGCTCATGATCGCCGGATGGGGGCTGAGCGCGGCCGAGGTCGGTTTCATCTTCCTGCCGCTGTCGGCATTGATCGCAGTGTTGTCCGGACCAGTCGGCCAGTGGTCCGACCGCATCGGGCCTCGCTTTCCGATCGCCAGCGGCAGTCTGGTTGTGGCTCTTGCCTTTGCCGGACTTGCCTTGCTGGCCTATCGGGGCATCCACAATTTCTGGCTGGGGGTATTCCCGCTCTTGGCTCGTTGGGGGCGCGGAATGGCCCTGGTGGTCCCGCCGCTGGCGCCCGCCGTCAGCAGGGGGGTCGAGGACAAGGATACGGGTGCGGCCTCGGGCATCAACAACGCCGTCTCGCGCATCGGCGGCCTGATTGCCGTGGCGGCGATGGGATCGCTGGCGGCCTGGGTCTATGCTGGCGTGCTCGGCACCGCTGCCGGCTCCGGCATTCCGGGTTTCGGCGAACCGCCGCCAGCCGGCCTGGCGCCCGGCCTCGATGCGGCACGACTTGCCGCCAGCGACGCGGCATTCGCCGCCGTTGCCGCGGTGACCGCGCTGCTTTGCCTGTTTTCGGCAATCACCGCGTGGACGACGGTTTCCGGCGAGCGGCTGCCATGGGCGCGCGACACGGCGAATCAGCACGGCTGACGACGAAAAACGTCGGCTCAGCCTTCGATCTTGGCGCTCGCGACCTTCAACTGATTGCCGTCTTCCTGCTTGAGCAGGTCGTCGATGCGTTCGCGCTCGCGCTTGAAGGCGACGAGGTCGTCGCCCTTCAGCGTCTTGCCGACCGGTAGGCGGACGCGCATCGAATCGACCTTTGTGCCGTTGACGATCAGTTCGTAATGAAGATGCGGACCGGTGGAGAGGCCGGTTGAGCCGAGATAGCCGATAACCTGACCCTGGCGAACGCGAACTCCCGGCTCGATGTCTTTTGCAAAGGCGCTCTGGTGATTGTAGGACGTCTCGTAGCCATTGGCGTGACGCAAGATGATTTGCTTGCCATAGCCGCCGGCCCAGCCGGCTTTTTCGACGACGCCATTGCCTGCGGCAATGATCGGCGATCCCACGGGAGCTGCCCAGTCGGTGCCGGTGTGCATTTTCACATACCCCAAAATGGGGTGGCGCCTGGCACCGAACCCTGACGTAAATCGGCCATTGGGCAACGGATTGCGCAGCAGAAACTGCTCGGCGCTGCTACCATTTTCGTCGAAGTAGTCGGTGCTGCCGTCCTGCGTCTGGAAACGGTAGAAATTTCGCGTCGTGCCGCCGAAAGTCGCGGAGACGTAAAGCAGCTCGGATTCGTCAGACGCCTGGTCGTCGCCATCGGGCTGCGAGAACAGCACCTCGATGCGGTCCGTGGGATTGAGGCGCGACTGAAAGTCGACACCGGACGCCAGCAACTTGATCAGCCGTTGCGTCATCGCCTTGGACATGCCGTAGGAATAGGCGGTGCGGTAGATGCCGTCATAGATGTTCGGCAGATTGCCGCGCACTATGGGCGCAGGCGAATCGTCGAACGCCGTCAGCAATTCGGGATTTGGCTCCGGCTCCTGCGCCGGCACGTACTGGTCGTGGTCGTCGAGCGCGATGGTGACGATGTGCTGGGTCCTGTCGTACACGCTGGTGCGAACGATCTTGGCGGCGTCGCCATGGACCTCGAGCCCAACGCGCAGCACGGTTCCTGCCTTGAGGGCCGTCGCATTCAGCAATTTGGCGATCGCCTCGGCCATTCCGGTGGCATCCTCGCCGGTATAGCCCGAATCAGCGAAGGCCTCGGCAATGTCGAGATCCTTGGTGAAGGGGATGATTTCCTCGGCGAAAGCCGGCGCATGGTCGTCGATGGCGGCACGCGGCGACACCGAGACGTTTTCCGGGACGATCTTGACGTCATAGGAGCCAGCCATGCTTTCGGCGAAGCCGTCACCGAATCGCTGTGGGTCGACATAATGCAGCGAAGCGACCTGGACAGCGCCGTCGCTCAGATCGGTGCCGGCCTCGCGCACGACCTTTTCCACCTCGTCGGCAGAAAGGTCGCTCTTTTCGTCGAAGGCCGCCGTCTCGATCGGGAAATCGACGGTCTTCAAGCTCATCTCGCTTTCGACCTTGGCGCCATAGATCTGGCTGGCGGCGGCGCCTGCCGGCTGGGCAGCATTATCGTCGCCATTGCCAAACACCTGCATCGGGTCGAAAGGCGGATAGGCCCGGCTGGTCGTGTGACCGGCGGCAAGCGCCATCTTGATCTGCACGAAAGGCATGGTGTGGATGACATCGCGGTCGCCGACCTTGGTCACCATCGACACTTCCATGCGCCGGCGATCCTTGGCCTTGGCGATCTGGCGCAGCGCCACCAGCCTGGTCGTCTTGGCGATCTCACCGGAATCGTCGCCACTGGCAAGGCTGATCAGTTCGGCGATCTCGGGTGGCGTCGCCAACTGCTGGCGGCCGTCAAGCGCTGCAAACAGCGCCACGCCCATCAGCACGCTCGAGGTCACGCCGGTAAGGAAGGTGCCCGACAGCCAGCGCGCCGAAACCTCGCGCCGGTCGGGAGGGCCGCTGCGGCCGTCCGCGATCAGCGGCGGCTCGTTGCCGAGGTCGGCTATGACATCTTCCGTGTCTGGCATCCAGAAAGGCTGCTTCTTCCCCGGGGCGGAACGGCTTGTCGTTCTTGTTGTGGCCATGACATTTGCCTGTCACGGCGGGTGAAGTCAACGAAGCGCCTGGCCCCGGCCGAAATCCCCAATCACACGTCTGTCTCTATGGGTTCTCTTTAGTCTCTTATAGGAAGCGCCTGGGAGGCGCCGTTGGTCTCT
>NZ_JAMYPW010000006.1:167500-168667 GCF_040320565.1 Mesorhizobium sp. M0664
GCTCAGAACGGTCGGAAATCGTTCGCTGAGTGCAATGGCATAAGCCTGCCTGACTGCGAGACTGACAAGTCGAGCAGAGACGAAAGTCGGTCATAGTGATCCGGTGGTCCCGCGTGGAAGGGCCATCGCTCAACGGATAAAAGGTACGCCGGGGATAACAGGCTGATGACCCCCAAGAGTCCATATCGACGGGGTTGTTTGGCACCTCGATGTCGACTCATCGCATCCTGGGGCTGGAGCAGGTCCCAAGGGTATGGCTGTTCGCCATTTAAAGCGGTACGTGAGTTGGGTTCAGAACGTCGTGAGACAGTTCGGTCCCTATCTGCCGTGGGTGTAGGAATATTGAAAGGATCTGTCCCTAGTACGAGAGGACCGGGATGGACGGATCTCTGGTGGACCTGTTGTGGCGCCAGCCGCATAGCAGGGTAGCTATATCCGGACGGGATAACCGCTGAAGGCATCTAAGCGGGAAACCCACCTTAAAACGAGTATTCCCTGAGAACCGTGGAAGACGACCACGTTGATAGGCCGGGTGTGGAAGAGCGGCAACGCTTGAAGCTTACCGGTACTAATAGTTCGATCGGCTTGATCGTTCTCATTCCTAATGCCCATTTCTGGTGACAATCCTTGGATTGCGCCGAGATGGATGGCACAGAAAACAGCTTCTCGAGCAACGTGCGTTTTGCCGACCTGGTGGTTATGGCGGAGCGGCTGCACCCGATCCCATTCCGAACTCGGCCGTGAAACGCTCCAGCGCTGATGGTACTTCGTCTCAAGACGCGGGAGAGTAGGTCGCTGCCAGGTCTGCCAAGCGCACGTTGTTTAATCTTCTCCTTACGAACAGGCCCGCCAACGGGATATCGGGCCGCGCAAGCGGCCCTTTCATTTGGCGGAAGCTTGAATCCAGTGAGCCAAGGCTTACTTCTAGGGTTGACGCGGGGTGGAGCAGCCCGGTAGCTCGTCAGGCTCATAACCTGAAGGTCACAGGTTCAAATCCTGTCCCCGCAACCAAATTCGAAAACGGCCCGCCTTGTGCGGGCCGTTTTCGTATGCGCTGAAGTACGGCGACAGGACACTTTAGCGATACCCTCCGGCGAAGGCCGCCTTGCGAGAGGACGGCACGGTAGCGAGGCTGCGCTCTTAAGGTCGCCCTTACGAGCGAAGTTA
>NZ_JAMYPW010000007.1:0-135050 GCF_040320565.1 Mesorhizobium sp. M0664
TGTCGCGTCGCAGTTGCTTGCGGAAAACAATGGCGCCCGCCGCATCGGCTCCATGCGCCTGAAACACATTCTTCGCTAGGTCCAATCCGATCGTGTTAACTTCCATTGTGGACGCTCCCTCTCTTACGGTGGCTGTCAAACACCACCATTCTGGCACATCGATGCCGTCGAGGGGGCGTCCACCCCATCACTATCGACAGTGCCCCCGAGATCCGCATCGAGGGTGTCCGCGATCAAGCCTGCGGCGGCACCTGCGCCGCAGTGGTAGAAACACGAAACTATATGGTCAGGTTTCGAATATACAGGAGGTAAAATAGAAAAACTGTTAGCAATATCGAAATAACCGTCCAAATAGTAAACCAAATTATTCTCGCAATACGACTCTTTCGACGCTGTATCCATCGAGCGAACTTTACCATCAAGTAATCTAGGATGACGTCCAAATGTCGCCTCCAACGGCCATTCGCTTCGGATTTTGGCCTTCGCCCGACTAATTCTAATAAGTCAGTTGGGGCCAAGCCCATTCACTCAACAATATTCCTATCTCTATATCGTGGCGGGACAGCACCCCCTCTGGCGGAGCAACGGAGCAGTCTCACTGCCTTGCAACGGTCAACGCTATTCTCCCCCTCCCGCATCGACCACGAATCCGCCTATAGTGCCCCATGCCGATCCGCCAGCTTTCCGAAACGATGATCAACCAGATCGCCGCCGGCGAAGTCATCGAACGTCCGGCAAGCGTGGTCAAGGAACTGGTCGAGAACGCGCTGGATGCAGGCGCTACCAGAGTCGAGATCGTCACCGCCGGCGGCGGGCTGAACCTGATCCGCGTCAGTGACGACGGCTCGGGCATTCCGGAAAAGGAACTGGCGCTGGCGATTGCGCGCCATTGCACCTCCAAGCTCGCCGACAACATTCACGACATCCGCTCGCTCGGCTTTCGCGGCGAGGCCTTGCCCTCGATCGGCTCGGTGGCACGGCTGTCGATCCGCTCGCGCACCGCGTCCAGTGAAAACGCCGCCGAGATCGGCATCGAGGGCGGCCGCGTCTCCGCGGTCAGGCCGGCGGCGGCCAATCGCGGAACCACGGTCGAGGTGCGCGACCTGTTCTTCGCCACGCCCGCAAGGCTCAAATTCATGAAGGGCGAGCGCGCCGAAAGCACGGCCATCGGCGACGTGGTCAAGCGCATCGCCATCGCCTTTCCCGCCGTGCGCTTCACCCTGGCCGGCCCGGACCGCTCGACGCTGGAACTGCCGGCGACCGACGACAGCCCGGAAGGCCGGCTGCGCCGGGTGGCGCAGGTGATGGGCGCCGACTTTCCGGACAATGCGATCGCCATCGACGCGATGCGGGACGGCGTGCATCTCGCCGGCCATGTCTCGGTCCCCTCCTTCACCCGCGCCAACGCGCTGCAGCAATACGCCTATGTCAACGGCCGTCCGGTGCGTGACAAACTGATCGCCGGCGCCATTCGTGGCGCCTTCGCCGACGTGCTGCCACGCGACCGCCATGCCGTCACCGTGCTGTTCCTGACGCTCCATCCGGCGATCGTCGACGTCAACGTCCATCCGGCCAAGGCAGACGTGCGCTTCCGCGACCCGGGGCTGGTGCGCGGGCTGATCGTCGGCGCCATTCGCGAAGCGCTGGCCAATGCCGGCATCCGCCCCGCCACCACAGGGGCCGCCGGCATGATGGCGGCGTTCCGGCCAGGCGCGGCATCCTATGCGCATGGCGGGCCGGCCAACGGTCACCGCAGCTACGAGGCCGCTTACCGGGCCTCAGGCTTTGCCGGGTTCGATCCTGGCCGTTCGCCACAGGGGCCGCTCGATATGGGCGACGGGTTCGGCGAGGACGAGCAGGCGGCCTTCGACGCCGGGCCGCTGCACAGCGCCGATGCGCGCGCCGGGCAAAACGAAGCGGCGGAAACGCTGCTCGGCACGGCGCTGGGCGCGGCGCGCGCGCAAGTGCACGAGAATTATATCGTCGCCCAGACCAGGGATTCTCTTGTCATCGTCGACCAGCATGCGGCGCATGAGCGGCTGGTCTACGAGGCCTTGAAGAACGCCCTCCACTCACGCGCGGTGCCGTCGCAGATGCTGCTGTTGCCCGAGATTGTCGATCTGTCGGAAGAGGATGCCGAGCGGCTTGCCAGGCATTCCGAGACGCTGGCCCGCTTCGGCCTCGGCATCGAGCGCTTCGGCCCCGGTGCCGTCGCGGTGCGCGAGACGCCATCGATGCTCGGGGAGACCAACGTCCAGCAGCTGGTGCGCGATCTCGCCGACGAGATCGCCGACAACGACACGGTCGACACGCTGAAGGAGCGGCTGGACAGAATAGCCGCGACCATGGCCTGCCACGGCTCGGTACGTTCCGGCCGCCTGCTCAAACCGGAAGAGATGAACGCGCTGCTGCGCCAGATGGAGGCGACGCCCGGCTCCGGCACCTGCAACCATGGCCGCCCGACCTACATCGAGCTCAAGCTGGCGGATATCGAGAGGCTGTTTGGGAGGCGGTGAGAAGGTCGCTCGCGCTGGCGCTGTCTATAACTCGCTAGCAAGGCTGGTTCCACAGGCGGCTTTAATCATCATCTGGGGGTTCGAACTTCTGACGGACAAACTTCCCCTCGATTCTCAAAAACGCACTTCCACAAGGCGCCTCTAAACAAGAGGTAATGAGCGGGTCGTAATTCGCAATTGTATTGACATCGTACAACCCGGAATTGTTGGGGTCGTTGATGTATTCGTCAGATTCATCGCCTGCAAAAAAGCACCATCCGCTATCAACCGGATGATCTGGCGTTTCGCGGTAAAGATAGCCTACTTGCGCGCCATCCACGGTGATGCGGTCGGTCGCAATACAGCTGCCGTAACCAACTGCTATTGGGCGAAACGTCGAACCATCCCTGAAAAACGTCTTAGGCATTCAAAGCTCACTGGTGGCAACCGTACTTCTAGTTAAATCAGCCGCGTACGCCACCAGCAGTCAAGCACTAAAGCTCTCATCTCTTCAAATTCACCACAATGACGCCGCCCAGCGCCAGCGCCCCGCCGATTATGCCGAGCAGCGTCGGCACCTCGCCCAGCCAGAAGAAGCCGATCAGCGTCGCCATCGGCGACACCAGATAGAGGAAGGTCGAGGCACGCGCCGCGGGCAGTCGGGAAAGTGCTGTCGCCCACGCGGCATAGGCGATCAGGCTGGGTACGATGCCGAGAAAGATGACGGCGCCGAGCCCGGCGGTGTCGGCGACCGCCGCCTGCGCCAGACCGCTCGGCAGGAACGGCGACAGGCAGAGCGCGCCAAGCACCATGTTCGAGGCCGAGATCGTCAGCGGGTGATGGTGGGCAAACAGCGGCTTCTGGACGATGGTGTTGACGGCCGAGCACAGCGCCGAGCCGAGGACAAGCAGCGCACCATTGTTGAAATGCAGCCCTTGCCCCTCGCCCATGGCGATGATCCCGATACCGGCGAAGGACAGGAATGTGCCGGCCCAGGCGAGGCCCGAGAAGCGTTCGCCGAGCAGCGCCATGGCCATGATGGCGGTGAAGATCGGGCTGACATTGATGATGAAGCCGGCCGCACCGGCCGAAACGGTCAGCTCGCCGAAATTGAGCATCACCGTGTAGAGCGCGACGAAGACGGCACCACCGAAGACAAAGCGCCAGAGTTCATCGAGCCTGGGCAGCGCCGGCCGCTTGACCGCGAGGAAGATCGCCGCCGGAACCGCGGCGATGGCAAAGCGCAGCGCGCCAAGTTCCAGCGGCCCGAAAGCGGCAAGGCCGGCGCGGATCGCCGGAAAGGCGGAGGCCCAGCCGACCACCGTCAGCGCCACCGCGATGGCAGCCGTGGCATCCATGCGCTGTGTCGTATTCAACGTGCCGGTGTAAGCGCTCATCTGGGTGTCCTCGCGATCCAATGCCATGAAGTAGAGAAACGCTATTGCGGGTCGGTTGACAAACGAACAAATCGAGGATCACCTGTGACTATGGATCACAGCTTAGACCCGATGCTGCCGCTCGAAACGCTGCGCGCCTTCGACGCCGCGGCTCGGACCGGCAGCTTTTCGGCGGCGGCCGAGAAGCTCAACATCACTCACGGCGCCGTCAGCCGGCAGATCGCCAAGCTCGAGGGTTGGCTCGGGCTGAAAGTCTTCGATCGCGGCGCCCGCGGCGTCTCGCTGACGGTCGAGGGCAATCGCCTGCATCTGCGCACCACCGAAGCCTTTGCCCTGATCGCCAGCAATTCGGATCGCTGGGTCGAGCCGCGCGGCACGGCGGTGGTGCGGCTGACCTCGATCCCCTCGGTCAGCGGGCTGTGGCTGATGCCGCGCATGGCGGCGCTGGAGAACCACCCGTCCAAGCTGCGTATCGTGCTCGACGTCGACATCCGCCAAGGCGATCTTGCCGACGAGGGCATCGACCTGTCGATCCGCTGCGGGCGCGGTCGCATTCCGGGCCGGATCTCGGTGCAGCTTTTCGAAGAATATGTGTTCCCGGTCGCCTCGCCGGGACTGGCCAGGGAGATCGGTCGCGGAGATCCCGCCCGACTGCTCGAATTTCCGGTGATCAATGATTCCGACGCTTCAGCCTGGCGCGCCTGGTTTGCGGCGCAGGAGATGGACTATCGGCCGCGGCCGCACGACCGCCGTTTCGAGGACTACAACCTCGTGCTCGACGCCGCCGCGCACGGGCTCGGTATTGCGCTGGCACGTCCGCCGTTGACGGTGGACCAATTGAAATCGGGCCGCATCGTCGCCGTAGACGAGCGCAGTGCGCTAAGCCCGATATCTTACTGGCTCGACCGGCCGCTGGGGCGCCCGCGCGCCGCCGCCGCCGAACTCGCCCGGCGCATCGCGGTCCAGGCCGGGCTGCCAGCGGAGAAGATCGAAGAGTTCCTTGAGGTAGAGAGCTAGGAGCGACGGACAAGCGCTGATCTCCCCCCTTGTGGGCCCTTGTGGGGGAGATGCCCGGCAGGGCAGAGAGGGGCGCGAAGGATCGCTAGCTCGCTAACTTTGAGACCAGCCGAGAACAAGCTGAGGACGCAATCGCAATCGATTGAGAGGTCCGCGGGACAGCGCCCCCCTCTGTCCTGCCGGACATCTCCCCCACAAGGGGGGAGATCGGCCGTCATCAACGTCAAGCTTGACCTCGCCGCAATTTGTGGCGATGACATCGTCATGAATTTCGGCACCACCCCATGATGAACCGTTTCGAAGGACCCGGCGGCAAGGAAGCCCGCATCCGCTATCTCGACGGCGACTTCCAGGTGACCAGCCCCGGCGCCTTCGTACGCTGCGCGGTGACCGGCGAGAGCATCCCGCTCGACGAGCTTAAATACTGGAGTGTCGCCAGGCAGGAACCCTATGTGAACGCCGCTGCCTCGCTGCGCCGCGAGATCGAAGCGCATCCGGAACTGCGCCGCCGACGCTAGTCCAGCGCAAATGGAAGCAGCCCCGTTGCGATCCTGCGCCCTCTGCCGCGGCGTCAGGCCGGCAACACCGAAACCTTAGAGGCCATGAAATAAAAAACCCGCCTCAAGTTCGAGGGCGGGCCACCGGCGAATCATCACCATACCCAAATTACTAGCATAGCTGCCGGCACAAAGCAAGAACAAAATACGTTCGACCGGCGGAAAGCCGCAAATTCCAGTCCCGCATTGCCTCGGTGCTCACGCTTCTGGTCAGCCTTTAAGCCGGCGCTGCCGCCAGGCATCCAGCGTCTCGTCGATGATGCGTTGCGGCACATGGTCGAGCTCGAAGACGGTGTCGATCTCCAGCACATCGAGCCCGTCGAGGAATTCCGGCGGTGCCGCGCCGTGACGCAGGCGGGCAGCGTCCTTGGCGGTGGTAATGAGACCAAGCCCGGCTTTACGTGCTGTCGCCGCCAATTCGGCAAGCTCGTCCGCACTGTAGAAATGATGGTCAGGAAACGGTCGGGTCAGCGCAAGCTCGCCGCCGGCCTCGGCTACGGTGTCGAAAAACCTGTCGGGATGGCCAATGCCGGCGAACGCCAGGAACCGCCTGCCGGCCAGCGTCACCTTGCTGCTCGGGGCAGTGTGCGCCTCGAAGATCGGCCTGCCGGCGCGCGCTGCCTGGCGCACGACCGTATCGGCCGCGGTGCCCTCGCCCATCTTCAGCAAGGCGCTGGTGAAGACCAATTGGTCGACGATCTTTGCCCGCAGCGGCCCGCCGGGGATGACGCGGCCATTGCCGATGCCATGTCGCGCGTCGACGACGACGAGCGCATAGTCGATGTGGATGCGCGCGCTCTGAAAACCGTCATCCATGATCAGGAAATCGCAGCCGAGCTTCTCCAGCAGAAGCCTGGCGCCGGCGGCCCGGTTCGGCGTCACCGCGACCGGGGCGTGTTCGGCCAGAAGCAGCGGCTCGTCGCCGACATGCTTGGCGGCATCGTGGTGCGGATCGACGATATGCGGCCGCGCGAAGGAGCCGCCATGGCCGCGCGACAGGAAACCCGGATTAAGCTGCATGCGCCTGGCCTGCTCGGCCAGCGCGATCGCCACCGGCGTCTTGCCGGTGCCGCCGACGGTGAAGTTGCCGACGCAGAGCACCGGCGCCTCGACCTTTTCACGCGGCGCGTGCCGCATGCGGCGACCGGCGACAAGCGCATAGACGGCGGAGAGCGGCGACAGCGCCGTGACCCGCCAGTCCGGCTCTTCCCACCAGAAGGGCGGCGCTTCCGAGGTCACGTCAGCGCCCGTTCGCGCCCTTCAGGCGCGACTTGACGACCAGCGGCTGGATATAGGGCTCAAGCGACCTGAGCGTATGCGCCAGCGCACCGCGCATCTCGTCGACCGTCGCCGCACCCGCCGCCATCATCTCATGGCGGGCCGCCTCGTTGGTCAAAAGGAAATTAACGGCGCCGGCCAGCATATCGCGGTCGCGCACCAGCTTGGCGCCGCCGCTATCGAGCAGGCGCTGATAGGCCTCGCGAAAATTCTGGACGTTGCGGCCGGCAAGCACTGCCGTCTCCAGCATGGCTGGTTCCAGCGGGTTCTGGCCGCCCTCGGAAGTCAGCGAACGGCCGACAAAGGCAATTTCCGTCAGCCTCAGATAAAGCCCCATCTCGCCGATCGTGTCGCCGAGCAGAATATCGGTGTCGGCGGTGATCCTGTCGCCCTTGCTGCGCTGCGCCAGCTTCAGGCCCATGCCGGAAATCTGGGCGGCCAGCTGCCCGGCGCGATCGGGATGGCGCGGCACGATGATCGTTAAAAGCCCGTGGTGGCGCTTGTGCAGCATGGCGTGAACTTCGGCGGCGACCGCCTCTTCGCCGTCATGGGTCGAGATCGCCGCCCAGGTCGGGCGGCCGCCGATCTGGCGTTTCAGCGCCGCCAGTGCCCGCTCGTCGGCCGGCGGCGGCGCGGTGTCGACCTTGAGATTGCCGGATACAGTGACCGGCCTGGCGCCGAGCGAAAGGAAGCGCTCGCCATCGAGGTCCGACTGGGCAACGACATGGGCGAGATTTTCGAACAATGCTTCGGCAATGTTGGCGCGCTTCTTCCACGACTTGAAGGAGCGGTCGGACAGCCTGCCGTTGACCAGAACCTGCGGCACGCGGCGGGCGCCGAGTTCCAGGATGGTCATCGGCCAGATCTCCGATTCGGCGATGATCGCCAGGTCCGGCTGCCAATGGTCGAGGAAGCGGCTGACCGCCGGCTTGAGGTCGAGCGGCACATATTGGTGGATGATGCGGTCGCCCAGCCGTTCTTCGGCGACCTGCGCCGAGGTGACCGTGCCCGTCGTCAGCACGATGTTGACGCCGTAATCGAGAATGCTCTCGACCAGCGGCACGACGGCGATGGTCTCGCCGACGCTGGCTGCATGGATCCAGATCACCGGGCCTTCGGGGCGCTCGCGTCCGGCGACGCCGTAGCGTTCGCGCCGGCGAATGCGATCCTCCTTGCCTCTGGAAGTGCGCCAGGCGACATAAGGCCCGGCCAACGGGTAGGCGGCCGCCCCCGCGAAACGGTATGCGGTCAGGAAGGCGCGCGCCCAGCGCACACTCATTTCGAACCGTCCACAAGGCGATAGGCCTCGGCGGTCGCGGCATTAAGCGAGGCCGTGACCTCCTGGCGCTTGCGTTCCATTTCGGCGGCGTCGGCGTTGGCCGGCACGAAGACAGGCGTGCCGACGACGATCGAGGAGCGGCCGAAGGGCAGGTTGATCGTCGTCTTGTCCCAGCTGCCCTCGATCACCTTGCGGCGGCTGGTGGCTATCGCGGCAGGCAGGATCGGCCGGCCGGACAGCCGCGCCAGAAGGACGACGCCGAGCCCCGCATCGCGCGGCGTGCCGTGGGGAATATCAGCAATCATGGCGACATTCTTGCCGGTGGCGAGCGACTTTTTGAGGGCGATGAGCGCCTTGGCCCCGCCCTTGTCGAGATGCCTTGCGCTTTCGCGCCCGCCAGAGCCGCGCACCGCCTCGATGCCGAATTTCTCGACCATCAGCGCGTTGAGCTCGGCATCGGCGCTGCGCGATACCATGGCAACCAGCGGCCGTCCCTTGGGATAGTAGGCCGGGGTCAGCAGGTGCTGGCCGTGCCAGAGCGCGATGATGCCAGGCTCGAGCTGCGCATAGGCGCCGCCGGAAAACTTGGCCGATCCGTCGACCATGCGGTTGGTCAAGCGGACAAGGCGGACGAAATACGCAAACAGCGCGGCAAGCGCATTCTTGACGAATCGCGACTGCGCCAGCGGTTCGCGGATCTTGCGCCAGAACGTCTTCGGCTTGCGACGTCTGACCGCCGACCGCGGGGCTGATCGCTTGACCGCTTCATGGTTCATCGATGTCAACCGACAGCCTTGTTTTCGGGGTCGAGGAGGCGGTGCAGGTGAACGACGAAATAGCGCATATGGGCATTGTCGACGCTAGCTTGCGCCTTGGCCTTCCAGACGGCGTGCGCCGATTGGTAGTCCGGATAAATGCCGACAATATCGAGCGCGTCGAGATCGCGGAATTCGGTGCCGCCCAGCTTCTTGAGTTCGCCGCCGAACACCAGGTGCAAAAGCTGCTTCTTTCCGTCTTCAGCGGCCATGTCGATCCTTCACATATCGTGAGTTTGGGACAGGTCTAGACCAAAGCCGCCGACTTTGGAACTATTGATAGTGGTCAATTGTCCAGCCCGGCGATGACGCCGGCGAGCACGGCGAGGAGTTCGCCGCTGCCGGCGGCGAGCGGTCCGTGACGGATCACTTCGCCGGCATAGAGCGGCGCGCGGCCATGCCGATCGAGCAAGGCTCCGCCTGCCTCGCGCAGGATGAGATCGGCCGCGGCGATGTCCCAGTCATGTGCGTTGGCCTTGACGAAGGTGGCATCGAGCTGGCCGCCGGCGATCATCGCCAGCCGGTAGGCGAGCGAAGGAATATAGGGCACGCGCTTCAGCCGTTTGTGCCATTTCGCCGGCAGCAGGTCGATCATCGCCTTCGGTCCGGCGATTTCGGCCGTTTCCGCCGGCGGACGCACGCTGATGCGCCTGCCGTTCAGGAACGCGCCCTCGCCCGGCAGCGCCCAATAGATTTCGCCCTTCGCCGGGCAGTCGAGTACGCCGGCAAGCGTTCGGCCGTTCTCGACCACAGCGACGCTGACGCACCATGTGGGCAGGCCCTCGAGGAAGCCGCGCGTGCCGTCGATCGGATCGACGACGAAGGTGCGGCGCGCGACAAGCCTTACCGGGTCGTCGACGGTTTCCTCCGACAGCCAGCCATAATCCGGCCGGGCCGCCAGCAAGGTCTCGCGCAGATATTTGTCGGCGGCGTGATCGGCTTCGCTGACCGGCGAGGTGCCGCCCTTCATCCACACTTGCGGATTGTTGTTGAAGTATTGCATGGCGATGAGCCCCGCCTCGCGGGCGGCATCGCGCAACAGCTGCAGGTCTTCAGTAGCGCCGGCTGAGACGGCCGGGTCAAGCTCCGGCAAGGGTCATTCCTTCGATCAAAAGCGTGGGCGCGGCGGTGCCGAAATTGCGGTCGAGATCGCTCGCCGGAACCATGTTGAGGAACATCGTCTTCAGATTGGAGGCGATGGTCACCTCGGCGACGGGATAGGCCAGCTCGCCATTTTCGATCCAGAAGCCGGAAGCGCCGCGGCTATATTCGCCGGTCACCATGTCGACGCCCTGGCCGAACACTTCGGTGACGTAGAAGCCGGTCTTGAGCGACTTGATCAGCTCTTCCGGCGTATTTTCCCCGGGCTCGATGGCGAGATTGGTCGACGACGGCGAGACCGACGAGCCGCTGCGCGAGCCGCGCCCATTGGTGACGAGGCCGAGTTCCCGAGCCGCCGAAGTCGACAGGAACCAGTGGTTGAGCACGCCCTTGTCGACCATGAACAGTTTTTCGCCCTCGACGCCTTCGCCGTCGAACGGGCGCGAGGCCTGTCCACGGCGCCGGAGCGGCTCGTCGGTGACGGTGATTGCGGCCGAAGCCACCTTCTTGCCCATCATGTCGCGGAGAAAGCTGGTCTTGCGCGCCACCGCGGCGCCATTGATGGCACCGGCAAGGTGGCCGGCAATGCCGCGCGCCACACGCGGATCGAACACCACGTCGACAGGCCCGGTCGCCGCCTTGCGCGCGCCAATGCGGCGTACAGCGCGCTCACCGGCCTTGCGGCCGATGTCTTCCGGCGCGTCGAGATCGGAAAAATGCTGGCGCGAGGAGAATTCGTAGTCGCGCTCCATGCCGGTGCCCTCGCCGGCGATCACGCTGGTCGAGCGCGAAAAACGCGAGGCGACGTAGTGGCCGACGAAGCCGTGCGAGGTGGCGAGCACCAGGCCGCCAAGCCCGGCACTGGCGCCACTGCCGGCCGAATTGGTGACGCCCTTGACGGCAAGCGCCGCCGCTTCGGCGGCAAGCGCTGCTTCCTTCAACTGGTCCGCCGACACCTCGGTGGCGTCGAACAGATCGAGGTCGCGCGGTTTCTTGACCAGCAAGGCCGGGTCGGCGAGGCCCTGATAGGGATCCTCGGGGGACACCTTGGCCATGGCGACCGCGCGCTCGGCCAGCATATTGGGGTCGGATGCCGCTGTTGCCGAAACGCTGGCTACCCGCTTGCCGACGAAGACGCGCAGCGAGACGTTCTCGCTCTCGGACGCCTCTGTGCCTTCGACCTTGCCAAGCCGCACCGACACGCCGGTCGAGCGGCCACGTACCGCAACGGCATCGGCGGCATCGGCGCCGGCCCGTTTGGCAGCCTCGACCAGGGCCGCGACGCGATCGGTCAGTTTCGCTGCGTCGAGCGTATCGGTCATGCGCATGATCCCGTTATTTCCGGCCGGCTGAAGGGCAGCCGCTGCTGCACCATCTATTGTCCCGATGCCGCTTCTGCAATGGGAGAAGCGGACAATCAGGAGGCATCTAGCCCCAGGTCGGCGCGACCGACCCAGAGATGGTGCGTCCTTCCAGACGCACAAAGGACGGCTTAGATCCGAGGTGGCCGTGACCGAAAGCCGCGACGGCGGCACCGCTGCCGGCGACGAGTCGAAGATGCGGCGTGTGCGACCGTCAGCCTGTAGAGTTGGGATCGGCTGGATCCACCCACGGGCGGCCCAACCGTGTCACCATCGCCGCGTACCCGACGGCACCTGCCGCCCAAAGGAAGATGCCAAGCTCTTTGACAGCGTCTTCGGCGATGTCGACCGCCGAACCCGGGCTAGGAAACAGCTCTCCCAGCTGGTCGATCGCTGCTGACATCGCGAGTAGGAAGCCTGCGGCCACAAATACGATCGAGCCGTCGAATGTCTTCCGTCGCAGCCGAAAGAACCAGAACAACCCGGCGACGGCGTAGGCAATCATCGTAACAATCTCTGGTATCGCGACAAACGGCAGCACGTCCTCATGGATCAACAACAGGTCATCGAGGCCCATGACCAAGGTAAGGCCGCCGAGAAACGTGCAATCCCATCGGTGCGTGAGCAGACCGGCAAACAGGGTCGCCGCGCCGGTGCCGATCCACAGTGAAGCACCTAGGGACGAAATCCACCCCGTATAGAAGCCGACATCCGCGGCTGCAGATGGATCTCGATAGAAGATTGTAGCGTCCAGACCAAGAGTTTGCGCGACGAACAGCGCGGCCAAGAGCATCACAACATTAATCGCCACGGCCGCAAGTATGACTAGGCGCCAGGACATTGTCCATTCGCTGCTATGTTTTGCGTTCAGCGCGTTTTTGTCTGGCATTGTGCCGAAGGCCATTCTGAGTACGACGGCCGATAGCTCCGCGGCGCCGAGAACCCCGCCAGCACTATGCCGGCCCACCATGATCGTGGCAACACACGGAACGGTTGCAGCGTCTCGCACATGACGAGGTCGTCGCGGTGCAGTTCCTGGCCAGCGCCAACCAACGCACCATGCCGCTCGAAATGTTCATCGGCTTGCGCGAAAGCTCTCCCCGGCAATAGCGCCGCCGCCACGCTGATGATGGGGCTGTCGATAATCCTCCTGGTCGTCGCCAATCTTCTGGCTCGACGGAGCCGGCGGCGGCCTGGACCGACCATCTGATCCTGGCTTTCAAGCCGGGCGAGATCGGCTTCTCCAACCTTCCTCAGGGACCAGCCACCGGCGTCCAGATCACGTCGTCGATCCTGAGCGCGCCGGTGGCGAGCATCACCAGCCGGTCGAAGCCGAGCGCCGCGCCGCTCGCCTGCGGCATGATGGCGAGCGCGGCGAGGAAATCCTCGTCGATCGGGTAGCGTTCGCCATAGACGCGCTGCTTCTCATCCATTTCGGCGGCAAAGCGCCGGCGCTGCTCGGCCGGATCGGTCAATTCGCCAAAGGCGTTGGCGAGCTCGACGCCGCAGTAATAGAGCTCGAAACGCTCGGCGGTGCGTGGATCGTCGGCGCTCGGCCGGGCCAATGCCGCCTCCGAGATCGGATATCCGAAAAGAATGGTAGCGCGCCCCTGCCCCAGCGCTGGCTCGATTTTTTCGACCATCACCCGGCTGAACAGGTCGGCCCAATTATCGTCGGGCGCGGTCCGCAATCCGGCCTGGACCAGGGCGGCATGCAACCCCGCGCGGTCGGTGTTGCCATCGGCCGCAACCGTCGCCAGCAGATCGATGCCGGCATGGCGCATGAAGGCTTCGGCGACGCTCAACCGTTCCGGCCCGGCGAACGGATCGGCCTCACGGCCGCGGAAGCTAAAACGCTTCGCTGCGGCCCGTTCGGCCGCCAGCGCTACGAGCTCGGCGCAATCGCGCATCAGGCTCTCATAGGTCTCGCCGACACGGTACCATTCGAGCATGGTGAACTCAGGATGGTGCAAGGGGCCGCGCTCGCGGTTGCGCCAGACAGCCCCGAGGCTGAAGATGCGCTCCTCGCCGGCGGCAAGCAGCTTCTTGCAGGCGAATTCCGGCGACGTGTGGAGGTAGAGCGGCTGGCGCTGCCCGTCCGGCCCGATCGCCTCGGTGGCAAAGGCCGACAGGTGCGCTTCATTGCCGGGCGAGACCTGCAGGGCCGATGTATCCACCTCGACGAAGTCGCGGCGGGCGAACCAGTCGCGCATCCCGGCGGCAATGGCATTGCGCAGGATCAGCCGCGGCCGGCGGTCGGCGTGGACATGCGGCGTCCACCACGGCGAGGCGGCGGTCATCGGCTTCAGGGGAATTGCACAGAGGGCTGGCGATTGCGGCCAAGATGCGCTAGGCCGCACGCAACGGCCTCTCCAGCCGATTTGCGCCAACAAATTTTATCAGGATGGAAACCCGTGAAGGTCATCGCCAGCTCCTTACGCAAAGGCAACGTCGTCGAAAAGGACGGCAAGCTTTATGTGATCCTCTTTGCCGAAAACATTCATCCTGGCAAGGGTACGCCGGTCACCCAGCTCGACATGCGGCGTATCTCCGACGGGGTAAAGGTTTCCGAGCGTTACCGCACCACCGAGCAGGTCGAGCGCGCCTATGTCGAGGAGCGCGAGCACACGTTCCTCTACCGTGACGGCGAAGGCTTTCACTTCATGAATCCGGAGACTTACGACCAGGTCGCGGTGCCGGAAAGCGTGGTCGGCGACATGGCGCCCTATCTGGTGGAAGGCATGCCGGTGCAGATCTCGCAATACAACAACATCGCCATCTCGCTGGTACTGCCGCAGCGCGCCACTTTCGAGGTGGTCGAGACCGAGCCGGTGACCAAGGGCCAGACGGCGTCCTCGTCCTACAAGCCGGCAACGCTGTCCAACGGCGTGCGTACCCTGGTGCCGCCACACATCAGCGCCGGCACCCGCGTGGTGGTGATGACCGCCGATGGCGCCTATGTCGAGCGCGCGAAAGATTAAGGCGCGAAGTCTGACACGCCTCGCCGAAGGCGTCGCGGCGGCCGGTCATCGTCTACCGCTTTGTGCCAGGGGCTTTCGAGCATTGGGACGCTGCACCCGGACCGAAGCGTCAACGCCCTGCCAGTTCTTTCCTATTGCACGACGCCAGCGGGCAATCTCTGAGCCTCGAGCAACGCCGACCGTCCCTTTCGCCAGGTGCCAGGTGGAATGCCGACGAACTTTTTGAAGGCGCGATTGAAGGCGGCTTCCGACTCGTAGCCGACCTCGGCACCCGCTTGCGCGATGCTCATTTCGGGGCGTTCGAGCAAGCGTCCTGCCAGTTGCAGACGCCAGCGAGCAAGATAGTGCATGGGCGAGACCTCGACATAGTGGGTAAAGCGGCTCGCAAACGCCGTGCGCGAGAGCCCTACTTCGCGGGCGAGCCGGTCCAATGTCCATTCCTCCCTGGGGCGAGCGTGGATGAGCCGGAGCGCCTCGCCGACATGTGGATCCCGTAGGCCTGACAGCCAGCCGCGCGAATCGTCGGGCAGGGTCTCGAGATGGCGGCGGATGATCTCGACAAACATCAGCTCGCTCAGCTTGGCGAGTATCGTCTCACAGCCCGCCCGCCCACTGCCACCTTCTGCCAGCGCCAGCCGAAAAAGGTCGATAACCCAGCTGCTTCCATCGGCGGGCTTGCGGGCGCACAGGATGGCCGGCAATGCGGCCAGGAGAGGATTGAAGGGACGTGCATCGCAGCCAAGATACCCGCAAATGAACCGGGTCCGCTCGTCTCCGCCGCCACCATGGATCACCGCGAACGGCAGGCTCTCGTCTATCGGCCGATAATACATCGCCATATTGGGTTCGCCCCGCACCCCCGGCGAGGAGCTCAACACGTTCGGAACACCACCGGGGAAGACAACGACATCACCGGCGTTCACGAGCACCGGGGGGACGGAATCGTCTGCCAGCGCGGCCCAGCACGATCCCGACATCACGGCATGAAAGGAAATGATGTGCTCTGCCTCCGGCATGACGGCGGCGGCAATGTCGGCAGTGCCCGGCGACTCGCCAACCCAGGGAGAACTGGCGTTGACGTCGAAATAGATCGCACCGGTGAGGCGAACGGCTCGGAGCACATCGGAAAGGACATCCATGCAACACCTCCGGAAACGATCGGCTACTCCCTTTGACAACGAGTTTTTCGGCCAGGCATCTCGAACTATCCGGCAATATTGCCGCCCGAGCAACCATCCATCCGGTCTAATCCTACTCTGAACGATCGGGCAACAGAAATGGACGATGTGACATTTCCGGGAACAGCGGACGGGATTAGCGTTTCATCGGCCGGCCGACAGGTCCAATAACAGGGAGGAATGTCATGCACGATGAAGACATCACCAAATTCGCAGCAAGCCTGCGAGGCGAAGTCATCCGCGCCGGCGACGCCCGCTATGACGAGGCCCGCAAGCTCTACAACGGCATGATCGACAAGCGGCCGCTGATCATCGCCCGCTGTGTCGACGTCGCCGACGTAATCACAGCGGTGAATTTCGGCCGCGACAACAATTTGCTGGTTGCGGTACGTGGCGGCGGCCATAATGGACCAGGATTGGGGAGCTGCGACGACGGTCTGGTGATCGACCTGTCGGCGATGAACGGCGTGCGCGTCGATCCGGATGCCCGCACGGCGCGGGTAGGCCCGGGCTGCACTCAGGGCGACCTCGACCATGCCACCCATGCCTTTGGCCTGGCCGTACCGGCGGGCATCATCTCGACCACTGGGGTCGCCGGACTGACGCTGAGCGGCGGCCATGGCTATCTGACGCGCAAATATGGCCTGACCATCGATAATCTGGTCGAGGCCGATGTCGTGCTTGCCGACGGAAGCTTCGTCACCGCCAGCAAGGAACGGAACCCCAACCTGTTCTGGGCGCTTCGCGGCGGCGGCGGCAATTTCGGCATCGTTACCAGCTTTGTGTTCAGGCTCCACCGGGTCAGCATGGTCTTTGCGGGGCCGATCGCATGGGATCAGCGCCACGCCCGCACCATCATGCAGCATTATCGCGAGTTCCTGCCGAACGCGCCCGAAGAACTCGGGATCTTCCTCGGGCTCAAGACCGTCCTGTCGAGCGCACCCTTCCCGGAAGAGTTTTGGGGAAAGCGGATGTGTCTGCTGATGTGCTGCTACAACGGCCCGGAGGAAAAGGGCAGAGAGGCGCTGGCCCCGCTGCTCGATGCGCTGCCCGCGCCCTGGTTCAACTGGATGGGAACGATGCCCTATCCCGCGGTGCAGAGCATGTTCGATGGGCTCTACCCGAAGGGAATGCAGTGGTACTGGCGGGGCGATTTCGTCAAGACGCTGTCCGACGAGGCGATCGACGCCCATCTCGAGCAGGCGGCGAAGACGCCGAGCGAGCTATCGCTCATGCATCTCTACCCGATCGATGGTGCGGTCCATCGCGTCGGCAAAGACGAGACACCCTGGAATTACCGTGATGCGACCTGGTCGATGGTCATCGCCGGGATCGATCCGGACCCACAGAAAGCGGGGCCGGTGACGCGCTGGACCAAGGTCTACTGGGAGGCCGTGCATCCGTTCGATCTGGGTGGCGCCTACCTGAACTTCATGATGGATGACGAGGGCGATGCAAGGCTCAAGGCGGCTTATGGCGACAACTATGAGCGCCTGGCTACGCTGAAGAAGAAATACGACCCGAACAACCTCTTCCGGGTGAACCAAAACATTCGACCGGCTGCTTGACGGCGGCTCTTGTCAGGCCGGCAAGCGTACCGGCCGGCCCAGCTAAGGCTCGGCCGGTACGATAGCTTGCCGGTCAGGACGCTCTGATCCAGACCAGCATCTCGCCGGAATCGTGGTGTCCCGGGCGAAATACGGCACGGTGACTTTTGCTGCCTCGACCGCCGGTGATTTTTCAAACGCCTCTTTCCTGTCAACAGCCGACAGCGTGACGCCGCCGGGCACGTTCGAGAGCTGACTACATTTGAAACCAGGCCAGACGACCGCCGAGTGGCGTCCAATGAGCCATGCCGGGCTGCTTTTCAGGCTACCCCGCGCTTCTGATCGTGGTGGGCCGCGTACTGTCCATGCACAAGTCCGGACCTGTTTGGCGACACCATCATTGACTGGATCGTTCGCACATGATCGACAAAATGACCCGGAAATGACCGAGATACAAAGCTTTCCTTCAGTTGTGCATCAATAAGCCGCGACAATTTTTTAGCAATCTTTAGGCAAATTCTCAGGTTTATCGACAAACAGCAGACAATTCGGCAGCAGACAATTCGGCACAACGGTCTTTACTGGATTTATGTGGATGGCAATGCATCCCTACTTGACACCGGGACAAGCTGAAGAGCTATGCTGAACATCGGTCGCAAGTTTGCGCGGAGGGAATCTGTTCATGGATTTCATCGAGAGTTGGTTTGGTATTTCCCCTGACGGCGGCGACGGATCGACCGAAGCTCTCTACATACTTGCCGTTGTCGCAATATTGGCGCTCGCATTCCACAAGCACATCGTGCAATTCGCGCGCGGTTTCTTCGCGCGGAAATAGCCCGCGTACCGTTCGAGCCCAGCTTTATTCGTCTGACCAGAGTACAAACGGCACCAGTCGTCTGACACGCCAATTCACTGTTGCCGCGCGAATCCCGTTGTTATCAGAGCGTTGCCCTGCGTTAGCTTCAGAGGGGAAGTCGATGCGAGGAATAGCGGCAATCCTGCGAGCACTGTTCTCCGCCTGGATTCCGGCACTGATCGAGATGGCTCGCCGTTTCTGTCGCCGGTGGCGGCTAGGGGGTGACCGCCGGGTCGACCAGAAAGGGTCCCGGGCGCATTGCGTACCGATCGATCACCCTGCTTTCTGCCGGCCTGACCCGCTGATCTACGATCAGTATTACCTGATCGGCCTTGGTCTCGCGGTCACCTGGGATAATCCCGATATCGAGCTACGCCAGGGTGGTGTGCCCGTTCCCGCCGGCAGGTTGCAGGCGGACACCGACTACGAGGTGCGGGTTCGCGTCTGGAACGCCTCCCCGGATGCCGTCGTCGTCAAGATGCCGGTCCATCTGTCCTATCTGTCGTTTGGCATCGGAACCGTGTCGAATCCGATAGCCACCAGGCCGGTCTCGGTCGGGGTGATCGGATCCGCCAGCCAGCCTGGGTTCGTCTCCTTCGACTGGCATACGCCGCGGCAAGCAGGTCACTATTGCCTGCAAGCTTTGCTCGACCCCGCCGATGACGCCAACTTCGCCAACAATCTCGGGCAAGAAAATACCGATGTCGGACTGGCGCAGTCGCCAGCAACATTTCAATTCGAGTTGCGCAACGCTACCCGTCGGCCGCATCGGTACCGGTTCACCGTCGATGCCTACACCATTCCGCCGCTCGGCCCCTGTCGCGACGACCGGCAGCCAACGGAAGAAAGCGCCAAGGCGGAGCAAAAGCGCCGGCTGGCGGCACACTTGCCGTCGGCTCATCCCCTGCCGCCGGGCTGGAAGGTCGAGATTTCGCCTGACCTGCCGTCGCTGGCGCCGGGCGAACAGGTGACGATCACGGCGGTCGCTACGCCGCCGGACGGCTGGACCGGCCGGCAGGCCCTCACTCTGAATGCGTTTGACGAGGGTGACCGCGCCAGCGGCGGCGTCACCTTGACCGTCCTCAGCAGCTTGGAGCCGTGATGGCCACCGACGACAAATCCTGGACCAAGTGCACGACCGCCGACGAGGTGATTTCGGTCAACCAGTACATCAGCGCGGCGATTACCAGCGGCATATTCGCAGCCGTGATGGTCGTGGTGGTGGTCGCGATGGGCGAGCCGTGGTGCATACCGATCGCGCTGGTGGTGACTGAGATTGTGTGGATTCTCGCTTATTGCGACTGGTGGCTCAACAAACGGCTGGTTTGCCTGGGCGAGCCGGTGAGTATCGTCGGCATGGTCATCAGCATCGAGCCGCCGTCGGAAAAGACCTGGCCAGGAAGCCTGGACTCCGACTACAGCCTCAATTTGCTGCTGCCGAACAACCCGGTGGGCGTCTCCCAGGCCGTTGCCGCCGCCAGTGCCCCGTTCGGCTATCTGATGGCCGAAAACGCAATCACCTCCTCGCACGGCTTTCTGTTCACGGGGAACCCGGCGGAGGACAAGGTGACCGGAGTAAAGTCAGAGGCGCTGCATGTGGAGTTAGAAGGGGCATCGATCCATGACCTGCAGACCGTCAACATCCTCGCCCTAGCCGCGGCATTGATTGCGCTGGCGGTATGCATGTCGGGCGTCGGCGCGGTCGTCGCCTACGTATTGGCGCTTCTCGCCTTGCTCGCTTCGCTGCTCGGCGCGGCCTTCAGCAGTTCGGACACCGCCAGTCCGAGCGATGCCGGCCTGCCGAGCATCGAGACCAACAAGGGCGACGGAACCGGAGCGACAATCCTGGGGGTGACCGGCCGGTGGGTCTATGATGCCGGACACATCCACGACAGCTTTCATGAAGGCCACAACGAACTGCATCCGGTCCAGCAGGCCCAGATTCTGGGACGGCCATGGGACGGCGACTGGCCCGACGATATCGACGAAATCGTTCGGGGCTACCAGGACGGCTACGCGCAGTCTCAGGATCCGCTCACCAAGGCGCAACAGGCCCGGCCCGGCTCCCGGTGGTCGGTCCATCCCTATGTTGACGGCTGCAACGACACCGTCCGGCCAGATCAGCCTCCGCACTAAGCCAGTCAGGCTGTTGGACACGATAGTTCGAATCCCGATACCGCGCTGGTGTACTCGGCCCTTGAGAATCCTTCAGCCTTCGGCAACATGGCGGCAAGGCTGAGAGCATGAGGATGAGCAAGGTCATTTCCGCCGCATCACGGCGTTCGCCGCGCAAGACATCGATGGCGCTGACCGAGGCGCTGGTCGCCCGCACCTTGCGTGCGGTCGAGGATGCCGGGCCGACGCCGGGCATGGTCTACATGACCGATGCCGATTACGCGCGCATTCGCGACGAGGTGCTGGCCGGCGCGCCGGGCGGGCCGGTGAAGCTGTTCGCCTATGGCTCGCTTCTGTGGAAGCCGGCCGGCGAGGTCAGGGGTGGCGAACGGGCCGTGGCGACGGGCTGGCACCGTTCGTTCTGTTTTACGGTGCAGCGCTTCAGGGGCACCGTCGAGCAGCCCGGCCTGATGATGGCGCTCGACCGCGGCGGCCAGTGTCAGGGCATGGTGTTCGAGGTCGCCGAGCCCGTGGCGGCCAATCTCGAAACGCTGCTGCGCCGCGAGATGACCATCCTGCCGGCCGTCAACGTGCCGCGCTGGCTGCAGGTCAGGACGGGCGGCGGCACGGGCCAAGCGCTTGGTTTCGTTGTCGATCCCGCCAATCCACGCTACGCCGGCAAGCTCGAAAAGCGAGCGATAGCGGCGACCCTGGCCACGGCCGTCGGCCACTGGGGTTCGGGCGCCGAATATCTGTTCGAGACCATTCGCCATCTCGACGCCTGCGGCATCCGCGACCGCAATCTCTGGCAGTTGCAGGAACTTGTGGCCGAGGAGATCGGTCGGGCGCTGCGATCGGACTTTATTCGTCCCTGAGCCAGACCAGCATCTCGTCGGGCTCCCGGGCGAAATCGATGTTGCAGGTCGACGAGATGTCCCGCGCGCTCGCCGATGGCAGCATCGAGCATCGTGTGTCGTTCCTTCGGTTCTATGCCAGTGTGTTCGCCCATGCGCCGACAAAGGGCGGCAGCATGATGCACGTCTGCTGCTCGACAGCCTCGTTGCGCAGCCGCTCGGCGAGGGTATCGACTTCCACCTCGGCGGCGGTTGCGGTACCGACTGCCTCGGCCATCGGCAACAGGCTGCGCAACGTGCCGGCAATGTAGTCGTAGATCGGCGAGTCGGGTCCGCTGCCGGCGAGGCCGGCGGAGTTCATCCGCGGCGCCGGCAGCCCTGCGCCGGCGAACACCATGGGCAGCCTGCCACCCATGTCGACCTCGAAACCCGCGCGCTCGATCGTGTCGATGATCCAGCCGCGGCATTTGCCGAACAGCGGCGCCTCTGGAAAACTGCGGGTGAGCGGCATCGCCATTTCCTGGACGGCGACGATGCCGCCAGGCCGCAGGAAACCGGCAAGCCTGCGCAGGGTTGCGGCCGGGTCGGGCAGATACATTAGGACAAGCCTGCCGATCACCGCATCGAAGCTCCCGTCGGGCGAGAATGTATCAAGCTCGGCCGTCGTGAAACGTGTCCAGTAACACTGGCCGGATTCAGTGGCGCGCCGCTCGGCAATGTCCACAGCCTCTGCCGAGCGATCGACACCAAGCACGCTTCCCGCCGGTCCGACCAGCCTTCCGGCCAGCAAGGAGACATCGCCTACGCCGCAGCCAATGTCGAGCACGCGCATGCCGGGTCCTATGCCCGCACTGCGCAGGACATGCTCGGTAAGGTCGTGAATGAGCGCTCCCTGCAGCTCCAGGCGCTTGAATTCGCTTTGCGTGTAACCCAACGCATAGGGACGCGGATCCATGGGGCTCTGATCACGGCCGGTCTTCGGCGCATGTTCGGCAAGCAGATTGTACATGTTTGACTCCATGATCGATTTATCCGGGATTTGTGACCGCTGGGCAGCCTGATGACCGCCCGGGGCCCGACCGTCACCATCGGAGATCGGTGCTACAACCTGATTTCCGGAAT
This sequence comes from Mesorhizobium sp. M0664, assembly GCF_040320565.1. Lineage (NCBI taxonomy): Bacteria > Pseudomonadati > Pseudomonadota > Alphaproteobacteria > Hyphomicrobiales > Phyllobacteriaceae > Mesorhizobium > Mesorhizobium sp. M0664. The sequence continues at coordinate 21,954 of NZ_JAMYPW010000007.1, forward strand.
CGGGAATTGCGTTACGACTGAAACAGGCGCCCGTGCCTGGCATACCACGCAAGCGGAGAACCACCCTGCGCCCGGCGTTCGGACGCCACTATGATTTCGGCGCCCGCGGAACGAACACGATATGCGGCGTCTTCGGCGGACGACCGGGCGGCACATAGTCCGGAACCGGCGTATCGTCTGCCGGGAGCGAAAGCACATATCGGTGGATGGCGCGCAGGTCGGGCTCGCTCATGGCGCGCAGGTTGAACCATGGCATGGGCGGGCGCGTCTCGATCGTGCGCGCGAACTGTACCCAGTCGTCCTCGTCCATGGTCCGCAAAAATTGGCGAAGATTGGTCGGGTAAGTCGTACCCCAGGGCCCGTTGAAGCCGAGCGAGTCGCCGATCAGCCATCGATCCTGCGGAACGTTGCCGGCCTTCTCCAGGTACCCTGGCGTGTGGCAATCGTTGCAGCCGCCGATTTTCACCAGGTATCGACCGTGCTCGATCGAAGCGGTCGCGGACGCCGCGCCGACTTCACCCTGGTTGAGCGTTGCGGCGGTGAATGCTGCGGCCAGGCCAAGGGCGGCAATTGCGATGAGAGCTCTTCGTGTCATCAGCTTCTCCGCTGCTATTTGATGCCGACGATCATCGAGTGAGGCCCGGCGAGATGCTCGCAGCGGACCTCCGCAAAGCCCGCCTCCCGCATCCAGCCCATGCCGTCGGCGCGCGTGTAGTCGAACCCGCCATTGGTGTTGACCAGCATGTTGAGGCTCATCAGCAGACCCGCAGCGTTGTCCCGTCGCTCGTCATCGATGATCTGGTCGTAGACGATGAGCACGCCTTGCTTCGGCAGCGCGGAATGGGCCTTTGCCAGCAGCGCGCGCTTCACCTCCAGGCTCCAGTCGTGCAGGATATGACCCATCACCAGCACGTCGGCAGAAGGCAGCGGCTCGGCAAGGAAGTCGCCGGGATAAAACCGAAGCCGGTCTGCAAGTGCGTGCCGCTCCACATAGGCCTCGAACACCGGCCGCATCGGCGGCAGGTCGAAACCGCCGCCGGTGAGATGCGGATGGGCGCGGCCGACCTCGACCGGAAGCCTGCCTTCGGCTGTGCCGATATCGATGAAGGTACAATAGTCCGCCCAGGGAAAATGCCGGGCGAGCGCCTCCGCCACCTGGAGGCTGCCGCCGGTCATCGCCTGCGCAAACATCTTTACCTTGTCCGGGTCCGAAAACAGCATGTCGAACAGATCTTCGCCGTCCTGGGTGCCGTTTTGCGGTTTGCCCGTCCTGAGCGCGTCGGTGAGCGAGCCCCAGTTCGCGTAAAGCAGCTGACCGGCCCTGGCGAGCATCCCGCCAACATAGGTCGACTTGTTGCGGTCAAGGTAGCGGTCAGTCACGGGCGTGTTGCAGTAGACGCTGCCCTCGCGCTCAAGCATGCGCAGCGCAACCAGCGCGTCGAAGAAATCCTGCGCTCCCCGCTCATGCAGTCCGAGCCGGTTTCTCAGCGTTTCCCCGTCGAGGGGTCCGGCCGCCAACTCCGTGAAAAGGTCAAGTTCGACGGCGCTCAGCAACGTCTTCGATGCCCAGAAGCCGAGGCCGAGTTGCATAAGGCTTTCGGGCGACAGTTCTGCGACGTCATTCGCCTGTTTCGTTACCTCGGTGATGTTTGCGTCCATAAGATTTCTCCTTCCTCAAGAGACCATGACCTTTCCAAAAAATCGGTTCCCGGTTTTTCGGGATCATGGTCTGGGCGCGGGAGGACCATCGACTGGCCCGGCTACTGGTCGATTTCAGCCAGGTGGGATTTTGGTTACGGTTGTAACGAAGAAATCCGGCCGGCCGTGATCAGCCTGAATGCAGATGGCGGGCAAGGCATTGTGCGACGGCGGCCGACAGCAGCGGCTTCTTGATGACTTCGCTTATGCCGGCCGCCGTCAGTTGGCGCGACCGCAGCTGACGGCCGTAACCGGTCATCAGCACGACCGGAAGGTCGGGCCGGATCTTGTGCAACCGGCCGGAGAATTCGATCCCTGTCATGTCGGGCATGACCTCGTCCGTCAGCACCAGGTCGAAGCGTTCCGGATCGGTGCGGAATGCGCTGAGAGCCGCGGGGCTGCGGTCGAACCCGACCGGCTCGTAGCCGAGCGCGGCGAGCATTTCCTCCGCAAGTTGCATCAGCGGCGTGTCGTCGTCGACGACGAGGATCGTCTCGCCGTTGCCATGCTTGACCGGCACCTCGGCGGCGTCGCTCTCGTCCTCGTTCTGGGTTGCTTCGGCGGCCTCGATCCGCGGAAAATAGATCTCGAAGGTCGTGCCTTCGCCGGGCTTGCTGTTCACGTCGACCGCGCCTCTATGCGCCATGACGATGCCGTGCACCGTCGACAGGCCGAGCCCGGTGCCTTGCCCTGCCGGCTTGGTCGTGAAGAACGGCTCGAAGATACGCTCGAGCGTCGCCTGATCCATGCCGCTGCCGGTGTCCCTGACGGCAAGGCGGAGGTAGCGCCCGGCAGGCAGGTTGCCGTGCGATAGCATCCGCGCCTCGACGAATTCCGTCGTGTCGAGACCGATTTCCAATGCGCCGCGGTTGTTCATCGCCTGCGCCGCGTTGGTGCCGAGGTTCATCACCACCTGCTGAAGCTCGGTCGGATCGCCCATCATCGCCGCATCCGCGGCTGCAAGACGCGTCTGCACTGAAAGCGTGGCGGGGAACGAGGCGCGCAGCAGGTCGATCGCTTCGGCAACCACGGCTTCCGCCCGCAGCGCGTGATGCTGCCGCTCGTGACGACGGCCGAAGGCGAGGATCTGCTCGGTGACGTCCTGCGCCCGCCTGCCGGCCTGCATGATCTGCTGGACGTAGCGCCGCGCGCGCGACTCCTTCAGCAGCACCGCCAGCGCCATCTCGCTGTAACCAAGGACGGCACCGAGGATGTTGTTGAACTCGTGCGCTATGCCGCCGGCGAGCGTCCCGATCGCTTCCAGCCGTTGCGACTGATTGAGCCGCGCCTGCAGTGCCTCACGCTCGCGTTCGTTGTGCTCGCGCACGATGGCATTGGCGAAAATCTCGGCTGCGGTGCGCAGCAGTGCAATGTCGTCGTCGGCCCAATGCTTTTCGTGCGTGACGGTATCGAGAGCTAGAAAACCCAACCGCTCGCCGGCATGCCACATCGGTATGCACAGCCACGATCGAAACTGGTGCGCCTGCAGGGATGCCTTCTCCCGCCCCTCGGGAAGCTCGCCGACGCGGGGAACGTCGATGCAGCCCTGCCGCTCGTGGTCGGCCGGCGTCCAGCGTGAAGCCAGCTCGATCATGTCCTTCGACAGATGGGGCGGCCTGCTCCCGCCCGGACGGCGATAGAAGTAGCCGCCGGAAGGATCGGCGATGTGGCTGACGAAAATCTGGGCGCCGTCGAGCCCGGCATGTTCGACCAGGCGCGCGAGGCCCTTGCTGATGCCGGCGCGGATGCGGTCACGCGGCAGATTGATGAACTGCGTGGAGATCGAGGCGATCAGGCCCTCGAATTCCAGCCGCTCGCGCAGGATCCGCGCGTTGCGGCGCAGGCGGGCGAACAGGTAGGCGACATAGCCGACGAGGCCCAACGCGGCGACATAAAGCAGCGTCTGGAACAGTTCGGCCCGCGCCGCGGCCCGCCCATGCGCACCGAGATAGACGTCCTGCAGCGCGCGAGCCCGCTCGCTCGTCGGCGTGGTCTGCAGGCGGGCGACGAGATCGTCGACCGCCGGAAGCCTGGTGACGATAAGCCGGCCGTGGGAGACGAGCGAGAGTACATCGCTTGCAGGCACGGCATCGACGGAGGGCCTTGCCAGCCGGTCGAGTGCGGCGGTTACGGCTTTTGCCGCGTCCGGCTGGGGATCGCTGATAAACCGCGACATTGCGACCATCAGGGCCCCTATCTCGACCGCTCGAAGGCCGTCACCCTCGCTCGTGAGACGACCGCTCATATAGTTGAAAAAGTTCAGCGAGTTCTGCAGCAGCGCGTTATCGGACTTGAACCTCTCGACGAGCGCTTCCTCGTCGCGGATCGCGGCGATGACTTCGGCGATCCGCTTGTCGATGTCCGCCCGTGTTTCGCCGCTTGCTGCGTCGCGGGCAGCCGGCAGCGTCTGCGTCGCCTCATCCAGGTTCTCGATCGACCGCACAAGCGGATCGTAGCTGCGCAGCAGCCCCGCGCGTGCCCTTAAAACATCGCGTTGGAGTGCGGCGTTATAGAGGATGACGGTCCTGAGCGCATCGAGCGTGCGCTCGTGGCGCGCCGCATCGGGAGCCGTGCCCTGCACCAGGAGGTAGGTCAGGGCGATGAGCAGGCAGGCAACGATCGGCGCCAGGATGCGTAGCGACTTCATTGCTGCAGACGATCGGCTGCGCTGGTCAACGGCCGGCCGCGATACTCGCCCGTCAGTGTCCCGAGGAATTCGACGATGAGATCGGCATCGCGCTGGTCGAGCTCCCGGCCGAGTTGGTTGCGCGCCATGATCTTCACCGCGTCTGCGAGCGATGCGGTGCGGCCATCGTGAAAATACGGCGCCGTCACCGCGACGTTGCGCAGGCTGGGAACGCGGAACACATGGCGGTCGCTCTCGGCGCCGGTAACGGCGAAGCGGCCGAGATCCGCCTTGGTCAGGGTCTTCTGGCGAGCGAAGGGATCCCGGAAGATACCGAATTTCTGAAACAGATTGCCGCCTACGTTGGCGCCCTGGTGGCAGGCGACGCAGCCATACGCTTTGAACAGTTGATAGCCGTGCTCTTCGTCGGTCGTGATGGCGTCGCGTTCGCCCTTGAGATAGCGGTCGAAACGGGCATCGGGCGTGATCAGCGACCGTTGAAAGACAACAAGCGCGTCGAGCACGTTTGTCCGGTCGGGAATGGCGCCGTAGACCCTCGCGAACCGCTGCGAATACTCAGCATTCGAGCGAAGCTTGGTCAGCAATTCCTCCCAACTCGTATTCATCAGCCTGTCATCGAGCAGGGCTGCCTCGTTCTGCTCCTCGAACGTGCGGAAATTGCCGCGCCAGTTCAGCCGGAAATCGAGCGCCGCGTTGAAGACGGTCGGCGTGTTGAAATCGAGCGGCTTGCCATCCGCCGCCACGGAACGGGCCAGACCGTCGTCGCCGCTGAGATCGAGCCTGTGACAGGAACTGCAGGCGACGACATCGCCATGCGACAGGCGGGCATCGTTGAACAGGCTCTCGCCAAGCGCGATCTTCGCCCGGTCGGAGGGGCCGCTGGCCGTGATCGGTGCAATCGGCTCGCCCATCGGCGGGGCCGGCTGATTGCTCTGGGCCAACGCAAAAGGTGCCGCCATTGCCAGGCAAAGCGGAACAAAAAGCCCCGCCCGAACCTTACCAATCTGCTGATGTGCCATCGAGCGAGCCTGCGGCAGGGTGTGCGATCACGTAGATCATCGGCGTTCACCAATAAATCGCCGAAAATCGACGTTTAATAAAGCAACGGCTCGGTCATGAGTTCCATGCTTGCGGACGGTGCGAGATGTCAGCCGAACAAAACATTCGCCACGAACAGCAGTCGAAAGGCAGTACCGAGCAGCCAGCGGCGCCGAAGCATATCCTTGTCGTCGACGACGACCCCGAAATTCGCGATATGCTCACCAATTACCTGGAGAGCCAAAACTTCAGGGTTAGCGCGGTCGCCGACAGCCAGGCCATGTCGCGCGTCCTCAATGAAAAGCCCGTAGACCTGACGATCCTCGACATGCGGCTTGCCGATGAGGACGGGTTCGACATCATGCGGCAACTCGGCAGTCCGCCAGAAGCGCCCATCATCATCATCACCGGCCACAGGTGCGACGAGGTGGATCGCGTCGTCGGCCTGGAACTCGGCGCCGACGACTACATCACCAAGCCCTTCGGCCTCAGGGAGCTGCTGGCGCGCATTCGCGCCGTGCTGCGGCGATCGCGGTCGACGCAGCCGCAGCCGCGCAGTAAGAAACCCATACGCTATCGTTTTGCCGGCTGGGAGCTCGACATGCGGATGCGGCGCCTGAGGTCGGCGGCGGGCGAGACGACGCCGCTGACCGCCGGCGAGTTCAACCTGCTGACGGCGTTCCTGAAATCGCCGCAACAGATCCTGAGCCGCGAGCAGCTTCTCGCTGCCAGCCGCGTGCACGACGAAGAGGTGTTCGACCGCAGCATCGACGTGCAGATATTGCGGCTGCGCCGCAAGCTCGAGGTCAATCCGAGCGAGCCGAAGCTCATTGTTACGGAGCGTGGCGCCGGCTACATATTCGCGACTGCGGTCGAGGTACTTTGAGCCGCTGCCGCGCCCAGCCTACCCCGCGCTTCTGAGCCAGACCAGCATCTCGCCGGGGTCGCGGTTGTCCCAGGCAAAGTACGGCACGGCGGTGATTTTCGCGTCCTCGAGCGCCGGCGGTTCGGTGCGGTAGAGCCCCTCTTCCCAGTTTTCGAAAGCCTCCTTTTTGGCAATCGCCGAAAGTGTCACAACGCCGCCCAGAAGGTTCGGCTGCTGATGCGCCTCGATGTCGGCCGTGCGCGGCAGAGCGATGCGGTGCAGCTGGCTGGAATTGTCGGTCTCCTCGACGCAATAGATCAGCGGGCCGCGCGCCAGTGCGACGCGGCCGATATCCTGCCGCACCTGCGGGTTGGCGTAGAGGCGGTCCACGGCCATTTCGAGGTCGAGCTCGACGCGGTCGCCCTTGCGCCATTCGCGGCGGATCGCGGCATAGCCGTCGCTGCTGACAGCAGCCAGATCGACATCTGCGCCGTTGACCTTGAGCGCTGCCTTGCGGCACCAGGCCGGCAGGCGCAGGTGCAAAGTGAACGCGGTCGGAACTTCCGGTTCGACGGAAATCGAGACCGCGCCGTCCCAGGGATAATTGCTGGTCTGGGTGAACTCTATCTGCGTCCCGGCGATATCGAAACGAGCCGTGCCGTTTCCATAGAGGTGAACGGCGAGTGCGTCGTCCGACAGGCCGTAGAAATAGCTGCCGATCGAGGCGACCATGCGCCCGACATTGGGCGGGCAGCACGGGCAGCGGTGCCATTTCCAGCGGTGGTGGGCGCCGCGGCTTTCGAGCGGATTCTCGTAGAAGAACAGCGAGCCGTCGAGCGACAGGCCGGAGATCGAGCCGTTGTATAGCGCCCGCTCCATGATGTCAGCGTAGCGCGCATTGGGGCCCATGCCGAGCATGCGGTTTGCCCAGAACACCAGGCCGACCGAAGCACAGGTCTCGGCATAGGCGGTGTCGTTGGGCAGGTCGTAATCGGCGGTGAAACCCTCATTGTGCGAGGACGGCCCGAGGCCGCCGGTGACGTAGAGGTTCTTGGTCATGAGGTCGTCCCACAGCCGGTCGAGCGCTACCCGCAGCGTGTCGTCGCCGTATTCGGTGGCGATGTCGGCCATGCCCGAATAGAGATACATCGCCCGCACCGCATGGCCGACGACCTTGTCCTGCTCGCGCACCGGTTTGTGCGACTGGTTGTATTCGTAAGTCTTGAAATGATAGGCCTTGGGGTCGGCGCCGCGGGCGCGCGCCTCCTCGTCGAAATAATGCGGCTCAAGCCCGCGCTGGTCGATGAAGTATCTGGCTAGCTCCATGTATTTGCGCTCGCCGGTCACCCGCGCCAGCTTGACCAGCGCCAGCTCGATCTCCTCATGGCCGCAATAGCCCTTCTTCTTGCCGGGCTCGGGACCGAACGTCTCGGCAATGTGATCGACATAGCGGCACATGATGTCGAGCAGCTTGCGTTTTCCCGTGGCCTGGTAATAGGCGACCGCGCCTTCGATCAGGTGGCCGGCGCAATAGAGCTCGTGGCAGTCGCGCAGATTGGTCCAGCGCAGGCCGGGCTGGATGCGCTGGTACCAGCTCGACAGATAGCCGTCGGGCTGCTGCAGCTTGCCGTACATGTCGATGACGGCATCGATCTTCTTCTCCAGCTCGTCGTTGCGGCGGCGGTAGAGCGAATAGGCGGCGGTCTCGATGGTCTTGCCCCAATCGGAGTCCCAGAACATCTGGGTGGTCACCGTCGATCCGGTGAACTCGTTGCCGGCGGTGGCCGCCTCGTCCGGCGAGGGTGAGTGGAACGGAATGACGACGCCGGGCGACGGCCGGTCCGGGTCGATCTGCTCGAGCATGCGCGCCTCGACGCAGCGGTCATAGAGGATGCCGGCGGTTTTTGAGGCGACGGCATCGACGCGGTCGCCCCAGAAGCCGCGCACGTCGACCTGCGGCACCGGCAGCGGGCGGAAGGCGAGTTTCGGCTTGGCGCCCTGACTGGCGGATTGCGATGCGGTCATCAATTTACTCCGGTTCGGTTCGATTGGTCACTTCACGGCCCCTGCCATCAGGCCGCGGATGTAGAAGCGCTGCAGCAGCAGGAAGAGCACCAGGCACGGCACCATCATGACGGTGACGCCGGCCTGCACGGCGCCCCAGTCGATGGCGCCGAAGCGGCCGGACTGCAGTGCGGTCATCATGATCGGCAGCGTGAATTTGGACTGGTCGGTCATCAGCACCAGCGCCGCCAGAAACTCGTTCCAGGCGCCGAGGAAGGCGAACAGCGCGATGGTGACGATTCCCGGCCAGACCAGCGGCAGCATCACCCTCAGCAGCATGGTGACGTTGTTGGCGCCGTCCATGCGCGCGGCCTCCTCGATCTCGCGCGGCACCGCGTCGAAGGCGTTGCGCATCATGAAGATCGAGAACGGCAGCTGCAGCGTGACGTAGACGCAGACCAGCCCGGTCAGCGTGTTGTGCAGGCCGATCTTGGTCAGTACCAGGAAGATCGGCGTCAGGATCGACTGGAACGGGATCATGATCGTCGACAGGATGACGACGAAGAGCAGGTTCTTCAGCGGAAAGCGGAAGCGCGAGAAGCCGTAGCCGGCGAGCACGCTGACGATCACCGACAGCACCACGGTCATCACCGAGACATAGATGCTGTTTTGCGCCGGCAGCCAGAGGCCATCGCCGAAGGTGTTGAGCGTGGCGTAGTTCTCGAGCGAGATGCCGCTGGTCGGCCACGGCGGCAGCGGCGGCTGGCGCGCCTCCTGCGCCGGCTTGAAGGCCGAAAGCACCGTCCAGGCGATCGGCGCCAGGAACAGTATCGACGCGATGATGCCGGTCGAGTGCTCGGCGATCTGCATGCCGATGCGGCGTTTGCGGGTGCGAGCCTGCGCCATCAGTCGACCCCCTCGGGATTGCGCAGCAGCCGCAGCTGGATAAGGCTGAGCGCTACCAGGATGACCAGCAGGACCATCGACAGTGCTGCGCCATAGCCGAGCTTGAACGACACGAAGGACTGGTTGAAGATCCAGTAGACGGCGGTCAGCGTCTGGTTGCGCGGGCCGCCGCGCAGAATGATGTAGAACTGGTCGAAGGCGAGGATCGAGCCGGCAACCGACAGGATCAGCGCCAGCGCCAGCGTGCGGCGCATCAAGGGCAAGGTAATCGCCCGGAACCGCGCGAATGGCCCCGCCCCGTCGATCATCGCCGCCTCCTGCAGGTCCGGCGGGATCGACTGCAGGCCGGTCATCAGGATGATCATGGTGAAGCCCGCCACCTTCCACACGACCATGGCGATGATCGACCAGAAGGCCGGCTGGAAGGTCGCCAGCAGGTTGAATTTCTTCTCGGTCAGGCCAAGCTCGAAGGCGGCCGGGCTGAACAGGCCGGAATCGACATTGAGCAGCCACGACCACAAAAGGCTGGCCGAGGCGAAGCCGATGACCGCCGGCATGAAGAAGGACGTGCGGTAGAAGCCGGTCAGCTGCCGCGGCCTTTCGATGAACAGCGCCAGCGGAAAGGCGACGGCGAAGATCGCGATCGTCACCACCACCGTGTAGTAGCCGGTGAACTTCAGCGCGTTCCAGAAGCGGGTATCGCGCAGGATCGCCCAGTAATTGTCGAGCCCGATGAAGCTGTGCGCGCCCATCAGCGGCCAGTTGTGCAGCGACATCCAGGCGGTCATGCAAAGCGGCACGATGAAGAAGACGACGACAAGCGCAACGGCGGGCGCGACATAGAGCAGGCCGATCCACTGCCGGCGGCCGGCGCCGACCAGTTTGTATGCGCGCGCTGGCGCGGAGATTGCTGTGATGGTGGTCATGCCGTGGTCTTCCGTTAGCGCTACGTCCCCCTCCCCCTTGAGGGGAGGGTCCGGCCGAAGGCCGGGGGTGGGGTCCTCTGCGAAGTGCGCCGACATCAAAAGAGCGTCGAGCACTGCCGCGATGACCCCACCCGGACCTGCGGTCCGACCTCCCCTCAAGGGGGAGGTTAAGGGGCTGCGGGGGTGGGGTCGCCTGCGAAGTGCGCCGACAGAAACGTCGAGTACTGCCGCAACGACCCCACCCGGACCTTTGGTCCGACCTCCCCTCGAGGGGGAGGTGGAGCCGGCGCCTTACTTCTGCGGCGCCGAATCGATGATCGACTGCATCGTTTCCTGCGCGTTGGCGATGGCGCCGTCGACGTCTTCGCCGAAGAAGACCTCGTTCATCATCTGGTTCCACGGACCGTTGGCCGAGTTGATCAGGTCGTTGAACACCACCGAATAGGGCGTGCGGCCCTTGGCCATCGCTTCGGCGGCGACCTTGTAGCGCGGGTCGAGGTCTTTCAGCGCCTCGTTGGCGATGTCGCCGCGCACCGGCAGGCTGCCGTATTTCGCCAGGATGGTCTGGCCCTCGAGCGAATAGGCGAAGTCGAGGAACTCCTTCACCACCGCGACCTTGGTGGTGCCCTTGGTGACGACGAAATTGTCGCCGCCGGCAAACGACGACCAGCCGCCATCCTTGCCCGGCAGGAAGGTGATGCCGTAGTCGATGTCGGGATATTGCGTGTTCAACGCGCCGATGGCGAAGGCGCCGGACGGCGAGATGCCGATATTGCCGGTGGCGAAGGCGGCAAAGAAGTTGGAGCCGGTGTCGGTCTGCGCGCCTGATGGCACCAGGTCCTTCTTGACCATCGAACGGTAGAGGTCGATGGCGCCGCGCATCTGCGGCGTGTCCAGCGTCGCCTTGGAGCCGTCCTCGGTCAGGATGTCGCCGCCCGAGGCCCAGATCAGCGGCGTGAAGGTGAAGATGTTGCAGCCGCCGCAATTGCCGGAGAAGTAGAAGCCCTTGATGTCGCCGCCGAGCGCATTGACCTTTTCGGCGTCGGCTTCGATCTCGGCCCAGTTGGTCGGGCCCTTTTCCGGGTCGAGGCCGGCCTGCTTGAACAGCTTCTTGTTCCAGATGAGCACCGAGGAATCCGCCGAGAACGGCAGCCCGTAGATGCGGCCCTTATAGGTGCCGGTCTTGACATGCGCCGGCGACAGGCTGGCGAAATAGGGCAGCGATTTCGCCCAGTCGGTGATGTCTTCCAGCTGGCCGGCGGCGGCGAAGGACGGCGTGTAGATCAGGTCTAGCGACAGCGCATCGGGCGCCGTGCCGCCGGCGGCGGCGGCACCGTATTTCGGGATGATTTCGGCGTTGGGAATGATGTCGAGCTTGATCTGGTTCTGATGCCCCTTGTTGAAGGCATCGACGATGCGCGGCATGAAGTTCGAGCCGTCGGCGCGAACCCAGATGTTGGCGGTGTCGGCGGCGGCCGAGCCGGCCGTTGCCAGCGTGCCCAATATGCTCGCGGCGACGGCGAGCCCGGTAATGGTGGTTCTCATGCTTCTCCTCCACATGGTTTTAATTTAGCGTCTTAATTTAGCCGCGCCCCCAAGCGGGTGACTATCGACACGGCCCGTTTCGTTCAGCCGTCCGGCGGACGGCCGCATGACTGACGCACCACCAGCCGGCACGGCAGTTTTCTGATGCCCGGCTCGGCGGGTTCGCCGCCGACGAGCGAAAGCAAGGCAAGGCCGGCCTCGCGGCCAAGTGCTGAAAGGTTCATGTCGACGGAGGTCAACGGCGGGCGGGTCGCCTCGGCGACGATCTGCCAATTGTCGAAACCGATGACGCCGACCTCGTCCGGCACGCCGATACCGCGCTCGCGCAAGGCGTCGATGACGCCGCGCGCGATCTGGTCGTTGCCGCAGAAGACGGCATCGGGTTTTTCGCCATCGCGTCCCTTGCCGTCGAACAGCGTCTTGACCGCCTCATGGCCCCAGGCCTCCGACCACGGGCCGAGCAGCGGCTCCATGACCGGCAGGCCGTTCTCGGCCAGCACCGCGCGATAGGCCTCGGCCCGCGCATGCACCACGGCAAAGCTTGCGGGACCGCTGACATGCGCGATGCGCCGCCGTCCGAGCCGGCAAAAATGCTCGACCGCCAGCCGCGCCCCGCCGGCATCATCGGAGACGAAGGCGATGGAGCCGGGATCGGGCTCGGTGAAGGCGTAGATCGCCGGAATGCCGAGATTGGCGAGATCGACCGGCAGGTGGCGGTCGATGCGCTTGCCAGTGGCGATGATGCCGTCGACGCGCTTGTCGAGCATGGCATCGACATGCAGCTGGGCAAGGCGCGGGTCGTCCTCGACATTGCACAAAAACACCGAGACGCCGGCATCGACCAGCGCGTCGGAAACGCCGGCCATCAGCGGCAGCGAAAAGCGGCCATAGGTGTCGTTGGTCAAAAGCCCGACGGTAAAGGAGCGCCGCCGCAACAGGCTCTGCGCCAGGCTGTTCGGGCGAAAGCCAAGCCGCTGCGCCGTCTCGCGAATCCGCGTACGCGTCTCGGCCGTCATCCGCCCCTGCCCGTTCAGCGCTTTCGAGGCCGTCGCGACGCTGACGCCGGCAAGGGCCGCCACCTCGCGGAGGGTGACTGGCTGCTTGACAGGCGTTGGCTGCGCATCGGACGCCATGATTTGAATATCGATCCTCCCATTTGAGAAAAGCTTTTCTCTTACCGGCTCTCTTACCGGCCTGCGAGGCGCTGAATGGTGAAGTCAGCGGATGCCGGCAGAGTTGGGAAAAGGTTTTCTCAAAAGGAAGATTAGGGGAAGGATGCAAGGATGGCAAGAGGGAATGGCCTGGTTACAGGCATGTTCGGCAGTCAACTACGACTCGCTGCCCTGGGTCCAGGATCTGCCATGGCGGCCCGAAGGAAAGAGGGCGAGCAGCTTTGGCGTGCATTGCCTTTCAGCGGGCACCGCGATGGAATAATCGCGGTGCCGCAGTCTTCCCGCACGGCTAGCAGTTCTCAGTCTGTGGATCGCACGCCTTGTTTTTCTGTTTCTGTGGCTTGGGCTTGGCCGCCTGCTCGGGCTCGGCCTGCTGCGGCTCGGCGGCGGGCTGCTTCTTGGCCTTCGGCTTCTCAGGCTTGGCAGCCTGCTCCGGCTCAGCTTGCTGCTGCTCGGCAGCGGGCTGCTTCTTGGCCTTCCGCTTCTCAGGCTTGGCCGCCTGTTCCGGTTCGGCCTGCTGCTGCTCGGCGGCGGGCTGCTTCTTGGCCTTCGGCTTCTCAGGCTTGGCCGCCTGTTCCGGCTCGGCCTGCTGCTGCTTGGCGGCGGGCTGCTCCTTGGCCTTCCGCTTCTCAGGCTTGGCCGCCTTGCCGGGCTCGGCCTGCTGCTGCTCGGTCGCCGGCTGCTCCTTGGCCTTCGGCTTCTCAGGCTTGGCCGCCTTTTCGGGCTCGGCCTGCTGCTGCTCGGCGGCTGGCTGCTTGCCGACCTTCGGCTTCTCAGGCTTGGCGGTTTCTTCGGGCTTGGCCTGCTCGGTCGTTGCAGCGCCTTCGGTCGGCTTCGATTTCCGGCCAGCCTGAACCTGCTTCACCTCCTCGATGTCTTTGAGCTTAGCTGGTTTGGCCTTAGGGTCGGCTTTCACCTCGCCCTCAAAGACAGCGACCGTATCGTTTTCCAGTTTGCCGGACTGCTCGGGCGCGTCGGTCTTGCTGACCTTGACGGCAGTCACCTTCTGGTTCGTCTCCTTTTCGATTACATCGACATCAATGACTTTGTTGATCACCAAATTGTTCTGGATCGTCACGTCGCCGGCCGGTTCGGCCGCCTCGACAATGCGCACAAACTCCGGCTCATCACGAATAACGACCACAGAAATGTCCGCGGCAAGGAATTCGCGGGTGGGGACCACAACCCAGTAATAATCCGGCGTCGTGTCGAAGGTCACCTCGATTGAAATCAAATCCGGATCGCGGCGGGGCGGCAGCGGCGCCCAAATGATGTGCTCTCTGTCACGACGCCAACTCACCCATGCTGGCGCCCAGCGAGTGCCCGGAACCCAGTACCAGCCGATATCGTCGGCATAGCCCCACCGGCCGTAATGGTACGTCGCCCAGCCGAATGGCTCGTCGGACACCCAGAGCCAGCCATACTGCTCGGTATAGACCCAGTGTCCAAGCGTATACGGACGCCAATCGTCAGGCACGTCAACCGGCACGAAAACGGTCGCTCCGTGATACGAGACCCAATCACCATAGGAAGACAGGTCTTCGTAGAACGTGTTGATCGAAACGGTGGTGGCAGCCCTTGCCTCGGACACGAGCGACAATGGCGCAATTGGGTTGGGAATCTCGACGATCGTGAGCAGGCAGGCGGTTACACCGCCGAGCATCAGTCGCACCGCATGTTGGGCAAGGACGCGTTTCATCGTAGTCTTCCTCCGAAACAGATCGCCCTTCATCGTACAAACCCGCCGGCTGCCGGATTGTTCCACTTTGCTGACGTTACCCGCACCCCCTCCCGCAACGGCTTGGCATCGCACGATGATATTTGGGATCAGAGTTGCTTCATGAGGGCGGTGACCGTCACAAATGCGCGGCGATAGCTCGTTGGCCAGCGGGCCCAACGGTAAAGGAGCCGCCGCAACAGGCTCTGCGCCTGGCTGTTCGGGCGAAAGCCAAGCCGCTGCGCCGTCTCGCGAATCCGGGTCCGCGTTTCGGCGGTCATTCGCCCCTGCCCGTTCAGTGCTTTTGAGGCGGTGGCAATGCTGACGCCGGCGATGGCGGCCACCTCACGCAGGGTGACGGGGTCTTGGCGGGGGCTGGCGAGGTGTCGGACGGCATGATTTGGGTATCGATCCTCCCAGGTGGGAAAAGCTTTTCTCTTATGGCCCGGCGGGGTGCTGATTGATGATGTCAGCGGGTGCTGGGCGATTTGGGAAAAGGTTTTCTCAGAGGAGAGATTAGGGGAAGGTGGATGGGAAGGCAAGGGCATAACTTGGTTACGGGCGTGGCCGATTTCAGGCTCAGCGCTGTCATCGACCACCGTTCTGCGCCATGGGCACAAACGTTAGAACGCCAGACGATTCTTTGCGCGCGCTCCGCATAAACTGCGAAATGGAAAATCGTAGCTAGGTAGAGAAGAATCTTGATAACTAGAGGAAGAATTAACGTAATGGTTGAATCGACCGAACCTGGAATCAGCATACCTTGACCACCCCAGACATAAATTTTCGCAACATCCGAAAACATCGGAGCTCCCAGAACGATGGGTTTGAGGAACTTACCCGCCAATTGGTGCTCGCAGACCCTCCGGAGAATTATGAAGCGATCGAAAGTCGCGGGCCTGGAGCTGACGGCGGGGTTGAGATACTGGTCAAATTTCCCGATGGTCGTGTTTGGGGCTGGCAAAGCAAATATTTCCCTGATTCATTTGCGGCGTCTGAGGTTGCTCAGCTCAAGAAATCGTTCAGCTCAGCGCTAGCGAATTTTCCCAAGCTGGAACGTTACTATGTCGCCGTTCCCAGGAATTTCTCAGGGCATGCTGAAGGGAACAACGACACTCAGACGAAAAATTGGAACGGCTTCAAAGAGTGGTGCGGCAATGAAGCTGCCAAGCTCGGCCGGTCGGTTTCAATTGAGCTTTGGGATGAAAGCTATTTCGTCGCTAGGTTGCAGCGCAATGATGCAATCTACGCTGGTATGCGGCTTTATTGGTTTGACGAAAAAGCTCTGGACCTTGAGTGGTTTCAAAATCAGTTGGCTAGGTCATTTGCCTATATCGGAAAGCGCTATCGCCCTAATGATCACGTGGAGGTCAGAATAGGCAATACGATCCGCGTATTGCGCCGAGACAGTAGCTTCGAACATCGCTTTTTGCGTCTTTCGCAAAACGTGACTGGCGCGATAGCCACCCTTCAATCGCTCGCAAATATGGATGGTGAAATCGGTCCCCTGAAAGAGCATTGCGCGAGCCTAACGAAATTTCTTGAGGAAAGTAGCGGCTCTTTGACGGGTTGCGATCACGGAGATCTATACGCACGTCTGTTGTCGGAGACTTTGCGCAAAATTTCTGCAACTAGACGTGAAAATCCGTCTTATCGAGCCCTGATTGACGCCCAATACGAGCAACATGAAGAAACCCATCCGGAAACAGGCGAGACGAAATCCTCATATGTGTTCTCTGACGGGGTCCGAGACAAAATAAGAGATCTCGCCACGAAGATCGGAGAGGCATCATCAGAGTTGTCGTCACGGGAAATTGAACTGCTGCGACAACCCATACTACTGGTGGACGGAGAAGCAGGAATAGGCAAATCCCACCTACTCGCCAGCGAAGTCGAAACCCACGTAAAAAGCGGCAATCCTGCGCTATTCGTTCCCGCAAGGGTTCTGGACCATGGCGACAGACCGGAACAGGATTTGTTGCGCTACCTGGATATCGGTGATCTCCGATTCGAGACTTTCTTAGCCGCGCTCCATAGCGCTGCACTCGCGGACGGCAATCCAGTTCTCTTTGTGATCGATGGTTTAAATGAAAGCTTGTTTGCTAGGGGGTGGGAATCCGGACTGCCAAGCCTCATCGCGCAAATCAAGAAATTCAGCCGCATTGCGCTTTGCGTCACCATTCGCTCTTCTTACCGAGAACTTTGTATCCGCCCGGGGCTGGATTTAAACCAGATTTCGCATCGTGGATTTAGAGGGCAACTTGGAGAGGCAGCAAAAGAATATCTCGACCGAAACGGAATCGAACGCCCTTCGGCACCAATTTTTGGCTTGAACGAAATCCTCTACAATCCCCTATTTCTTTCGACTGCTGTGGATTTCATGAAAGCTAAGGGCCTAGTCTCGTTTCCACGCGGCTTGGACTCTATCGCTACGCTGATATCATTCTGGCTCGGCGCGGTTGAGCAAAACTTGATCACACGAGGTTTTGATCGTATTTCACTGAACGATAGGACGATTCCAAAGATAATGAAGAAGCTTGCGTCGGAGATGGCGATAAGCGGAAGCGAATACGTTCCTTATGAGATAGCCTACAAGATTTGCGAAGACGCAGTTAATCTGGCTCTGCCGACAAAAGACAGCGATCGGCTTTTGCCGCGCTTAATAGATGAGGGCTTGTTGCTTGACTTTCCGTCTGGCGATTCTGAGACGGGAAAGCGCGTATCATTTGCATTTCAGAAATTCAGTGATTACTTCGTCGCCGATGCGATAATTCGCGATTGCAAAGACCTTGAAACCCTCGCTAAAGAGCTGAGGGGCGATGGAAAATACGGATATCTTTTTTCAGAAGAGCGGTACCATCAATTCGCGGGACCACGAATTGCACTCCTTGCTCTGACTCCGACTAGGCTTAAGCGAGAACTTCCGCTGATAGAAGATAATTTCTTTGAACACGCGAAAATATCAGTGGACGAATTTGTGTCATCAATGTCGTGGAGACACGGTCCAGACATCTCAGATGAAACGGTAAACTTGCTTGAACGGCAAAGACAAAAGAGGGGGAAAAAAGATTCGTTGATTGGCGACTCTGAATGGTTCGACTTACTTCTTGCGATGGCCCCACTATCAGATTGCCCCCTCAACGCGTCTTATTTGAAGAAAGAACTGGCATCGTTACCACTCGGTGAACGTGATGCGAAATGGTCAGTCTATCTTGTCGGAAGAACCGAGGCACATGACGATGACTGGCCCGCTGTACAACAACTGATCGACTGGGCCTGGGTTGCGCCAAGGTCCGAAATTGAAGCAGAAAAGATCCATCAGGTAGCAACAGCACTAGCCTTGATGACCTCCACCATGGACAGAGAGTTGCGGGATTGCGCGACCAAGGCTCTGGCCAGCCTACTCGTTAAGTTTCCCGAAGAAATTCCGATATTGATAGACGAGTTTGCCGAGTGGGATGATTCGTACGTCCGAGAGCGCATCTTGGCCTCCGCTTCGGCCGGCGCGCTATACTGCGTTGACAAAGATATTTTGAAAGCTGCCGCACTCGCGGCCGATCGCATGGTCTTCGATAAACACCCGGTGGAGCGGCATGCGTGGACAAGACGCTACGCTCAGATCATCGTTAATCATGCCGCATTTAACAACGTCGGGATTAGCAAAGAACTCATAGCCAGGTCTGCTCCACCTTATTCGTCTGACTTGATATCGGACTGGCCGACTCTGGAGCAGATCGCAACGCATCATAAAAGCACCGGATCCATCTTCAGTTCGGTCGTCGGCTACATCAGCACGCCTTTTGATGGAAAGGCGCCCATGATGGCAGGAGACTTCGGTCGCTATACCATGGGCGGAATCGACAACAGTTTTTCGCTGGCTGTTCGGGGAGGTCAACCTCCACTAACTCGCAAAGAGGAGATAGGCCTCTTTTGGGACAAGGTTGCTGCACTCGGTCTAAATGCTCAAGACGCCCATGGCGAACTCACCCGACTATCTGAGCTGCAGGAAAAGAGCAGGCTCTTTGATCTTATGGAATCTGTCGGTCGACATGACAGTTCATTGAAAAGCGACAACGCCAATCAAGAAATTGGTGGGAAGGTGGTCGAAGAGCGTTATGCGGAAACCGAGAATTCGCTTTTGGGGTTGTTGCCCGATGAATTGAAAGAAGAATACCAGCGCCTTCAACCGCTAAACAGATTCCGAGAAAACGGAATCCCGATGTTTCCGCTTTCGAAGGGTCAATGCTGGGTTTTCAATCGGACGCTGGAACTTGGATGGCAACAATCCTTGCACGAGGAAATCGAAAAAAACCAGCTGAGATATTCCCATGGCAGGCATGACCACCAGGTGGAGAGAATTGGAAAAAAATACCAGCACATCGCGTTCGCCGAGCTAATCGGCTATCTGGCTGACCATCATTGGTACGTGGATTGGGGAAAGATACCGAGCGTTCTGATCCAGCTTGAAGATTTCGAACGTGCCGATATCGATGCGACGTATTTAAGCGGTTCATTCAGCAAGCCAGCTGGGACGTATATGCCGGCAGCAATACGCGTACCGGAAATGGCCTTTGTCCCTAGCAGCCCCAAAAGTAACATGGCCTGGACGAAAACTTTGGACGATATTCCGGTCCCAACACCGTTTCTCATCCAACCAGATATGGACGGGCACCAATGGTGTTTACATCGTAGCTTTTGCAGAAGTTCCGACTACATGAGAGGTTTTGAGTCGAGCGATCCATTTAGAAGCGCCCAATATGGAATAGAACTCATTCTCGTCAATCGCGAGGACTTGGGCAAATTGGGAAGCCTGACGACCGAAATAATAAATCAAAACAGCCACGATGTGTTCGAGAACGGCTGGTCTTCGCCCTCCCTCTTCGGCCAGCGGAGCTTTAGGCACCAAGCCTCGACCCCAACTTTTTCCCTGTCATGCGACGCAGCCAATTTCAAATTTGGGCGAATTGCCGAGAGTTTTTCACCTAAATATAGTGAGTTTGATCGAAGTGGCGTTACAGAAGAGACAGGATTCTCGACGCCTCATCCCGCATTGTTGGCAGAGTTGAAGCTCCGCCCCAAGGATGGATGGTCGAATTTCTTTGTGACATCTGATGGCGATCCCGCATTTTCTGACAGTCCCGAATTCTTAGCTGGCATCACAATTGTTCGACGCGACCTCATCGAGGAATTCGCAAACAACAACAATTTGACAATTGTTTGGAGGGTCTGGGTCGAAAAGGACGGCGGTCAGGGAACCAACCATTTCAGCGAACGCCACGATCAGTTTGCACGTAACGATTTTATTGGTTTCTTCTTCCAGGAGAGCGGAAAGTGGCAAGGAAAATTGATACCATTTCGAACCTAGTCAATTGGCAGCCAAGTCTGCTGGGTCAAAAGCTGCCATCGTAGGACGGTTTCACATAAACGCGACCGCCTCACCGCAGCCTTTACCTCAGCCTCCCCTCCACAGTAGCACCAGCCCTCGTCTCCACACCTTCCTCCCGCTTCAGTTCGTGCTTGATCTCCGCCGTCTCCTGAAAATCGAGCGCGCGATATTTCGACACCGCCGCTGTCGGAGCGGCACTGTTTCAGCTATTGGCGACGATCGACCACATTGCATCAGGTCGACGCAGATCGCCGCTTGTTGCTGACATCGACTAAAAACGACAGAGCACCGCCATTTTTCACAGCGCATGTCGCACAAAGCCTTCGCCATCCGTCCTCTGACAGAAGGAACCCGCCATGAGAAAACTGATCGTCACCGAATTCATCAGCGTCGATGGGATCGCCGAGGTCGAGAAGCTGGCGAGCGTGACCTGGAACGATGAAATGCAAAAGTTCAAGGACGACGAGCTTGCCGACAGCGCCGCCATGCTTTTGGGGCGCATGACCTATCAGATCTTTGCCGGCCCAAGGAGACCGGAGACTTCGCCGACTGCTTCAACGCGCTGCTGAAATATATCGCCCCGACGAGCTTGACGCCGCGCGGATCCCTCCCGCCATCGATGCGATCGAGTTCGCAGCCACCTGGCGGAAGGTTCTGATCCGCCCTTTCTTGCTGCGGCGGTGGAAGACGTCTTGATCCAGCCACAAGCCCAAATTGCTGGATTTGGCAGCCCAGGAAGGATAAGGTTGGTTTTTGGTTCAGCGATGGAACAGAGACTAGCCGCAATTCTGGCTGCCGATATGGCGGGCTACAGTCGGCTAATGGAGGCCGACGAATCCGGCACGCTCGCACGCCTTCGGACCCATCGCATAGAACTGGTCGATCCCGCCATCGCGAAGAACAAGGGCCGGATCATCAAGACCACCGGAGACGGCATGCTCGTTGAGTTCCAGAGCGTGACCGATGCCGTGAAATGCGCCGTGGAAATCCAACAGCGTATGAAACGGCGCAATTCGGATGTGCCGCAAGAACGGCGCATCGAATTCAGGATCGGCATAAATCTCGGCGACATCATTTTCGACGATGAGGATATTTTCGGCGACGGCGTCAATATTGCCTCGCGCATCGAGCAACTCGCCGACGTCGGCGGTATCTGCGTGACCGCAGCGGTGGCGACCCAAATTGCCGACCGTCTCGAAATTGCCATGGAGGACCTGGGCGAGAAGACGTTAAAGAACATCAGCCGCCCGGTTCGCCTCTATCGCGTTGGGTTTGACAGTCCTGCCCTGCCAGAAGTCGAGGCAAAGCGATCCATCTCGAAACCTTCGATAGTGGTGCTGCCATTCACCAACATGAGCGGCGACCCCGAGCAGGAATTTTTCGCGGACGGACTGACCGAGGACATCATCACCGAACTGTCCCGCCACCATGAGCTGTTCGTCATCTCGCGCAATTCCAGCTTCGTCTACAAGAACCGCGCCGTGAACGTGCGCGAGGTGGCCGAGAAACTCACCGTCCAATACCTGGTGGAGGGAAGCGTCCGCAAGATCGGCGACAGGGTGCGCGTGACGGTTCAGCTCATCGACACGGCGAACGACGCTCATATTTGGGCAGACAAATATGACCGGAAGCTGGACGACATATTCGCGATTCAGGATGAGGTGACCGCGGCGATCGCAGCCACGCTGCCCGGTCGTGTCGAGGCGGCTCAGCGGGACCAGCTCGCGCGGGCGAAACCTGCAAACATGGCCGCGTATGAATGTGTGCTTGCTGCCAAGGTGCTGCACCACCGAAGCACGATTGCGGATAATGAACGCGCGCAAACCTTGATAGAAAGGGCCGTCACGCTCGACCCCGATTATGCCCATGCCCATGCCTGGCGGGCCTGCATTCTTGGCCAAGCCTGGGTCCATAACTGGTGCGAAGACAGGGATGCCATCTGGAACAACATTATGACGGCGCTGGACAGGGCGCTGGCGCTGGACAACAACGATGCCGATGTCCACCGCATCCTCGCGGCAGTGAACGTGAACAACAATGAGCTGACCACTGCGCGCTACCATCAAGAGCGGGCGCTGGCCCTCAATCCCAATTACGACCTCGTGGTGGTGCAGCAAGGCGAGTTATTGACGTGGCTCGGGAGGCCGGAAGAGGGAATTGAATGGATCCGCAAGGCAATGCAGTTGAACCCGCACCACCCGGAGAGGTTCTGGAGCCATCTGGGAAAGGCGCATTTCGCCGCGCGCCAGTATGGCGAGGCGATCGAAGCTTTCATGCATCTGTCAACCATGGACTCGGCTCAGCACGCTTTCGCCGCTGCCTGCTACGGCTGGCTCGGCGACGAAATCGCGGCCGCGGCGCATCTAGGCAAGATCAGAACGCTCGATCCCCAATTCGACCTCGATTCATTTATTGCCACCCTGCACTTTGCCCAGGAGTCTGATGTGCAGCACGTCCGCGAAGGACTGCTGAAAGCCGGTATTGCCCACCTGTAGGCAGCCGGTAGCTACGACCCAGATCCAATCGCGGACAGGTAAAAAAGACCGGCCCCCGATGCGGACCTTGTGGCATGACCGAACGACGGGCCGGTCGGAGAAGCTTTTCCCACGCTATCGGTCTTTGGAAGCGAACAGGGAAAACCCTCCCCCTGAAAAAGCGCTGCGCTAGTTGACGGCGCATGTCGCGTAAGGCCCGCCCTGCCAGAAAGGAACCCGCCATGAGAAAACTCATCATCACCGAATTCATCAGCGTCGATGGCATTGCCGAGGTCGAGAAGCTGCCGAGCGTGGCCTGGAACGATGAGATGCAGAAGTTCAAGGACGACGAGCTTGCCGATAGCGGCGCCATGCTGTTGGGGCGCACGACCTATGAGATCTTTGCCGGCTCGTGGCCCAAGGAGACCGGAGACTTCGCCGACCGCTTCAACGCGCTGCCGAAATATATCGCCTCGACCAGCTTGCAGGCGCTCGACTGGCAGCCGGCGGAGCTGCTGCAGGGCGCGTTGCCGGAAGCGGTCAGAGGGCTGAAGCAAGGCAGCGGCGGCAACATCTATGTGCATGGCAGCCTCAGCGTCGCGCAGGAATTGCTGCGCCACGGCCTGGCCGACCGCATCCGCCTGCTCAGCTACCCCGGTGCCGTCGGCCAGGGCAAGCTGCTGTTCCCGCCCGGCGCGCAATTGCCGCTCGAGCTGATCTCGGCCAGGCAATTCAGCAACGGCGTGGTGGCGCTGGAGTATGCGGCTGGGATGGCGTGATGAGCCAATCTCCCCCCTCGAGGGGGAGATGCCCGGCAGGGCAGAGGGGGGCGGTTCGACCGGGCTCGGCTCCTCTCTTGCGGCAGTGGGGTGGTTGGCGCATTACGCGAGACGACCCCCTCTGTCGCCTTCGGCGCTCCCCCTCAAGGGGGGAGATTGGCAGCGCCCCTACACCGTCCGCTGCCTGCCCTCGACCGCAGCGTCTTCCCGCGCCTTCAGCGCCTTCTCGATCTCGCGCTTCAGCTCGTCCTTGATCGCCACCGTCTCTGCCATCAGCGCCTCGACCTTCATGAAATCGAGCACCCGGTATTTCGAAACGGCCGGCCGGATCAGAATGTCGGGCCGGCTCTGGTTCAGCTTGCTGGCGATGATCGACTGCATCATCAGCTGCGTGGCGCCGAACATCAGGTCGACGGAGGTCGGGAATTTGCGGCCGGCCTCGGTCGGCGCGCCGACCACGTCGACGGCGATGATGATGTCGGCGTCGAGCTCGATCAGGTCGAACGGCACGGGATTGTAGATGCCGCCGTCGATCAGCAGCCTGCCGTCGCGCATCACCGGGCGGAACACCGCCGGGATCGCCGCCGAGGCGGCCAGCGCCGAATGCAGCTCGCCTTCGTCGAACACGGCGAGCTTGTGGCCATAAAAGTCCGTTGCCGTCACCTTCAGCGGTATCTTCAATTCGGCGAAGGTCTCGGGAATGGCGTCGGGCAGGAACGCCTTGAGGATGCGCTCGACATTGAACTGGCTGACCCGTAGGCCGGCCTGCATCGCCTCGGCAAAAGTGCCGGGCCGCGCCCGCCACATGCGCGTCGCCACTTCGGCGCGGCGGCCGAGGATCGAGCGCGTATAGTCGTGGATGTCCTTGCCGGTCATGCCCGAGGCCATGCCGGCGCCCATGATGGCGCCGATCGACGAGCCGGCTATTGCTGCCGGCCTTATGCCCAGCTCGTCCAGAGCCTCGATGACATGGATATGCGCCAGCCCACGCGCGCCGCCGCCGCCAAAGGCGATGCCGAAGCTAGGGCTCATCCCTTGTTGGCCGCGCCGAGCTTCGGCCCGACCACCATGACGGCCGGCTCGGCGGAGAGCAGCTTTTTCGCCACCGCTTTCACCTGGTCCAGCGTCACCGCGTTTATCAGGGCGGCGCGGCGCTGCATGTAGTCGATGCCGAGCTTGCCGAGCTGGATCTCGACCAGCGTTGAGGCGATCGCGCCGGAGGAATTCAGATTGTTTATGGCATAAGCGCCGATCATGTATTTCTTGGTCGCCGCCAGCTCGGCTTCGGTCGGCCCCTCCTCGGCCATGCGCTTGACCACGTCGCGCACCACGGCCAGCGTCTCGGCCGCCCTGTCGGCGCGGGTCGAGGTGGTGATGGACAGCGCCTCGGAATGCTGGTGGTCGACGAGGTCGGAGCTGACGCTGTAGGCCAGACCGCGCTTCTCGCGCACCTCGTCGAACAGCCGCGAGGTGAAGGTGCCGCCGCCGAGGATCTCGTTCATCAGCACCGCGGCGAAAAAATGCGGCGCATTCCGCTTCACGCCGGGATAGGCGAGTTGCAGCGAGGCCTGCGGCTGGTCGTAAACGACCTCGAGCTGCTGGCCGAGCTTCAGCTCGATGTCGGGAACGGGCGTCAGCGCCTGCTTTTCCGGCAGGCTGCCGAACACCAGGTCGAGCTTCTGCTTCAGCGTCTCGGCGTCGATGGCGCCGACCACCGCGACATGCAGGCCGTCGCGGGCGAAATTCGCCTTGTGGAAGGCGGCGAGATCGGCCGGCGTGATCGTCGCGATGCTTTGCCTGGTGCCCTGGTCGGGCCGCGCATAGGGATGCCTGCCGTAGATCGCTTCCAGCCATTTACGTTGGGCGAGCGTGTCGGGATCACGCTCGTTGGCGATGATGCCGGACAGGATCTGCGCGCGGATGCGGTCGATCGGCACCTGGTCGAAGCGCGGCTGGTTGACCGCCACGCGCAACAGGTCGAAGGCGCCGTCGCGCTGCTCGGCCAGCATGCGCATCGAGCCGTAGATGCCGTCGCGTTGCGCCTCGAAGCTCATCTCTGCACCGACGTCGTCGAGCTTGATCTGGAAGGCCTCGCTGTCGAGGTTGCCGGCACCTTCGTCGAACAGGCCGCTCATCAGATTGGCAAGCCCTTCCTTGCCGGGCGGGTCCTGCGTCGCGCCGCCATCGAAAACGAAGCGGATAGCGACGATCGGCACCGAATAATCCTCCACCAGCCAGGCGGTGATGCCCTTCGACGAGGTCACCTCCTGGATGTTCATGGCGGCGCGAGCGGAAAGCGCCGGCAGGAGGAGAAAGACGAGGGAGAGAATGAGGGTGGCCAGAAGAGGGCCGGCGCGCCAATTGCCAAGGTCGGCGCCGCCCCTCATCGCCCTGCCGGGCACTTCTCCCCGTATAGTGACGGGGAGAAGGGGCTGGCCGCTGTCCCGGCGCTCGCTCTGCAAACGCTGAAGATTAGCGAAACCGTCGATGACGGCGCCCCTCTCCCCGTCCGTATACGGGGAGAGGATGCCGGCAGGCAGGTGAGGGGCGGCGCCGACGCTCAAACTCATCATCAAATCAATTCCCAGCCTGGGTTTGCGGCAGAAGATAGCCGGTCGTTGCGTGGTCGAGATTGAGATAGCGGGCAGCGACTTCCTTGACCTGGTCGGCGGTGACCTTGCGGATGCGGTCCGGCCATTGCTGGACGTCCTGGACGTTACCGCCTGTGGCGAGCGTCGAGCCGTAGATGTTGGCCATGTCCTCCTGCTTGTCGCGGGCAAAGATCATCGAACGTACGAAACGGTCCTTGGATTTTTCCAGCTCGTCGCTGGTGACGCCGTCTTTCGCGATGCGGGCGATCTCGGCGTCGACCGCGGCCTCGATGTCGGCAAGCTTGGCATCGCCGCGCGGCGCGCCGTAGACGGTGAAATTGGTGTCGTCGAGCATGGTGCCCTGGAAGAAGGCGCCGGCCTCGGCGGCGATGCCTTGCCTGACGACAAGCTCCTGGTATAGCCGGCTGCGGTTGCCGCCGCCGAGGATTTCGGACAGCACGTCGAGCGCTTCGGCTTCGCCGGGCTTTGCCGTGTGATAGGACGCGACCACCCATTGCGTGGTGAAGCTCGGCACGCTGACACGCCCGTCGGTCAGCGTCACCGTGCGCCTGGTGTTCTGCTCCGGCTCGACCGGGCGGATGCGCGGTGGCAGATCCGGGCCGCGCGCGATCTTGCCAAAGGTCTTTTCGGCCAGCGCCTTAACCGTTTCCGGCTCGACATCGCC
This sequence comes from Mesorhizobium sp. M0664, assembly GCF_040320565.1. NCBI lineage: Bacteria > Pseudomonadati > Pseudomonadota > Alphaproteobacteria > Hyphomicrobiales > Phyllobacteriaceae > Mesorhizobium > Mesorhizobium sp. M0664. The sequence goes on from NZ_JAMYPW010000007.1 coordinate 48,387, forward strand.
GGCCACCACCAGCACGGCGTTATTGGGTGTATAATATTTGTTGTAGAAAGCCATCGCGTCGGTGCGGTTCAGCTTCTCCATCTCCTGCATCCAGCCGATGACCGGAATGCGGTAGGGCTGGTTCTGCCACAGCGTGGCGTCGATCTCCTCGTCGAGCACCGCCTGCGGACTGCTATCGATGCGGGAGCGGCGCTCCTCGAGGATGACGTCGCGCTCGGTCTTGATGACGTCGTCGTTGAGGATGAGATTGCGCATGCGGTCGGCCTCGAAGCCCATCATCTCACCGAGCGCCTGCGGCACCACCGTCTCGTGAAAGGCGGTGTAGTCGTATGAGGTGAAGGCGTTGTCCGAGCCGCCGATGGCGGCGACGGCACGGTCGAGCTCGCCCGCCGCATGGGTGCTGGTCGCCTTGAACATCAGATGCTCGAAGAAATGGGCAATGCCGGACTTGCCCGGCGGCTCGTCGGCGCTGCCGATCTTGTACCAGACCATATGGGTGACGATGGGGGCGCGGTGATCGGGGACGACGACGACCTCCATGCCGTTGTCGAGCAGGAAATCGGTCACCACGCCATCGTCAGGATTGTTATCCGCCAGAGCCGGCGCGGCCATCACCAGAGCCAGTCCCAAGAGCGTTCCGCGCAGCCATTCAGCCTGAAATGTCATAGATGGCTCCGGTTTGTGGTGGGACGATAGGCGGGGTTGCTGGTCGAGGCAAAGCGAATTGTTCGTCATTTTGAAGGCGCCACCGTGGAAGCCGAACTCAGGCGGCCTCGATGAACCGGATGACCGTCTCGCCATAGTTGCGCTCGTCGACAACCGAAAAGCCCGGCCCTGCCTCGAACGGCGCCGCCGCCGCTTCCTCGACGACGCAGAGCGCGCCAGGGGCGAGCCAACCACCGGCCTTGGCCGAGCGCAACGCACGTTCGCCAAGGCCTTTGCCATAGGGCGGATCGGCGAAGACAAGGCCGAATGCGGCGATGGTGCCTGCCTCGCCCAAGCCCGTCGCGTCGCGGCGGAATATCTTGGTGCGGCCGGTGAGGCCGAAGGCCTCGACATTGGTGCGGATCAGGCCGCGCCCTTCGGCGGATTCTTCGATGAAGACAGCGTAGGAGGCGCCGCGCGAAAGCGCTTCGAGGCCGAGCGCGCCGGTGCCGGCGAACAGGTCGAGCACGCGCGCGCCGTCCAGTTTTTCAGGAAAGCGATGCGCCAGCACGTTGAAGACCGCCTCACGCGTGCGGTCGGTGGTCGGGCGGATGGCAAAGGTGCGGGGCGTCGCCAGCGGACGCCCGCGAAACTCACCGCCGACGATCCGCATTGCTTCCCTTCGGGCCGCCGCGCGGCCGGTCGCCACCGCCATCCGGGCGCTCGCCGCGCGGTTTGCCGAACGGCTTTGCACCGCCGCCTTGCGGCTTGCCGCCGGGCTTGCCGTAAGACGGCTTGAACGATGCCTTGCGCGCCTTGTTTTCCGCCGCCTTGGCGGCGTCTGCCTCCGCCCTGCCCTTGCCGATCGGCCGTGCGCCCGGCGCCATCCAGACATTGGCCTTGCGCTGGCCCGGCGGCTCGATCGGCCGCTGCTCGCGTTCGGATTTTTTCCCACCGAAGCCGCCACGAGGCTTGTCGCCGCGGGGTTTGTCCCCGAAGTCGCTGCGTTCAGGTCTGGGGCCACGCTCGCCAAAGCTCTTTTTTGGCCCAAAGCTCCTGTCAGGGCTTGTCGACAGCTTGCCGAGCGCTTCGTCGCGGCTGCCCTCGCGCCGCTTGCGGTTCTTGATCAGGCCGCCCTCGCCGATCGGCCGGCGTTCGCCGTCGCGGGTGAATTTCGGCCGCTCGGGCTCCTCTTCGCGCTCACGCCTGACCGGCTTGTTGGAAAACGGCTTGGCGATATCGGCATCGAAATTGGCGCCGGACTCTTCGACCAGGCGCTCGCCGAGCTGGTCGCGCAGCACGCGGCCCTTGATCTCCAGCACATGGCCTTCCGGCAAATCGTCGAGCTGGAACGGCCCGTAGGAAATGCGGATCAGCCGCGTCACGTCGAGACCGAGCGCGCCCAGGATGTTCCTGACCTCGCGGTTCTTGCCTTCGCGCAGGCCGAGTGTCAGCCAGGCGTTCGAACCCTGCTCGCGGTCGAGCGTCGCCTCGATGGCGCCATAAAAGACACCGTCGACGGCAATGCCTTCGCGCAGCCCTGCAAGCGCGCTTTCCTCGACCTTGCCGTGAACGCGCACGCGGTAGCGTCGCAACCAGCCGGTCGCCGGCAGTTCGAGCACGCGCGACAGGCCGCCATCATTGGTGAGCAGCAGCAGGCCTTCGGTGTTGATGTCGAGCCGGCCGATGGTCATCAGCCGCGGCAGCCCGGGCGGCAGCACATCGAAGACGGTCTTGCGGCCTTCGGGATCGCGGTTTGTCGTGACCACGCCGGCCGGCTTGTGGAACAGGAACAGCCTGGTGCGCTCGATCGGCGGGATCTCCATGCCGTCGAGATGGATGATGTCGCCGGGCATGACGTTGAAGGCCGGCGAGGACAACACCTTGCCATTGACCTTGACGCGGCCGGCCGCAATCAGTTCCTCGGCGTCGCGGCGCGAGGCCAGGCCGGCACGCGCCAGCCGCTTGGCAATGCGTTCGCCGGCTTCTTCCGTTGCCTCGACGCGACGCGGGCGCGGCTTGAAGCCGCCTTCCGATGCCGCCTGTGCCCTTTGTGCCCCTTGCGGTCGATCGCCAAAATCACGCTTGGGACGGTCGAAACGCCTCTCGCCGCGCTCGCTTTCGGCAGCTGCTGGCCGGTCGCCGCGCGGTGCGTAAGGCTTGCGCGGACCTTCGCGCTTTTCATAAGGCGTGCCCTCCGGACGCGGCCCTTTGCTGAACGGCCTGTCGCCGCCTTTGAAGTCGCGCTTCGGCCGCTCGCCTTCGGCAGCTGCCGGCCGGTCGCCGCGCGGCGCATAAGGCTTGCGTGGACCCTCGCGCTGTTCATAAGGCTTGCCTTCTGGACGCGGCCCTTTGCTGAACGGCCTGTCGCCGCCTTTGAAGTCGCGCTTCGGCCGTTCGCCTTCGGCCGCCGCCGGCCGGTCGCCGCGCGGAGCGTAAGGTTTTTTGGCGCCGAAGGGCAGCTTGCCGCCCTTGCCGGGAGCGCCATCGCGACCACGCGGCCCCGCCGGCTTCGGGCCGGCCTTGCGCGGGAATTTCTTGTTTTTGTCGTCCATGTGGCCTTTGCTCGTTTGCGCGGGTAGTAACAGGATCGCGCTCTAGTGGCGAGGAGATAATCGGAATGGAAACCGCGTGAAGCGGCGGGATTTCATGGCGCTGGCGCTTAAAGAAGCCGAAGCCGCCGCCCTGCGTGGCGAGGTGCCGGTTGGCGCGGTCGTCGTCGGCGGCGATACGGTCGTTGCGAGTGCCGGCAACCGCACCCGCGAGTTCGTCGATCCCACCGCCCATGCCGAGATGCTGGCGATCCGCGAGGCCTGCCGCAAGCTTTCCAGCGAGCGGCTCAGCGGCCACGATCTCTATGTGACGCTGGAGCCGTGCGCCATGTGCGCCGGCGCCATCTCCTTCGCCAGGCTGCGCCGGCTCTATTTCGGTGCTGCCGACGAGAAGGGCGGCGCAGTGGTCAACGGCGTTCGCTTCTTCACGTCACCGACCTGCCACCATGTACCCGACATCTATCCGGGCATGGCCGAGAATGACGCAGCAGCACTGCTGAAAGACTTTTTTCGCGAGAGACGCGGACCGTGATTTTTCTGGTCGGGGCCGAAGATCCAAATCCAGCCAGGCAATCCACGCCAGAAAGTCTCTGGGGCCGTCAGTCTACCAGGGCAGCCAGTCGAACATGCCGCCGCTCTTGCTCTTGGCGGCCGCCTCCCTCTTGAGGCGGCGTTCCTTCTTGTACTCGTCCTCGCCGAGGTCACCCTGCGGCGCGGTGGCGGCGGCAGCGCGGTATTGCACCGGCGGCTCGCTCAGATATCTGCGGGTGGTCGGGTCGCCCTGTTTGCCTTCAGCCCGGCGGCGCATGATTTCCGCGGCGCGGCTCTTGTCCGAATCGGCCGGAGTCCAGGCTGGCGGGTGGCTCGAGCCCGACTGCTTCAGCGCGGCCTTGACCGACGCCGGATCCGTCTGCACGTCATCGATGACCTGCGCCTGGTAGGCCGGGTCGTCCTGATGCAGGGTGGCATCGGCGCGCAGGCGGGCACGGCGCTGCTCCGGCGATTCGGGCCATTCGGCACTCGCCGTCTCGATGCTTTCCTGCGGCGGCGGCAAGACTTCCTTCTGCCCCGGCCCTGGCTTCACCAGCGTGGGGCGCGGCTTGTAGTCGATACTATCCTTGCGCTTGGGTGCGAAGGAAAAAGCCCCGGTGAGGTCGCCGGCAAGCTGCGCGCCCGCGGTCTTGTCGGTCCCGTAAGTGGGCGAGCCCATGCAGCCGGACAAAGCGAGGCCCGATACGACAAGCGGCGCCAGCAGCGCAACGCGCGCGTAAGTTCTCTCGGTCATGCCAAAAAGTCCCACTGTAGACAGCCTCTCGATTGCCGCCGGCCAAAGAAAGGTCCGGTCCCCATCGCCTATGCTCTTCCGACGGAATTCCGGCGACAATTTGTCGTCCGGAGTTTCGCGTGTTTACCTCAACCACTCGTTAAGGGCAACGCGCGGGGGCCGATCGGCCGCCCGCCGTGGCATTTGTGCACCGCCTTAAAGACGGCTCAAAGCCTTCAGCTCATGCAGAACAGCGGCGTCACGGGCCGAAACATCCGGGAATTCCGGATCTGAGCCGACATCGGCGGTGTAGCGCCAGGAGCGCGCGCACTTCACCAGGCCACGGTCCTCCGCCTTCTCGATGACCACGGCGACGCCCTTGACGTCGTCGAGGGTAAAGCTGCCCGCCGGCGCTTTGCCGTGCATGATAACCAGATCGCTGGTGATCGCCATCTCGGCCATGTCGACATCGGCGATCGCCGCTTCGAGCACGGCATCGTCGAGGGTGACGACCGGCACCGCTTCCAGCGAAGAGCCGATGACCTTCTGCGCACGGGCGATTTCCAGCGCGCCGGTGACGACACGGCGGACCTGCCGCACCTTACGCCACTTCTCCGCCAGCGCCTCGTTCCTCCAGTCCGCCGGGATTTCCGGGAACTGGTCGAGATGCAGGGAGACCGCATCCGGATGACGGTCGAGCCAAGCCTCTTCCATGGTGAAGGGCAGCATCGGCGCCAGCCATTTCACCAGGCAGTCGAAGAGATGGCGTACCACCTGCACGGAAGCCTTGCGCTTCACGCTGGAAGGCGCTTCGCAGTAAAGCGCATCCTTGCGGATGTCGAAATAGAAGGCCGACAGCTCTACCACCATGAAGTCGAGCAGCGCGCGGGTGATGCGCTTGAATTCGAACGCGTCGTAGCCCGAGCGTACGACCTCATCGAGTTCAGCGAGCCGGTGCAGCATCAGCCGCTCCAGTTCAGGCATCTTATCCAGCGGCACCTCCTCGCCATCGTCGTGGGCGAGCGTGCCCAGCATCCAGCGGATGGTGTTGCGCAGCTTGCGGTAGGCGTCGATATTGGTCTGCAGCACGTTCTTGCCGAGCCGCTGGTCTTCCCAATAATCGGTCGTCACCACCCACAGCCGCAAGATGTCGGCGCCGGACTGCCTGATGACGTCCTGCGGCACGACGGTGTTGCCGAGCGACTTCGACATTTTCCGCCCCTCCTCATCCATGGTGAAGCCATGGGTGACGACGGTGTCGTAGGGCGCCCTGCCCCTGGTGCCGCAGCTTTCGAGCAGCGAGGAGTGGAACCAGCCGCGATGCTGATCGGAGCCTTCGAGATAGACGTCGGCCGGCCATTTCAGGTCGGGCCGGTCCTCAAGCGTGAAGGCATGCGTCGAGCCTGAATCGAACCAGACATCGAGGATGTCCATGACCTGCTGCCATTTCGAGGCATCGTGATTGCCGAGGAACCGCTCCTTGGCGCCGGCGGCGAACCAGGCGTCGGCGCCTTCTTTCTCGAAGGCGTCCATGATGCGCCGGTTGACTGCCTCGTCGCGCAGCACATTGCCGTCGGCATCGGCAAAGACGGCGATCGGCACACCCCAGGCGCGCTGGCGCGACAGCACCCAGTCGGGGCGCTCCTCGATCATGGCGCGGATGCGGTTCTGGCCGGCGGCGGGCACGAAGCGGGTATCGTCGATGGCTTTCAGGGCGCGGCTGCGCAGCGTCGTGCCGTCGCCAAGTTCCTTGTCCATATAGACGAACCATTGCGGCGTGTTGCGGAAGATGATCGGCTTCTTCGAGCGCCAGGAATGCGGATAGGAGTGCTTCAGGCGGCCGCGCGCGAACAGCGCGTTGCGCTTGATCAGCTCGTCGATGACAGCCTGGTTGGCGTTGCCCTTCTTGCCATTGTCGTCGATGACGCGCGCCGCTCCACCCTCGCGGTCCGGGCCAAAGCCCGGCGCGTCCTTTGTGAAGAAGCCGGCATCGTCGACGGTGAAGGGGATCGCGGTGTCGATGCCACACTGGCGAAGATCAGAGGCAGCATCCATCCAGGCGTCGAAGTCTTCGCGGCCATGTCCCGGCGCGGTGTGGACGAAACCGGTGCCGGCATCGTCGGTGACGTGATCGCCGGCGAGCATCGGCACGGGAAAATCGTAACCGCCACCCAGAGCTTTGAGGGGATGGGCAAGCGTAAGGTTTTCAAGCTCTTCGGCGCCAACGCTGCGAAGCCGATTCAGAGTGACCTTGGCCTTCGCGGCAGCGTCGTCCGCAAGCTTCTCGGCAAAGATCAGCTTTTCGCCGGGCTGAGGACCAAAGGCGTTCTCGGCCGCCGTAACCTCGTAGAGACCATAGTTGATGCGCGGCGAGTAGTTGACGGCGCGGTTGCCGGGGATCGTCCACGGCGTCGTCGTCCAGATGACGACGTTGGCATCAAGCAGATCTAGCGACGTCTGCGTCAGCTTGGGGTCCAGGGCTGGCTGCCCATCCTCGATGTTGATGACCTGGCGAGCGAGGGTGACGACCGGAAACTTCGCCCAGATCGTGTCCGACTCATAGTCCTGGTATTCGACCTCCGCCTCGGCCAGCGCGGTGCGCTCGACCACACTCCACATCACCGGCTTGGAGCCGCGATAGAGCTGGCCGGACATGGCGAATTTCAGCAGTTCGCCGGCGATCCGCGCCTCGGCGTGGAAAGCCATCGTCGTATAGGGATTGTCGAAGTCGCCGACGACGCCGAGCCGCTGGAATTCGGAACCCTGCACCTTGATCCAGTGCGCCGCAAACTCACGGCATTCCTGCCGGAACTCGTTGACCGGCACCTCGTCCTTGTTCTTGCCCTTGGCGCGGTACTGCTCCTCGATCTTCCATTCGATCGGCAGGCCGTGGCAATCCCAGCCGGGTACATAGTTCGAGTCATAGCCGCGCATCTGGAACGAGCGGGTGATGACGTCCTTGAGGATCTTGTTCAGCGCGTGGCCGATATGGATGTTGCCATTGGCGTAGGGCGGGCCGTCGTGCAGCACGTATTTTTCGCGACCGACTGCGTCTTCGCGCAACTTGCGGTAAAGGTCCATGTCCTGCCAGCGCTTGACCAGCAGCGGTTCCTTTTCCGGCAACCCGGCGCGCATCGGGAAATCCGTCTGCGGCAGGTAGAGCGTTTTGGAATAATCGATCGTCTCGGCGGTCTCGGTATCAGTCATTCGTCTGCCATATGCGTTGCCGGCGGCAAAAGAGCCCGGGCGTTGAACTATCATGATCTGGAAAAGCGCGAGAGGCCGCGCGCAAGATTCCCGGCGGCTCCGGCGGCCGTCAGGCCGCCCGGAACACCGGGCCTGTAATTCGTATCGCAGTCGCGAGAAGGCGCGAAAAGCTCGTCATGGCTGGGCTTTTAACCGACACAGGCGATATTGAAAAGCCCGAACTCTCGGCGGTTTCCTGTCGGGGGCATCATGGTCGCTAGTTTGTTGTCGTGGTTTTCCTTGCACGATGTGCCACTTGCGCCTATGTCTAGGGGCAAGTGGCAGCGGAGCCAGCCCATGTCTAGTCTGCATATCAAGGTTCGCCCAGAAGCCGACACCGCGATCCCCGATACCGCGACAGAACGGTTTCTTGTTCATGTCACCAGGGTCGAAGGGCTCCGTCAACGGGGCTTCAGTAGTGATGAAATCTACAAGATCGTTGGCCCGCGACGGACCTTGGCGCGTCGTAAAGAGCGAAACGAGACTCTGACGATCGCCGAATCCGACCGCGTCCAGCGACTTGAGCGGGTTTCAGCGATGGCGGACCGGGTTTTCGGCAGTCATGAAAAGGCGCAGCGTTGGTTACGCAAGCGCAGCAGAGTGCTCAACGAGATACCGATCAACCTCTTGCAGTCCGAGACGGGTGCCGTCCTGGTGGAAGAAGAGCTCCATCGCATCGATTACGGCATTTTCGCCTAACATATGCGGTTGTGGCGCATTTCCAGCTACGCCGATCTCTCCGGCGCTGGTGGCATGGTCAGCGCCGGCCGTTGGCACGTGATGGGGACGCCGATCGTCTACTGCGCCGATCATCCAGCTACAGCGCTTCTCGAAATTCTGGTGCATGTGGACGCGGAAGACCTGCCCCAGACCTATCAGCTTCTGGAAATCGAAGTGCCGGACAGCGTTACCGTTGCATCTCCGGAATTATCTGATGACTGGAAGGACGATACGGCCACGACGCAGCGGCTCGGCACGGACTTTATCGCCACAGCCAAGCACGCGGTTATGGAAGTCCCTTGTGTGATCGTCCCGTTTACAAGGAACTATCTCTTCAACCCAGATTTGCTGACGCGCGACGGCATCCACATCGTTGAGGTCACAACGCATCCCATCGATACGCGATTGCTGGGGTAGACATCACATCGAGAAATCGAAGCGATAGGTCGTCGACACGCCGATCATGAACTGATCCCTAGAGCCGCGCTCCTTGACCAGGCTGGAATCGGCGGCCGGGCCCATCAGGCGGGAATATTCGCCGAACAGACTGGCCGTCATCGGCTCGGTCACCTTCCAGGTCACCGCGCCGCCCAGGCCCGCCGACTTCACCCCGCCACCGGGATGATATTCGCTGAGCCCCGAGGCCAGGGACTCCTCGGCATCAACGCCGTAATAGGCGTCGAAATAGTCCGATGAGGCGAACGAAACGCGTGGTCCGGCCGAAATCCTGACGTCGGGCGTCACATCGTAAAAGGCGTCGGCGGCGATGTCGGCGACAAAACCGTTATGGGCGCGAATGCCGTGCCGCAATTCGGCGCGGGCACGCAGCCAATTCAAAGGATAGAATTCGAAGAAGCCGCCAGCCTCGCCGCCCCAGCGCACCGGGTCGAGACCCTTCAATTCGTCGGCGTCACCACCGTCGCGGGAAAACAGGAACTTGCCCGTCAGGCCGGCGCGGACGCCGCCATCGTCGATCAATGCCAATGAAATATTGTCGTTGCGCGAGGTGAAGCGCGCCGCGGGACCAGCCTTGCCGAGCGAGATGATCGGCGAGGCACTGAGCAGGTACTTCTTGCCGCCCTCGAAATTCGGAGCAACCATGCCGGTGGCACCGACGGTCAGGTACCAGTCTCCGGACAGCCAGCCGAAGGTGCCCTCGCCGGCCTTGGCAACGCCGCAGGTGCCGAGCATGAATGCGGCCAAGATCGTCGGGACAGACCGCATCGTTACTCCATACGTCGAACGCATTGGCGGATACAACCAGCCTTGACTGAAGCCATGGCGCCAGTTCGGTAAAATTTGACTTAATATCCGCAACATTGGCCGCGTTGGCCGGCCTGTTCCGCGTTGCAGTCGATTGTTTGGCGCACCAAGATTCCAGATCAAGTGTTTGGAATACGATAGCAGTTGCCTCGGCAGGGGTTACAAACATTCGCGGACAAACATGCCTGCGCTGTGAAGAGCGCGGCGACCGGCACTCAACCCCGCATTCCAAACCGGCCAAGCGTGAATCATATGCGGCCAAATTTCGAGACCTACTTTAACGTCAGCCGCGCCAGCGGCTTCGGCGAGCCGAGTTGCGTCCGACAACAGCGTCTCGGCCGAACCGGCTTGTATCAGCATTGGGGGAAATCCGCTCAGATCGGCGAACAAAGGCGAGATCAGCGGATCGCGCCGACCAACGCCATTGGGAACATAGGCCGTTGCCAGTTCCTCCAAATACGCCCGGTGGATGATAGGGTCGATTGCGTCCTTGGTTGATAATGTCGCGCCGGACATCGAAAGGTCCGTCCAGGGCGAAACCAGCCAAAGACATCGCGGCAACGGCTCGCCTGCCGTGCGCAATATACTGACCAGGCACAGAGTGAGGTTGCCGCCCGCACTGTCTCCGCCAACCACGATGCGATCCGACGCGATGCCTTGCCGGCTCAGAAAGCGCCATGCGGTGAGTGCGTCTTCATGTTGCGCAGGGAAAGGATGTTCCGGTGCGCGGCGATAGTCGATCGCAAGGGTGCGCATTCCCATTGCCCGACCTGCCTCGGTAACCATTCGACGATGACTTTTAAGGGAGCCGGAGCAGTAGCCACCACCGTGGAAAAAGAGCAGAACCTTATCCCTGTCACTCCCAGGCGCCAGAGACCACTCTCCCTCAAGGCCATCGAAAACCACGCGCTCGCATCGGATGTCCTCCGCGACCGGCCAGACCGAACCGACTTCGTCGAGCCGCGCCCGGCGTTCGTCCCAGCGGACCGTTCGTGGTTTTGACGTCAACAGCCTGCGGACGGCGTTGATCTCTGTCAGATCGAGGTGTTCGTCCACATCGCCCATTTGCTCCCCCAGTCTTGCCAAGCGCCGAGAAAGGCGAACAGCCAAACGTCATCGACAAGATAACGATTGCCCGCTTGCAAATACAGCGACGAACCAGCGCCACGATCATCTTGCGATCAGCCCGATCAGCATCAGCGAGAAATCGCCCGACGTCCGTGCCATATTTGGCGGTGCGCTGCCGTGTCAGCCAATTTTCGATTTGCTCGACGGTGCAAGGTTCAAAAGAGGGGGAATTCCGATGCCGGACAATTCGTATGCCGGAACCACTGCCGAGCGGCTTGTCAATCCGCACAGCGTAGGACGATTGGGGCTGATCGTGATGGCGCTGTTCCCCACCCTGTGGGGTTTTCTCGGTCTGTTGAACGATGCAACCGACTTCAAAGACACTCTGGTGAATGCCGTGAAGCCGACGATCGAAATGACCAACACCTACGGCAACCCATGGCAGCAATGGCGTGCCATCACCATGCCATGGGCTGCCCCTGTGGCACTCGTCGGCATCATGGCCGTCGAGATCCTGGCGGGGATATTCGGACTGATCGGGGTTGTGCTTATGCTGCGCAAGGTGGTTGGCAGCAGCGCCGATTTCGCTCATGGCAAGGCATGGATGATGTTGGGCTGCCTGTGCGCAATCCTGGTGTGGGGCATCGGCTTCACGGTGATCGCCGGCGACTATTTCCTGTCATGGGAAGCCAAGACCATGCCGCTCTCGAACCAGCTCGGCGGAACAATCTACTTCTTGCCCAACGCGCTCGGGCTAATCCTCGCGACGCTGCATCGCGAGGGCGGCGATTACTGAGACCTCGACGCAAGGTTGTGACATGCGGATGCTGATGCGACCGGCGTTGCGCGGCGTTTGGAGGTTTGGCTCTGTATCATAGCTCGACGTTGCGGCCGCTTTACGGACAGGAGCTATTCTCCAACTAAACCTCGGCGTGACCACGGTTTGGCCTGAGGGCGCAAGCCCACGTTTCACGGAAATGAACTCGCAGCGGCTGCTCTTGCCAAAAGCAGACGTCTCGCAGGCGTACCGCCCGAGCATGGGTGTGACCCTCACAGCCTGCTCGCTTTACGAGAAGGCCTATCGGCGTTACCTTCAAAGCCGACAAAAAGGCCAAGTAGCCTTGAGGGAGAGGGCGATGACACTGCACGGCGATGCCTTGAAAGATGCGATCAGCCAGACGCGGGCGAAATGGGGATGGTTCGTCGCGCTCGGGGTGCTGCTGCTTGTCTTCGGCGGCATTGCCTTCGGCAATCTGTTCATCGCAACCGTCGCCTCGGTCTTTGTCGTGGGCTGGCTGATGCTGATGGCCGGCATTGTCGAAATCATCCATGCCTTCGGCGTGAAGACATGGGGCCGCTTCTTCTATTGGCTGCTCAGCGGCCTCCTCTACGCCGTCGCCGGCTTCTTCGCCTTCGACAATCCGGTCCTCGCCTCGACGGTGCTGACCTTCCTCCTGGCGGTCGCGCTGCTTGCCTCAGGCGTGCTCAGGGCCTGGGTAGGCTACAGCCACCGGCCGCAGCCGGGCTGGGGCTGGGTGGTCGCGGCCGGCGTCATCAGCGCGCTGGCGGGACTGGTCATCGCCATGGGCTGGCCGGTCAACAGCGTGTGGGTGCTGGGCCTGTTCCTGGCCGTCGACCTGATCTTCCAGGGCTGGAGCTTCATCGCCCTTGGCTTGGCGCTGAAGAGATAAATTCTGGTTGAGCATGATCTTAATCGGAAAACCGGTTCCCATTTTTTGCTTCGCTGACCTTCGGTTCGGGACCGTGCTCTAAAAAGCTATGGCCGCGTCCAGCCCGGAAAGCGGCCTGACGCCGGCGAGCAGTGCCTTCGCCTCGGCCTCGTCGCGCTTCATCTGGGCGACCAGCGCGTCAAGCCCGTCGAACTTCACCTCCGAGCGCAGGTAGCCGAAGAAGGACACGGCACAAATCTCGCCGTAGAGGTCGCCGGAAAAGTCGAAGACGAAGGTCTCCAGCAATGGCGCGCCATTGTCGTCGACCGTCGGCCGGCGGCCGAAGCTGGCGACGCCATCGTGTAGCGAACCGTCGGCGCGGCGGAAGCGGACGGCATAAATCCCTTCATTGAGGGTGACTTCCGGCGAAAGCCTCATGTTTGCGGTCGGAAAGCCGAGTGTCCGGCCGAGCTGCTGGCCGCCGATCACCTCCGCCTCGACGGTGAAACGGTAGCCGAGCAAACCGGCGGCCTCGGCCACATTGCCCTCGCACAGCAGCGTGCGTATGCGGCTCGACGACACCACCTCGGCGCTTTCGTCGCGAAACGCATCCACCAGCGTGACGCCGAAGCCGTGGCGCTCGCCGGCAGCCATCAGATAGGCCGGGCCGCCCTGGCGGTCCTTGCCGAAATGGAAATCGAAGCCGGTGACGGCGTGGCTTATGCCGAGGTTGCGCTCGAGCACGCCGGTGACGAAAGCCTCCGCCGACAAGGAGGCGAACTCGCGTGTGAACGGCTGCTCGACCAGCGCCGCAAAGCCCAGATGCGACAACAGCCGCGCCTTCATCGGCGGCGGCGTCAGCACGAACAACGGCATGTCCGGCCTGAACACCTTTCGCGGATGCGGTACGAAGGTCAGCACCAGGGCGGGTACGCCTCGACGCTCCGCTTCGGCGCGCGCGCGTTCGAGCACCGCCTGGTGGCCGCGGTGGACGCCGTCGAAATTGCCGATAGCCACCACGCCGCCGCGCAGATGGGCCGGCAGCGGTGCGGTTGCGGAAATGCGTTCGAACATGGCCGTCATGGCTTGAACCTATTGCAGCCTGGGAATCACCGCGACCGGCCTGTAGCCATATTTTTCCAGGAAGGCCGCGAGCCTGGCCGGATCCGGCTGCAGCGTCTCACCGTAATCACGGGCATGGATGCCGCCCGATACGTAGAGCACGTCGAAGCCATTGTCGGCCGCGCCCTTGATGTCGGTCATCATGCCGTCGCCGATGGCCAGAACTTGCGAACGCTCGACCGGGCGGCCGAGAATGACGGCGATCTCCTTCATGGCGACATCATAGACCGGCGCGTAGGGTTTGCCGGCGATCAGCGTGCGTCCGCCAAGCTGTGCGTATTCGCGGGCCAAAGCGCCCGCGCACCAGATCATGCGTTCGCCGCGCTCGACGACGATGTCGGGATTGGCGCAAATGAAGGGCAGGTTCCTGGCACGCAGCCGCAGCAGAAGATCGGCATAATCCTCCGGCTTCTCCACCTCGTCATCGAACAGGCCAGTGCAGACCACGCCGGATGCTTCGAACTCCTCGACGAGTTCGACGTCGAGGCCCTCATAGAGCGTGAAATCCCGATCGGCGCCTATGTGGAAGATCTTTCGCGGCCCTTCCGCGATCAGGTCGCGGGTAACGTCGCCGGACGTCACGACACGGTCGTAGGCGGCGGGAGGAACGCCGATGGCGTTCATCTGCGCCACCACGTCGGCGCTGCGACGCGGCGAATTGGTGATCAGCACGACAGGTATTTTCGCCGCGCGAGCAGCGATCAGCGCGGCAGCCGCCGCCGGGAAATGCCATTCGCCGTTGTGCACCACGCCCCAGACGTCGCACAGGATGGCTGAATAGGCTCCCGACAAGTCTGCGAGCGAACCGATGATGTCGGGCGAATCCGCCATGCCGTTGTCCCTGTACCATGATGCTTGCAAGCGCCGCGACCGACGGTCCGCCGCGACCGGTTGGGATTAACCGAAGCGCTTCACCCTGTCACCAGCTTTCATAGCGCCGCAAGATTGTGGCACGGGGACGCCGGCGAGGACGCGAGGTGAAAGCTTTTCTTTTCCAGCGCCTTATCCCCTTTTTTAGAGGCTTTGCCGCGGGAAGCTCGAAGCAGCATTGCCGATTGCGGACGCGTGGTTAACAGGGATTGAAAACCCGTACCGGCCTTGAACGTATTTCAGCAATCGGAAATTTAAAAATGCGTGGCATCGTCCGGGAAAAATGGGGCGGGCGGGAATGCTGAAGGCAATAGTCGGAGAATTCCGACACGACAGACGTGGCAACTACTCGTTAATGACTGCAATCACCATTGTGCCACTGATGGCCGGTCTGGCGCTCAGTGTCGATTACGGGGAGTTGCTGCGCCAAAAGCACGAAACGCTGAACGCCCTTGATGCGGCCGGCCTCGCCGCCGCCCAGCAGATCGTTGCCGGCGCCAGCGACAACGACGTCAAGGCCTACGCCAAGACATTTTTCGAAACCAATCTCGCACGTATCGACCCGGCGAATACAGCGCTGACCGTCACGCTGCCCAACAACAATGCCGGCGGCGGCACCCTGAAGCTCTGCGCCAGCCTCACCTTCCACCCCTATTTTCTACCGGCCGCCAGCCTGCTGATCGGCGGCACGGCAAGTGACACGACCTTCACCGAATGTTCGGAACTCCGCCTCAAGAACACCCTCGAAGTCGCGCTTGTGCTGGATAATTCCGGCTCGATGAGTGATCTCGGCTCCGGCACCGGCGAGAAGCGAATAAACCTGCTGAAGTCGGCCGCCAAGCAGCTTGTCGATACGCTGGCGCTTCAGGCGCAGCAGATGAAGCAGATCACCAAACCGGTGCAGTTTTCTCTCGTGCCGTTTGCGGCCTCGGTCAATGTCGGCCCTACCCACGACCAGGACGGCTGGATGGATCAGGACGGCATGTCCCCGATCCAGCACGAGGATTTCGACTGGACGACGATGAGTGCCGCCAACAATCCGGACAAATATGCCGAGAAGCTCAACGGCGTCTGGTACAAGCGCGGCACCGGCTGGGGCGAGACCAAGGACCAGCCGCTGACGCGTTTCAGCCTCTACGCCGACATGACGGTCGAATCGGGCCGCGAAGAGGTACCCAATTCGAAGCAATATGTCTGCGACACATACAAGAAGAACGGCACCTGCCAGTACGGCCACTGGAGCGCACCGGAATATATCTACACCACAAGCCGCTATGCGAGCTGGCAAGGTTGCGTCGAAGCACGGCCATATCCCTACAATGTCGACGACACCACGCCCGATACAGCCGCGCCGGCCACGCTTTTCGTGCCGATGTTCGCCCCGGATGAGGCTGGCACTCTGTGGCTTGATTTCAACCGTGACGGCATCAACGACGTCATCAGCACGTCCTACAATTACGGCAACAACTGGTGGGCCGATTGGCCCTATGTCGCCGGTCCTACCGCTTCCCAGCGCCAGTCTGACATGCGCAAATATTTCCTGGTAAAACCATACGGTTCGCAATCCGCAGCCGCGGGCGATGGGCCGAATTCCTCCTGCACCACCAACCCGATCACGCCGTTGAAGGACGTCAGCCAGGACGCACAGAAGCAGGAAATCAAGGACGCCATCGACGCCATGGCGCCGAACGGCAACACCAACGTGCCGGAGGGACTTGCCTGGGGCTGGCGAACTGTATCGAGCAACCCACCGTTCACCGATGGTCGGCCGAACAGCGAGAGGGGCAACGACAAGGTGGTCGTGGTGCTGACCGACGGAGCCAATACCTATAGCGCCGTCAGCGACGGCAGCTACGCCAACAACAGGTCGACCTACGCCGCCTACGGCTACACTGGCCTGACCTATCCGGGATCTGGAAGCGTAACCCGCCTGTTTATGAATACCAGCACCGATATCGGCAAGACCACCTATACCGGTGCCAACTACACGGCAGCACTCGACGAGCAGATGAAAACGCTCTGCGCCAACGCAAAGAATTCGAACATTCTGGTGATGACGGTGGCGCTCGACCTGTCGCCTACGGATGCCGGCGACAAGAAGGCAATCGATGCGCTGAAGGCGTGTTCCTCGGATTCGCGCTTCCGCAAGGATCCGGCGGACCCGAGCAAGCCGGCCAAGCTGTTCTGGAATGCGACGGGCGCGACGCTGTCCGACAATTTCAAGGAAATCGCCAACGAATTGTCGAACCTGCGCATCGTCGGCTGAAGGCGATGGGATTGGCGACTAAGGCAGGGGGGCCCGGCGCGCTGGCGCAAAGGCTCCTGCCGCCATGCCCTTGCGGGTGATGGAAGCATGTGGTGAGTGTCCCCACCGGAGATGCGCTCTTGCCTGAACCCGCCAACCATCTTGCCTTCGCGCTGGTCTGCCTCGGTATGGTGCTGACGCCCGGCCCGAACATGATCTATCTGATCTCGCGCTCGCTGTCGCAAGGGCCGAAGGCCGGACTGATCTCGCTGGGCGGCGTGGCGCTCGGTTTTTTGTTCTACGTGCTGTCGGCGGCGTTCGGCATCACCGCGTTGCTGCTCGCCGTGCCCTTTGCCTATGATGTGCTGCGCCTTGCCGGCGCGCTCTATTTGCTGTGGCTCGCCTGGCAAGCGGTGAAGCCCGGTGGGCGCTCGCCCTTCCAGATCCGCGAACTGCCGAGAGACAGGCCGCGCAAGCTGTTCGCCATGGGCCTGATGACCAACCTGCTCAACCCGAAGGTGGCAGTGCTCTATCTGTCGCTGCTGCCGCAATTCATCGGCCCCGGCAAAGGCCACGTGCTGTCGCAGCTTCTGGTGCTCGGTGCCACGCAGGTCGCGATCAGCCTGACCGTCAACGCCATCATCGCGGTGACGGCCGGCTCGATCGCCATCTTCCTCGCCGGGCGGCCGCTATGGCTGGTGATCCAGCGCTGGATGATAGGCACGGTGCTGACCGCGCTGGCCGTCAAGATGGCAACCGACGCGCAACGCTGATCGGGCCTACATCGGCCGCCTGACCTGCTGTGCCCGCTCCGGTTCGACCACCCTGCGGTAGAGATGCCAGGTCGCGTGGCCAAGGATGGGCATGACGACGGCAAGCCCGGCAAATAGCGGGATCGAGCCGATGACCAGGAGTATGGCGACCATCAGGCCCCACAGCGCCATCTGCAGCGGGTTTGTCATAACTGCGCGCGCCGACGTCTCGACTGCCGAGACCGCGCCGACATCGCGGTCGAGCAGCAGCGGAAAGGCGACGACAGTCGTCGCCAGCACGATCGCGGCGAAGGCGAACCCGGCCAGGTTGCCGAGCAGGATCAGTGTCCAGCCCTTGCTGGTCGTCAGCACTTCGCGAATAAAGCCGACGATAGAGGCCGGAGGCTGATTGCCGTACAGGCTGGTGTAGATCGATTGCGCGGTGAACAGCCAGAGCAGGAACAGTACCACCAGCATGATACCGATGACTGCAATCGCGGGCAGCGCCGGCGAGTGGCGCACGTCGAGCGCATGCCACCAGGATGTATCCATGCCGAACTCGCGCCGGCGGCTGATTTCGTAAAGGCCGATAGCGGCGAACGGACCGACCAAAGCGAAGCCGGACATCAGCGGATAGATGAGTTGGATGGCGTTCGAGCCCGACGTCCACTGCGTCAGGATCAGGCCGACCACCGGATAGATCAGGCACAGGAACACATAATGCGACGGCTTGGCCCAGAAATCCTCTACGCCGAGACGGAGCGCATCGATCAGATCCTCGGTGCTGATGCGGCGCACCGTGGGCTGTACATGCATTCCACGTGCGTCCGCCATGACATGAAAGCCGGCCATAACCTTTCTCCCGTGTGTCGGAGCGGTCACCGCCAGGATGGCCGCCCGCAGCTGCCACTTCAAGAACGCCCGTATGATAGCCGATCTCGGCGTGCTTGTCGCCACCGCCCGGCGCCGGGGCGCCGGGCGGCTGAACGAGCGGATTAGGCCGCGAAGCGATTGATCACCTCGGCCAGCGGCACGTGACCGAGGCAAGCGCCGGACCCGGCGGGCTTTTCGCCAGCCTCGACAGCGAGCGCGTATCGCACGGCCGGATCGGCTTCGATGCGGCGGCGTAGCGCCGCCAGCCTGGGATAAGCGGCGCCGTCGACCGCCTGGTGGAACTCCGCCCAGCGCGCTACGCCCATCAGCGTGGTATCGGCAAGCGTCGGCCGGTCGCCGACCAGGAAATCCGTGTCGAGGATCATCGCCTCGAGCTGGTCATGGCGGTTGGTAACGACCTTGCGGCCGAAATCACGCAAGGTCGCCAGCTGCATCGGTTCGGCCGACTCCATTTCATATGCGGCCCAGAGCGGGGTGAAAGCGGCGGTGAAACCGGTGTTCACGAAAGCCATCAGCTGATGCATCCGGTCGCCCTCCGGCGAGCGAGGATCGAAGCTGATACGGCGTTGCGTATCGCGGGCTTCGAGCCAGGCGGCAATCGCCATGGTCTCGGTGAGCACCCTGCCCTCGTCCGTGATCAACACCGGTGTTTCCTGACGACCGTTGATGCTGGCATAGGCGTCGTTCTTCATCTCAGTGAGCATATCGACGCGACACAGGCGGTAGGGTTGTCCGACGCGTTCAAATGCAGCGACAAGCCCCATCGAACTTCCCAGCGGGAAGCCGTAAAGGAGAATAGGTTCCATTTCTTTGTCTCTTCCATGATTTAGGGATTACGCTGCGCAGCGAAACTTGACCCTAAACGCTGGTCGCCCCATGTAAATTACGCACTATTCTGTAACCAGGTCCCCGCCATGAAAGATGTCGTCTCACGCTGCCCGATCGAGGAGACTATGCGTGTGCTCAGCGGTCGCTGGCCCACCTTGCTGCTCTACTACCTCAAGGACGGGACCAAGCGCTTCAGCGATTTGAGGCGTGACAACCCGACAGTTTCGCACCGCATTCTGGCCCTGGAACTGCGCAAGCTGGAGGAAGCCGGGATCGTGCGGCGAACGGCGCGTACCGGCTATCCGCTTCGCGTGGATTACGACCTCACGGAGCCCGGTCTCAAACTTGTGCCACTCATCGACGCCCTGGGCGATTGGTGGGAAGATACCGAGGACGATCGGGCCGACCGGGCTACATCGACGCCGGAAACCAAACTCGTGGCGGCGGAATAGCCGACCGGCGATCACCGCGGCAAAGAACTGCCGGCGAGAGCCCAGAGCGCTCCAAGCCGTTCATACATTAGATTCCGCAAGACCAAGGCGACCGGCTATGGGGCGCGCCATTGTGGCCAGCCAAACCGGGACAAGGCACCGCCATCCGGCACCAACTCCTGTAGCATAGCTCGCCAATCCCGATCACCTGACCCGCCGTTCGATCTCGTTGCCCGATCAGATCGGCTTGACCATGCTGGCTGGCTGTCGCTTTCGATCCTGACGTGAACGAAGAGCCTACTTATCCTCTTGAAGTTTCTCCTGAGACTCTGCCATTTGATCGTCCCCAAGTTCCATATTGTGCATCGTTGCAATCAACCATTCGTCATGATCCCGCGTCGCCACTACGCTGATTAATCCGCGCCGACGCGGCCATTCGTTTCCCATCGGATCGAGCGCGCCAGTCATGGACCACCGCAGGTCGAGCGTGGCAACATCAGGGCGAACAAGCCTGTTCCGCACGCTTTCGGCGGATAGGTGGCTGTGCTTGAACATCTTCTCAAAAATTGGGGCATGGAACTGCTCGATCTTGTCACGTCCAGTCGCCTGCATCCCGAAGACGTTTGTAAATTCGGCATCTGCCGCGAATACGGCGGCAAAGGCGCGAGCATCGTGACGATTCCAAGCTTCGATCAGCCTGTGCGCGACACTTTCCACCCCTTCAGTTCGGACGTTGCCGGTAGCCATGCTGATCTCCTGTCATATAGTTCGGTTGCCATACTATATTGGCACCATATAAGTTTGAAAAGATGGATAATCAGCCCTACACGCAGTCTCTGCTTCTCTATGCTTATCAATCGTCGGCGAGCGCTTTGGTCCAGGTTCTCCGGGAGAGCGGCCATTCGGCAATCAAGCCCAAACATGGCGCTGTATTCGCCAACATCGACGCAGAAGGAACCCGACCCAGCGTCCTCGCAGAGCGTGCGGGCATTGGCAAAGCATCGATGGGTGAGTTGATCGATGAACTGGAGCGCCTCGGTTATGTTCGGCGTTCGCATGATCCGAACGACAGACGGGCCAAATTAATCGTTGCAACTGACGCGGCGCTTGCGGTGATCCGGACCGTCCACGATTTCAATCAGCGTCTCGAAGACCAATACCGAAGGCTGCTTGGTGCTCAGGCGCACGAATCGCTGCGGTCGTCACTGCAAGCGATATCCCCCAGCGAAAATTTGCAACCGAGGATACCTCGCCAGCGCTCGTGAAGCCGCAAAGGTAGGGCAAAAGAAACTCTCTGTCCGTGAAGGCCTGACTGGGTATCGAGCTCCTGGGAGTATCGAGCCCGAACAGCCGTCTGGGCGAATGCTGCCATCCGAGCAGGCCTGTTTCGATTGAGCGGTGAAATCAATCTGACAAAGTGTCATCGCGTCGAAACCATTCATCACGCATTTTCACGGCCCTGCCCGGCAAAAGCCATGATCGCGGTTATGTCAGGCGGGCATGACCGTTACGAAAATCGAAAATTACGAGGTCCAACCAAGCCTAAGCAGGCGCGTGCTGCTCAGAGCTGCCGGCCTTGGCGCCCTTGCCGGGCTCACCGCCTGCGCAACCGCCGTGCTGCCTACCGGTGAAAGCGCCGGTGTCTCTGCTTCCGCCGCCGGCACGCTGGCCGGCATCCGCGCTTCGGCGGGTCTGGGGCCGCTCGCCCCCGATGCCCGGCTCGAGCAGGCGGCGCTCCAGCAGGCCGGATATATGGCGCGCGGCGGCCGAATGAATCACACCACCGGCTGGGGCAAGGACTTTGCCTCGCGCGTCAAAGACAATGGCATTGCCGGCGCTGCCGCCGAAAATATTGCCGAAGGCCGCTTCGACCAGCAGAAGCTGTTCGATATCTGGGTGCATTCGCCAGGCCACCGCCGCAACATGCTCGACCCGCGCTTCACCCGCTTCGGCCTCGCCTATGTGCGCGACGGCCGCGACAGCACGCTTCGCTACTGGTGCCTTGTGCTCGGCAGATAATCTCCACCATTTGGACGGCGGAAGCCTGCTGGCGACCGATCCGTCAGTCTTTGCGGCCGCCGCCGAGCAATTCCTCGATCTCCTGCGCACAAACCGGCCTGCTGAAATGATAGCCCTGCATTTCGTCGCAATTGTTCCTGCGCAGGAAAGCAACCTGATCATCTGTCTCAACGCCCTCGGCGATGACCCTCAGGTTGAGATTTTGCCCCAATGAAATCACCGCGCTGGCCACAGCCTGATCGTTCTCGTCGGCGGCGAGATCCTTGATGAAGGACTTGTCGATCTTCAGCCGCGCCACGGGAAAGGTCTTGAGTGCACTGAGGCTGGAATAGCCGGTGCCGAAATCATCGATCGAGATCTGGACACCCAGGCTTTGCAGGGCGTTCATGGTGGCGACCGCCAGCTCGATATCCTGCATGATAAGGCTCTCGGTCACCTCCAGCTCGAGATACCTGGCCTCCAGGCCGCTGTCCTTCAGCGCGCTGACGATGCGATCGATCAGGTTGCGCTCCCTGAATTGCCGCGCCGACACATTCACGCAAACGGTCAAGGGCGGCAGTCCTGCGTCTTGCCAGGCTTTGTTCTGCCGGCACGCCTCATGCAGAACCCAGTCGCCGATCGGTACGATCAGACCTGTCTCCTCGGCGGTCGGGATGAACATCGTCGGCATTACCGTGCCAAGCGTTGGGTGGTTCCAGCGTATCAGCGCCTCGACCGCAAAAACCCGACCTGACCGAAGGTCCACCTGCGGTTGGTAGAGCAGCGTGAATTCCGAACGCGCCAAGGCGTTTCGCAACTCTTCCTGAAGCACGAATTTTTCATGCGCCCTGGTGTTGAACTCCGGAGCGTAAAACTGGAAATTATCGCGGCCGAACTCCTTGGCGCGATACATGGCCGCGTCGGCATTTGCCAGCAGCGTATCGGGATCCGTCCCATCCTTGGGATAGTTGGCAATGCCGATGCTGGCCGTCGCCCGCACAAGATGCGCTCCGAGCCGAACCGGTTCGGCGAGTGCAGCCCTGAGCTTTTGCAAGGTCTCGGAAACGAGATCGACGTTCGCCGGCTGGTCGAAAAGCACGACGACGAATTCGTCGCCGCCAAGCCGCACGACGGTATCGGTCGCCCGGACGCAGTCGACCATGCGACTTGCGACGGTCTTCAGAAGCTCGTCGCCGGCATTGTGGCCGAGCGTGTCGTTGACGAATTTGAAATTGTCCAGATCAATGAACACCACCGTCACCCAGCGATCGTATCGCTGGGCGTACAAGACCGCCTGTGAAAGCCGGTCCTCCAACAAGGCGCGATTGGGAAGCCCGGTCAGCACGTCATGATTGGCCATGAAGTGGATCCGGTCTTCGGCCTGTTTGCGTTCGATGGCGATCCCGGCGATGCGCGTGGTGAAATCGATGAGGCGAGTCTCGGCCTTGGTCGGTTCGCGCACCGTCATAGAATACATCGCAAAGACGCCGAGCACGGCGCCCTGATGCGACAGGATCGGCGTCGACCAGCATGAACGCAAACCGTGTGGCCGCGCGAGTTCGCGATAGTCCTGCCAAAGCGGATCCTGCATGATGTCAGCGACAATCACCGGCTCGCGCCGATAGACTGCGGTACCGCAAGACCCTGCCCTTGGGCCTACCGCGGCGCCGTCGACGGCGTCGGTGTAGTCTCTCGCCAGGCTCGGCGCGGCGGCGTGGCGCAAGTGGCTGCCATCCTTGTCGAGCAGCAAGACCGAACCGAATATCCCCGCCAGTTGGGACTCGACCAGACGCATGAGCCGCTCGAGCACGTCTTCGAGGGGAGCGCTCTTTGCGATCATCTCGAGGATATGCGCCTGCCCGTCGCGAAGGATTTCGGCCTGCTTGCGCGCAGTGATGTCACGGGCAATGCCGACGAGGCCGAAAATGTTGTTCTGAACGTTGCGCAACGGGAGTTTCGTAGACAGGAACCATTTGCCGGTGCCTGACGCATCGACGACGAACTCCTCCTCGTCGATCATCGGTTGTCCGTCGCGCATCAGTTGCTGCTCGATGAGGCGAAATTTCTGCGCAAGATCCGGCGCGTGAAGGTCGAAGTCGCTCAGACCGATCATGTCGCTCGTGCTGTCTCGACCGCTGTCGGACGCAATGGCTCGGTTGGCGACGACGAAGCGGCTTTCGGTGTCCTTCACCCACATGTAGTCAGGCACCAGGTCGATGAGCGTCTGCAAGGAGATACGCTCGTCGACGACCAAGCGGTTGGCGCTGAGCTCGCTGATGTCCTCATGCGTGGCCACCCAGCCGCCGTCAGGCATCGGCTGATGGCAGACCTGAATTGTCCGGCCATCGGCGAGCTCGGCTGTCCAGTTCCCCGAAGCCGTGCCCGAATTGACTGCCCGGGCCAACGCCAGATAAGCGTCCGCATTCATTGCCGAGGTTCCGACAGCGACGCGCCGCTCGACGATTTCGCGCAGCGCCGCACCCGGCTGCAATTGCTCCGGGGCAAGGCGATAGATTTCCGCGTAGCGTCGATTGCACAGGATCAGCCGTTCACCGGCATCAAAGAAACAGATGCCTTGCGAGATGTTCTCTATCGCGGTCTGGAACCGCAGTGCCTGGTCCTGAAGTGCCGCAATCGTGGCGCGAAGCTCGCACTCGAGGGCCTCATATGAGGCAGTCGCCAGTTGTGCCAGCGTCGTCAAATTTGCGGATTCGGGCGCGTCGGCGGTTTGCCTGGATGACTTCGTGGCCAAACACAATTCCTCCCGCTGATGCTTGAGGCAAGCAAAGGAGGCTCGCCTTCAACCCAAAAGCGACTGCATATTGGTCCGGATATACTAATGGCAGGTGAACCTGGCTCAACGCCGACGCGACCGGCACGGCAACGGAAACCGTGGCCGGTCGCGGTTGCCGTAAGCCCTGAGGCTTAGTCCATATGCGCGGCAGGCGCCCCACCGGCGGGCGGCGCAGCCTTTGGCTTGCGCAGCAGGAAAACAAACGGGACAGCAAGCAGCGTCATCATCATCAGCAGCTTGAAGTCATTGACGTAGGAGATCATCATCGCCTGGATATTGACCATGCGATCCATCAGCGACAGCGCCGTCGGATCGCCGCCCGCCGCTGCCGGCGATGCCGCCCAGAGGTTGGGATTGAACGGATTGATATAGGCCGAGAGCTCGGCGTGGTTGATCTGCGTGTTGCGTACCAGCAGAACCGTCACCACCGATACGCCGATCGACGAGCCAAGATTGCGCACCAGGCTGAACAGCGCCGTTGCATCGGTGCGGAAACGTGCGTCGAGCGTGGCGAAAGCCACGGTGGACAGCGGCACGAACACCATTCCCATTCCAAGGCCCTGGATGACGCCGGAGCTGAGGATAAGCCAGTTGTCCATCTGCGGCGAAAAGCTCGACATCGTGTAGAGCGATTGCGCGGTCAGCAGGAAGCCGATGACGACGAGGATCCTGGCATCGATCCTGTGCATGATCCGCCCGACGAACAGCATCGCGATCATCGTGCCGACACCGCGCGGCCCCAGGACGACGCCGATGGTGAGGGTCGGATAGCCGAAGATGGTCGACAGCATTGGCGGCAGCAGCGACATGCTCGCCAGGATGAGCACGCCCATGACAAAGATGAACGCCAGCCCGGTGACGAAATTGCGATCGAGGAAGATCTTGGGGTCGATAAAGGGGTGCTCCGCCGTCAACGTATGTATGGTGAATACCCAGAAGCCGGTGATGGAAAGACCAAGCTCGATCCATATCTCGATCGAGGAAAACCAGTCGACCTCGCCGCCGCGATCGAGCATCAGCTGCAGCGCGCCGACACCGAGCGAGAGCATGGTGAAGCCGAAGAAATCGAAGCTGCGCACCCGCCGGGCGACGCTGGGAAGATATGCCGCCATGCCAAGGAAGGCGATGATGCCGACCGGCAGGTTGATGAAGAACACCCAGCGCCAATTGAAATTCTCGGTCAGCCAGCCACCCAGCGTCGGGCCAAGGATTGGTCCCAGCATGATGCCGGCGCCCCAGATCGCCATGGCCTGGCCGTGGCGTTCCCTAGGGTTGATGTCGAGTAGGAAGGTCTGTGACAGCGGCACGATGGCCGCGCCGAACACGCCTTGCATGAGCCGGAACAAAACGATGGTCTCAAGGCTCCAGGCGATGCCGCACAGCATTGAAAAGACGGTGAAACCGACCACGGCCGTCAGGAACAGCTCCTTGCGGCCGAAGCGGTCGGCAAGCCAGCCGGTCACCGGCGTCATGATCGCCGCGGCAACGATGTAGGAGGTCAGCACCCAGTTGATGTTGTCGGGGGAGGCGCCGAGATCGCCGGTCATGGTCGGCAGCGCAACGTTGGCGATCGTCGTGTCGAGCGCCTGCATGATCGTCGCAAGCATGAGCGCAACTGTGATCAGGCCGCGGTGCGGTACTTCGCGAAAGGGTTCTGGGCTGCTCATGACGTAAAACTTCCAGCAGGTAACAAAAACGTGTACATTAGGTTTCCGGACGGCGAGGCCCCGCTGTAGAGAGACCCTCATCGCGGTGGGACGCGAGCATCGATGTGGGGGTTACATCGACTGAGCGTCTCGACAAAGCGGGCGCCTGCCGCCCGGAAACCTGAGGACCGAAGATCCTGCGCGGCGTTGTCTGCTCAGGCAGGCTACAGCGCAGCCCGTCCACGCATTCAACTTTTCCCGCGCCTCCCTCGGACCAATCCTGCATCCATCTCGCTGTTTGCTATGCGGCCGCTACCAGGCCTCTTTACCTGGCCTCGCCTGCCGTGGCGCGGCGGAAAATGCTCGGCAGCCCGCGGGAAACGCCGGTGTCCACCGTGACGGTCGCGCTCATGCCGGTGCGCAGCGCCGCCTTGGCGTCGGCATCGGTCAATTCCAGGCGGACCGGAATGCGCTGCGTGACCTTGACCCAGTTGCCGGTAGCGTTCTGCGCGGGCAGCAGCGAGAACTCGGCGCCGGTGCCGGCGCCGATCGCCTTGACGGTGGCTTCGAACGTCTTGCCCGGATAAGTATCGACCATGATTTCGGCCTTCTGGCCGGGTTTCATGTTGGTGAGCTGGGTTTCCTTGAAATTGGCGTCGACCCAGGTGTCGCCGGTCTCGACCAGCGAAAACAGCGGCGTGCCCGAACCGACATACTGGCCGACCTTGAACGAAGCGGCCTGGCTGATGATGCCGTCGGCGGGTGCCTTGACCGTGGTCTGGACCAGATCGTAGGCCGCCTTGTCGCGTGCGGCGAGCGCCGCCATTACCGTTGGATGCTTGTCGGTCTCGATGTCGGGATTGCCGCCAAGTGCCGCCTTGGCGCTGACGATCCCTTGCTGGGCCACGGCCAGCTGCTGCTTCGCCTTGTCGAGGTCGTTCTTGGCTTCGTCCAGAGACGACTTGGCGTTGATGCCCTTCTGGGCAAGGTCGGCGGCGCGGTCATATTGCGACTGCGCGTACTGGACCTGGCTTTCGTCGGACTTCTCCTGCGCCAGCGCCTGGCTGTAGGCCGCACGCAACTGCTCGACATTGAGCCGTGCGCCGGCCACCGCCGCGTCGGCCTGGGCCAATGCGATCCGGTAGGGCTCGGGATCGATAGCGAACAACACGTCGCCCTGCTTGACAGACTGGTTGTCGAAAATGTCGACCTGAACGATGCGGCCCGCCGTATCGGCGGCTATCGACACCTTGGCCTGCTGCAGATTGGCGTTCTCGGTCTCCTGATAGCGGCCGCCGGTCACCCAGACATAGCTGCCGCCGGCGATCAACGCAGCGGGCAGCACAAACATCAAAAGGAAGCGGCCGGCACGGCGCTTCTGCTTCGGCGCCACCGGCGCCGGAGCTATCTGCGGAGCGACCGTTACCGGAGCTGCCGCCGGCTTCGCGGGAGCTTCCATCTCCAGCTTGGCCGCATTCTCATCTAGTTTGGCTACCGCGTTCATGCTGCTGTGCCTTCCGTATTCTTCACTTTTTCCGAGGGCGGCGCCTCACCATCTGCAAGATTCTGCACCATTGTCTCCAGCGCCCTGACCAGGACGCGGCGATCTTCCGGCGAAACGCCAACGAGCGATTCCTCATAGACCTCGCCGGCAAGGCTCTTGACGTGGGTGTAAGCCGCGTTTGCCTTGGCGGTCGGGAAAATCATGCGCACTCGCCTGTCGGTTGCGTCGGGACGGCGCTCGATCCAGCCGCCCTCCTCCATGCGATCGACAAGACGCGAGACGCTGATCGGCTCGATTTCGAGAAGCTCGGCAAGCCGCGCCTGCGCGACACCCGCCTCCTTGGCGACGCGGACCAGAAGCCGCCATTGCGCCGAAGAAAGGCCGAAACCACTGGCGCGCGCTTCGAAGCGCTTGCGCATCAGGCGCTGTACGTCGTGGATCAAAAAGCCCAATCTGTCGATGCCGTCGGAAACCATGAGCGACATATATAATAAGCGTGCTCATAATTCAAGGAGCCGGATTGTGCCAGAAGCCGGCGAGTGTGCATGGCAGTCGGTGCAGGGCGATCGTAGTTAGCAATTTATTACGCCGGGCGCTTGTAACGCGAAGCGATGCGGTTCTCGAGCGGCGCCCCAGATGAGCTGAGCCTGGATGCAGCGCTTGTGACGGCGCCCTCGGGCGAACGCTTCTTCAGCATATCGGCGTGCTACATCGGCCCCCTCGACGAAGGCCAGCAAATCATTCAACCTCTGAGAGAGTATGGCACGCCAGTTGAGCGCCGGATTGCTCCTGTCCCCTGGTCCTGCAGCAGGTTGGCGGCGCCATCTCGCGAGTACCGATGGACGGAACGCCCTACGCCAACAGAGATGCACTTTACGATTGCTTCCCGATATCGATCTGGGACAATCCGTCTGACGACGAAACGCACATCCGATGGGCGCGCGACCTGTGGAATGCAATGAGACCGTTCTCGACCGGCGGCGTCTATGCGAATAATCTCGGCGAAGAGGGCACTGATCGGGTTCTGGCGGCTTACGGCGAGAATTATCCGAGGTTGGCCGCACTAAAGAACAAGTATGATCCCACCAATTTCTTTCGCTTGAACCAAAACATTAAGCCTGCGACCTGAGCGACCGCCCCGGGCCGATGCTCGAAATTCTGCGGCGCTGCTACAGCTCCAAATTCCAGTTCTGGCCGACCAGATCCTTGCCGAAGGAATGGTGGCGCTCCTCGTTGGTCAATTTAAAGCCCGCAGCCTCATAGATGTGGCGAGCGGCGGCGAGCACGCCGTTGGTCCACAGCGTCAGTGTCGTGTAACCCGTGGCGCGGCAAAAGCCGATACATTCCTCGACCAGCCGCTTGCCGATGCCGAGGCCGCGCGCCGACGGCTCGACATAGAGCAGGCGCAACTTCGCCACCGCGTCCGACTGGCGCACGACGAAGACCGAGCCGACGACCTCGCCTTGCCGCTCGGCGATCCAGCTGCGTTCCCATTTCGGATCGAAGGATTTGACGAATGCGCCGAGGATTTCGGCGACCAGCGCTTCATAGGTTTCGTCCCAGCCATATTCCTGCGCGTAGAGCAGGCCCTGGCGATGGATAATCCAGCCGATGTCGCCGATTTGCAGAGGCCGCAGCATATAGGGAATTTTGGGCTCGGTGCTTCCGCCCAGCAGACGCTGCACCATCTGCATGGCCCTGACCAGCCTGTCCTGTTCGGCAACCGAAAGTCGGTCGAGCAATGCCGCGACCTGGTCGTGCGAACCCTGGTTCAGCGGCGCGAAGGCCTGCCGCCCGGCCTTGGTCAGCGCGATCGATGAGCGCCGCGCATCCGCCTCGATCGTGGCGCGCTCGACCAGATCACGCTCCTCGAACTTCTTCAGCAGCCGGCTGAGATAACCGGCATCGAGGCCGAGATCGCGCGCAAGGTCGGTGGCGGTCAGGCCATCGCGATGCGCCAGCTCATAGAGCACCCGCGCCTCGGTCAGCGAGAAGGTGCTTTTCAGCAGCCCTTCGTCGAGCAGCCCGATCTGGCGGGTGTAGAAGCGGTTGAAGGCCCGCACCGCGTCGATCAGTTCCTTGCCTGGGTGATGATGAATGGTCATGGCATCCTCCTCCCCGCAAGATCAGCGATTTAGTTGACTTGGTCAAGTATCCGTTTGAAGCAATTGTTCCTGATGATGCCCACCGGGCGCCTTGACTCGCGCGAGTTGCCAGCCTATTTCAGCGCCACGTTAGCACTCCCCCAAGATGAGTGCTAACCACATGTCCGGCGCCGCCGGACGGAGGAACTGTTCTCACCATTCTCATCGAGGAATAAAAAATGGCAAAGTCGAAGTTCCGCCCGCTTCATGACCGCGTGGTCGTTCGTCGGGTCGAATCCGAATCCAAGACCGCGGGCGGGATCATCATCCCCGATACGGCTAAGGAAAAGCCGCAGGAAGGCGAGATCATCGCCGTCGGTTCCGGCGCCCGCGACGAAGCCGGCAAGCTCGTCCCGCTGGACGTCAAGGCCGGCGACCGCATCCTGTTCGGCAAGTGGTCGGGCACCGAAGTCAAGCTCAATGGCGAAGACCTTCTGATCATGAAGGAATCCGACATCATGGGCATCATCGGCTGAATATCGGCCTCACCCTCGTTTAAATCTTCGGGCTCAATCCAAGCCCCTGCCAGGAGCTAAAAATGGCTGCCAAAGACGTAAAATTCTCCCGCGACGCTCGTGAGCGCATGCTGCGCGGCGTCAACATCCTCGCCGACGCGGTGAAGGTCACGCTCGGCCCCAAGGGCCGCAACGTCGTCATCGACAAGTCGTTCGGCGCACCGCGCATCACCAAGGACGGCGTCACCGTCGCCAAGGAAATCGAGCTTGAAGACAAGTTCGAGAACATGGGCGCGCAGATGGTTCGCGAAGTTGCTTCGAAGACCAACGACATCGCCGGCGACGGCACTACGACCGCGACCGTTCTGGCACAGTCGATCGTCCAGGAAGGCCACAAGGCGGTTGCCGCCGGCATGAACCCGATGGACCTCAAGCGCGGCATCGACCTCGCCGTCGCCGACGTCGTCGCAACGCTGATCAAGAACGCCAAGAAGATCAAGACCTCGGAAGAGGTTGCCCAGGTCGGCACCATCGCCGGCAATGGCGACGTTTCGGTCGGCTCGATGATCGCGGAAGCGATGCAGAAGGTCGGCAATGAGGGCGTCATCACGGTCGAGGAAGCCAAGACCGCCGAGACCGAGCTCGAAGTCGTCGAAGGCATGCAGTTCGACCGCGGCTATCTCTCGCCCTACTTCGTCACCAACGCCGAAAAGATGGTTGCGGATCTGGAAGACGCCTACATCCTGCTCCACGAGAAGAAGCTCTCCAACCTGCAAGCCATGCTGCCGATCCTCGAGGCTGTCGTGCAGACTTCGAAGCCGCTGGTCATCATCTCCGAGGACGTCGAAGGCGAGGCCCTGGCCACGCTGGTCGTCAACAAGCTGCGTGGCGGCCTGAAGATCGCTGCCGTCAAGGCGCCGGGCTTCGGTGATCGCCGCAAGGCCATGCTGGAAGACATCGCCATCCTCACCGGTGGCCAGGTCATTTCCGAAGACCTCGGCATCAAGCTCGAGAATGTCGGCCTCAACATGCTCGGCCGCGCCAAGAAGGTGTCGATCTCCAAGGAGAACACCACCATCGTCGACGGCGCCGGCAAGAAGGCCGAGATCCAGGGCCGCGTCGCCCAGATCAAGCAGCAGATCGAGGAGACCACCTCGGACTACGACAAGGAGAAGCTGCAGGAACGTCTCGCCAAGCTGGCGGGCGGCGTTGCCGTCATCCGCGTCGGCGGTGCGACCGAAGTGGAAGTCAAGGAAAAGAAGGACCGCGTCGATGACGCCCTCAACGCGACCCGCGCGGCCGTCGAAGAAGGCATCGTTCCCGGCGGCGGCGTCGCACTGCTGCGCGCTTCGCTGAGCATCAAGGCAACCGGCGCCAACTCCGACCAGACCGCGGGCATCAGCATCGTGCGTCGCGCGCTGCAGGCTCCGGCCCGTCAGATCGCGGCCAACGCCGGTGCGGAAGCATCGATCGTTGCCGGCAAGATCCTTGAGAACAAGGGCGCGACCTTCGGTTACAACGCCCAGACCGGCGAATATGGCGACATGATCGCCATGGGGATCGTCGATCCGGTCAAGGTTGTGCGCACAGCCCTGCAGGACGCGGCCTCGGTCGCCGGCCTGCTGGTCACCACCGAAGCCATGATCGCGGAGGCTCCGAAGAAGGAGTCGGCTGGCGGCGGCATGCCTGGCGGCATGGGCGGCGGCGGCATGGGCGGCATGGGCGGCATGGACTTCTAATCCAGCCAATCTCGCAAGCTTACGGAAAGGGCGGCAGCGATGCCGCCCTTTTTCGTTGATGTGGCGGAAATTGAGAGGCCGTCCGATCCCAAGTAAGCAGGCGCGTATCCCGCAGGACGCGTCTGTTCGGCTACCATGCCGTTGCTTCCAGGCGTCGCGGCGGCGCAGAACATGAATCGTCGAGCTGCAGCCTTGGCCCTTTTGGCGGAACGCCGCGCCGCCTTCGATGCGATGAAGGCATAAACGTCAATGCACCGCGGCAGCGGCACTCTTGGCCGGCAATGCCCCCTCAATCAGCGCCGCGACCTCATCGGCTACCGCCAGCACCGGGGCGCGGTCGTGGGTGGCGCGTGCGATCACCATCAGTCCTTCAAGCGATGATTCGACCAGCAATGCCAGCGCGTGCGCGCGTCGCTCGGGCACCCCTGCCCTGACGAAGGCCGCCCTGAGCAAGCCTATCCATTGCTCGAAGGCGGACCGGCACAATTCGGCCAGTTCCGGCATGTCGATCGGCGAGTCCAAGACCACGGGCGCGATCGGGCAACCGAGCGTGAACCGATTGTCTTCCAGCATGCGCGCGACCGACTGGTAGATGTGGTGGACGGCCACCGCCGGGTCCTTTTCGGCCGCAAGGGCCTCGCCCAGCCTTTTCGAGACGTCCTCGACGCTGTCGCGCGTCACCTCGATGACCAGCTGGTCCTTGCCGCCCGGAAAATGAAAATAGAGCGAGCCTCTCGGCGCGCCTGAGGCGCTCAATATGTCGTTGAGCGAAGTGCCGTGATAGCCGCGCTGCCGAAGCAGGCGCCCCGTGGTCTCGAGTATGCGGGTACGGGTGTCGTTCGCCATGTCAACCTCTGTCAGGAGTGAGCATTATAGGCCTTGCCTCGAATATGACAACCGGTCTACATAATATGTAAATCAGTCTACATATCGAGAGGCAAATGCGCAGTTATCGTCTTGAAGGAACCTGCGGGACCAAGTGCCTGGTGACGCGCGACGAGGCGCAGCCGACGCCGAAGCCGCACGAGATCGTCGTGCGTGTCCGCGCCGCTTCGCTCAACCGCCGCGACACGATGATCCTCAACGGCAGCTATCCACTGGCGCCGCGCCAAGGGGTCGTTCCGCTGAGCGATGGTGCCGGCGAAGTCGTTGCGGTCGGCGAGGCCGTCACCCGCTTTGCGGTCGGCGACCGCGTCACCGGCAGTTATTTTGCGCGCTGGATCGATGGCCGCATCAATGCCGGTCTGATCGACCAGCTTGGCTGCACGCTGGACGGGATGCTGGCCGAATACGCCGTGCTCGACGAGCAATGGGCGGTGCGGCTTCCCGATCATCTCGACTGGCATCAAGCGGCGACACTAACCTGCGCCGGCCTGACCGCCTGGAATGCCGTGACGGCGGCCGAAATGCCGAAGCCCGGCCAATGGGTTCTTGTCATCGGTTCAGGTGGCGTCGCGCTATTTGCGCTGCAATTCGCCAAGCTGCTCGGCTGCCGTGTCGTGGCAGTCAGCTCGCGCAACGAGAAGCTGGACCGGCTGCGGGCGCTGGGCGCCGACCTCGTCGTCTCGACCGCCGACATGCCGGAATGGGGTGCTGCGGTGCGCGAGCAGACCGGCGGCATCGACCTCGTCGTCGAGACCGGCGGCCCGCCGACCTTCGCGCAATCGATGATCGCCTGCGCGCTTTACGGGCGCATCGTGCTTCTCACCGTACAGGATGCGAAAGGCGGGACGGTGCAGATCCCCGGCCCGGTCTACCAGCGCAGCCTCGCCACCATCAGCCGCCTGTTCGTCGGCAATCGCACCAATCTCGAAGCCATGCTGCGCGCCATCTCGGTGCATCGCCTCAGGCCTGTCATCGACAAGGTGTTCGCCTTCGACGAGGCCAACGACGCCTACCGCTATTTCCAGCAAGGCGACGTCTTCGGGAAAGTGGTCGTCAACGGCGCCTGACTGGTCCGCCCCAAAATCTGATCGACCCTCAAATCAAAGGAGAGACACAATGACCATTCGTGAAGCAAAGGCCCAATGGCAGGGATCGTTGAAGGAAGGTTCGGGCCGGCTGAAGCTCGGCAGCGGCGTCTTCGAAGGCGCCTACTCGTTCCCGTCGCGTTTCGAGAACGGTCCCGGCACCAACCCCGAGGAATTGATTGGGGCGGCGCATGCCGGCTGCTTCTCGATGGCGCTGAGCACCGTCCTCGGCCGCGAAGGTTACACTCCCGCACGCATCCACACGATCGCCAAAGCGCATCTCGGCGCCACCGCGGCCGGACCGACGCTGACCCGCATCGAGCTGGAGACCGAGGCAAGCGTCGCCGGGTTGGCGGCGGGGGAGTTCGAGCGGCTGGCGCAGACGGCCAAGGAGAGCTGCCTCGTGTCGCGGGCGCTGGCCGGCGTCGCAGTGATCACGCTCAAGGCCCGCCTCATCGAAACCGCTACCGATCACTGAAGGGAAGGAATATCCAATGACACAGGAACTCGTCATCGACGTCGCCGCCGCCAAACGCTCCGCCGAAACGGCCGAGATCATGCGGCGCTACAACGACGTCTTCCAGCGCCACGACCCGTCGGCGCTCGACGATCTGGTGGCGGAAGATTGCGTGATCGAGAACACCACGCCGGCCCCGGACGGCGCCCGCCGCATCGGCAAGGGCGCCTGCGTCGAACTGTGGTCGGCGATCGCAACCGGACCCGGCACGCGCTTCGACATTGAAGAAACTTTCGTCGCCGGTGATCGGGCGACGATCCGCTGGCGCTACTGGATGGCCGACGGCAATTCGCTACGCGGCGTCAACCTGATGCGCGTGGCGGACGGGCAGATTGTCGAGGCCATGGGCTATGTGAAGGGATAGATTTGCGCTGCCCGCGACCTTCCTGTCTACCGGTCCGCCAGCGCCAGTTTGGCGCCGAGCATGACAAAGGCTCCGGCGAAGGTACGGCGCATCCAGGTCAGCACCTTTGGCCGCGACACGACATGGCTGCGGATTGACGCCGCGAAAACGCCGTAGCCGACAAAGACCACGAAGGTGAGCAGCATGAAGATGCTGCTGAGTTCCAGCATCTTCGACAGCGCATGCGGTTCGGTGGTGCTGACGAATTGCGGCAGGAAGGCAAAGAAGAAGATCGACAGTTTTGGGTTGAGGATGTTGATGAGGATGCCCGAAGTGATCACTTTGCCGGCCGAGCGCGGCGCGACATTTTCTTCGACGCTCAGGCCGCCCTTCTCCTTCAGCGTGTTCCAGGCCATGTAGAGCAGGTAGGCGACGCCGAGATATTTCAGCGTCTCGAAGGCGACGGCACTGGTATGCAGCAGTGCCGCGAGGCCGGTGATGGCGGCCGCCATGTGCGGAATGATGCCGAGCGTGCAGCCGAAAGCGGCAATGATGCTGGCGCGCGCACCACGTGAAAGCCCGGCGCTCAGCGTATAGAGAACGCCGGTGCCGGGCGAAGCCACGACAATCAGCGACGTCAACAGAAATTCGATGCTCACAGATGGTCTCCCGGTGCTGGCCCCGCCGCCGGCAGCGTAATCAGCGAAACGTGCGGGCACAAGCCAGCCTGAGAGCCTGTCCGCATTCAGATCATGCTATTGGCGTGCAGCTTGCTATCCGCGATGGGCTGCCGAACTTCCCAGTGTTCGACCAGCTTGCTGTCCTTCAGCCTGAAAATGTCGACAATGGCCAAGCCCTCCTCCTCCGGTTCGCGTTTTGCGTGCATGTGCACGATGACGAAATCCCCTTCGGCAAAAATCCGCTTCACCTCTCCCTTCACGAGGGGAAATGACTGTTTGAGCTGCTGCAGATAGGCTTTGAAGCCTTCCGCACCATCCGCAATGTTCGGATTGTGTTGGATGTAGCGTTCGCCAAAATGCATCGAAGCAGCTTCGATGTTGCCTTGGTTTACTGCTTTGTCGATGAAGTCCAGGACGATCGTCTTGTTGGTCTCGAGCGAATTATGACTCTCGGCTGGAAATGGATTTGATGGTTCGTCACGCATGTTTTGCTCCTTCCCGTGCCTGCTTCTGCCCGGTGTGGACAGGAGCGTCCGCACGCCGACATTGCCAACATGATCTGTTGCGATTGTGAGATGGTCGATACGCTATTCCACTAGATTCTTATCCAATCGTCTAATAGCGTCGTCCTATTCATCGTTGGAGGATGGTTCTCATGGACGCCTTGTCCGAAGTTCTTGCTTCGCTGAGATTTGGCAGCGCCATGATCGGCAGCGCGACCCTGCATCGGCCATGGGGTATTTCGGTGGATCCGACAAGGAATGCCGCCATCCACGTCATACAGAACGGCGAATGCTGGCTGCGGTTAGCCGGTGAAAGGGAGCCGATCCGCTTAGGCGAGGGAGATGTCATCCTTGTCGCGAGCGGTATCGGGCATGCCCTTTGCAATCCGGCGGATGCACCGACGGCATCGATATCCGCCGTCCTTTCCGCAAATCGGAGCGGACTGGAACCGAAAAGCGAGAGCGGCGCGACAACTCTTCTTTGTGCGAGATATTCACTCGACGGCGTCGGGCCATATCCGATGGTTTCGCTGCTTCCTCCGCTGATTCATTTGACCCGGAATCAGATCGACACCAGCGAGCCGCTGCGGCTTGCCCTGGAACTTCTGCAGGTCGAAGCGAAAGGCGATCTCGGCGGCCACGACATTGTCGCCCCACGCCTTCTCGACAGCACGTTGATCTTCTTGTTGCGCGCCTGGATCGAACATCAGCCACTCGGAACAGGGGGATGGTTTGGCGCCTTGCGCGACAAAGGCATTGCGCAGGCTTTGCGCCTGATCCACGAGCGGCCGGGCAATCCCTGGACCATCGCTTCCCTTGCCAGCGGCGCAGCACAGTCCCGGGCCACCTTCGCGCGTCGCTTCGCTCAACTGGTAGGACAGCCGCCGCTGTCCTATGTGACCCGGTGGCGGATGAACCTTGCCGCCAAGGCTCTGCGGGAAACGAACCAGAACATTGGCGAGATCGGGCGCGCCGTCGGATATGAATCGGTGCCGTCGTTCTCGCAGGCATTCAAACGATTGACCGGACGATCGCCCGGCCTCTACCGCAGCGACTTTCGCGCATCTGATTGACGAAATTCAAACTGGGACGCCAGCCCGAGGGCCGTCATTCAAGCGTCGGCAGACCGTGAGCCCGACGCGCGATCAGGCAGTCGTCATCGCCCGGCATGCAGGCGCGGCAGACGTCGGGGCGGATGTCGTAGATGCCGCAGGCCGTTGACTTGCCGACCTCGCCGCACAGTGCCGAACAGCGCGCGCCGTCGCAGCGCATACCGGCTTCGTCGGCAGCCACGTATTTTTGCGGGATAAGGTCGAGCTGCGCGTCATCCTCGGTGGAGAAGCGCGGCCATCTGGACGAGTAGGCGCAGCAGGCGCCACAGGTCTGGCAATCGAAGGCAATCGGACCGACGCCCTCTTGTGGCGACGAAAACTCCTCTGCGACCGCCAGGGCAAGCAGCCTTGGCGCAGATTTCCGGTCGGCATTTTGCTGCAAGGACGCTATTTCTTCTTGGGCTTGCGCGGCGGTGCTTCCGCCGGCGACCTGAACAGATCGGTGCCCGCTTCGGCGGCTTCGCCGGTTTTTGGCGCGGCCGCCGGCTTGGCCGGCTTCACGGCGGCAGCAGGCGCTGCCGGCTGGCCCTTGGCGGAAAACTTGATTGCCATATCAATCCTCGTCAGAGAAACGCGATGATGGCGCATTCGGATTGCGAAGGCGGCCGATGAGCGCCGAAACGGCCGTGATGTTCATTTCTTCGGGCGACCAGTTCCTGGCTTCCTCGATGTGCCGGGGCGCCAGCTCGCGATGCGTGCTGCCGCTGTAAGCGGCATCCTGAAAGGTCATGCGCTCGCGGGTCTTGGCGTTTTCCCGGACGTATTCAATCAGATAATTGGGGCATTCGGCACGACCGCGCACGCCGAGCCGAACCTGGGCATCGCCGTGGACACGCCTGCAGCGCTCGAGCTTTTCGAGCACGCGCCGGACATATTCGACCGGCTTGTCTAGTTCGCCCACGACATCGGCGATGGTCGAATCTGCGGCGATCGCCTTTTGAGGCACGCGTTTGGTGGCCATCAGCGTTTGCCTGCGCGTTTCGGCGAGGCCGCGAGCGCAACCGCCGCCGCCATGTCGTCGGCTTCCTTCTCCAGCCGCAATTCGCGCAGCCGCGCGGTCTTGGCTTCGCGGGCCTGGCTGACGGCATCCCGTTCGGAATTGATGCGGTCGAGCGACATCGACTGGGTCCGCGTCTTGCTGAAAATGGATTCGGCCTGGTCGCGGGGTTTTTTTGAAGTTGCGGTCAAGGTCTTTCTCCCGGTTCGGAGCACGCCGCCGAAAAGTGGCGAGACTGGTCTTTCGGCCAGGATCCCGCACAAAGCAATACGGCAGCCGGTTCAAATTGCTGGAACGTCCTTAGCACGTCCGGGCCGTCGAGCAGCGCTCTTTCGGCGGTCGAAGCGCAAAAATGAAAAAGGCCAGGCACCGCCTGACCTTCCATAAGAGCGCCTGCGCATCCCGAGAAACGCGCAAAGAAACGTTCTTCTCAATGCACATGATCCGCTCCGAGATTTAACATCCCGCGATCGTGCGCTGGAATTTGCCATTCACCGGTGCCAGTACATCCGTGGTCACCGGTGAGGCTGAATTCCGTTTTAGGCCGCCTTCAACTGGTCGGCGGACATCTTGCCCGACTTGTTGTCGCGGACCATCTCGTAGCCAAGCTTCTGGCCCTCGACGATGTCGCGCATTCCGGCGCGCTCGACGGCTGAGATGTGGACGAAAACGTCGGCAGAACCGTCGTCAGGCTGAATAAAACCAAAACCCTTGGTGGCGTTGAACCATTTAACTGTGCCTGTGCTCATAACGAACCCTTTCCATGGCAAATATTCGTTCGCCGTCATGCGGATGCACAACAACGTTTGTCTCGACTTTGATGGGGGAAGTTCGCCAAAGGCGCGCCTAGGCACGCGGATAACAAAAGTCGGTCAAACAAATATCGACAAAATTCTTATAGACTTCTTTGCGCGTTGTGTCAATTTTTTTGATTTGCCACACTCGCGGAGACGCGCGGCGGCGGCCCGCGCCAGCACATCGGACGGCGAAAGCCGGGCTATTGCCCGCCGAAAAAACCAATCAGCCGGGAACCATTTTGGCGCCGGGGCATTTTTTTCGGTGTCGAACGCCGTTCTCGAAAGAGCGATCTTGAGAAAAGGCGGACGACAAACAGGACGCCCCCCGCGCAGATAAAAGGCACGAGGGGCGTTCCTGTGATGCGACCATTCGCGCCGCTGCACCCTGCCCCTCACAGCATGGCCCGGCTGAGCCCGCCATCCACCGGCAAAGCCACGCCGGTGATATAGGCGGCGTCGTCGCTGGCCAGGAACGCGGCAACCGCGCCGAATTCGGCGGGGGTGCCGTAGCGCTTTGCCGGGATTTCGGCCTGACTCTCGGCGGCGATCACAGCAGCGTCCACACCCCTGTCGGCGGCGTCCATCGCGTCGAACCGCTTCGTCCGGTCCGTCGCAAAACGGCCAGGCAGCAACAGGTTGACGGTGACGCCGTCCGCCGCCACTTCGCCGGCCAGGGTCTTGGCCCAGCCGGCAAGCGACGCGCGCAACGCATTCGAAGCGGTGAGGCCGGGGATCGGCTCGCGGACGGACGTGGAGGAAACGGCGATGATGCGTCCCCAGCGCCGTGCCCGCATGCCTGGCAGGAAAGAAATGGCGATGCGCATCTGGCTCAGCACCATGCTGGTGAACTGCTTTTCCCAGACGCTCGCATCGAAGACGCTGGCCGCGAAGGGCGGCGGGCCGCCGCCATTGAGCAGGACGATGTCGATCCGCTGATGCTCGTCCTCGACGGCACGGATCAGCCGGGAGACGCTGTCGTTATCGGAAAGATCGGCGCTGAAGGTCGAGCAGACGGGGCCGGCGGACTCGATCGCGCGCCGCGCCGCATCCAGGGTCTCCTCCCCTCGTCCGACCAGGATGATCTCCGCGCCTTTCGCCGCGAGCGCTTCGGCGACGCCGAAACCCAGGCCCTTGCCTCCTCCGAGAACCAGCGCCTTCCGCCCCTCAAGATTTGTACTTATCAAGCCAAGCCTCCTCTGGTTTCACTGCGCACTCCCGGATAAGCCCTGAGTGCATGCTTTGGGCGTGCATCAGCGGACATGCACAATGGCGTCGGCTTCGACCGGAACATTGGCCGGCAAGCCGGCCATGCCGAGCGAGCAGCGGGCATGCTCGCCACGCTCGCCGAAAACATGGAGCAGAAATTCGGATGCTCCGTTGCCGACCTCCGAATAGGCCGCAAAGCCGGCCGCCGCGTTCACATAGACGGTCAGCTTGGCGAATTTCACAACACGGTCGAGATTGCCGTCCAGTTCCTTGTCGAGCCAATAGACGATGTTGGCCGCGCAGAGCCGGGCGGCGTTCCGCGCCGCGGCCAGAACGATCTCTGCGCCGACCTGGCCGATCGCAGCGATCTCCTGCCCGATCTCGGGGATCTGACCGGAGACATAGACGATGTCTGCGACCCGAACCGTCGGCGAGAACGGCAAAGCGGGCCGATCGAGCGACGGCCAGGCAACACCGAACTCCTCAAATCTTCGTCTGTAGGACAAGGTGGCTGCTCCTGTTTTCGTTGGTGCGAGCGGACCTTGAATTCAGATCGGGCTTTCGGGTAGCCTGATAGTGCTGACACAGCTATCAGGAATTCTTATGACTAGAGATATCGACATCAGGCTGCTGCGCGCCTTCGTCACCGTGGCCGATACGGGAACGGTGAGCCGGGCCGCCGATCGGCTTGCCCGCACCCAGGCGGCGGTGAGTATGCAGCTTCAGCGCCTCGAGGGTGAAGTCGGCGCCGAGCTGCTGCGCCGTTCGCCGCGCGGCGTGACGCTGACCGAGGCCGGCGAGATCCTGCTCGCCTTCGCCCGCAAGGCCATCGCGATCGGCGACGATGCCAGGCGCGAGATAGAAGGCCGCAGGCTGGTCGGCCGTGTCCGGCTGGGCATCGTCGAGGATTTGGCGGTGACACGGCTGCCGTTGATCATTGCCGACTTCCGCCGCCGGCATCCTTCCGTGGAGATCGAGCTGACATCAGCCAGCAGCAGCGATCTCAGCAAGTCGCTGGGCGAAGGAAAATGCGACATCGTCATGGCCGATCCGGCGCGCTTCACAAAGGCGCCGCGAGGCCATCTGTCACGACAGTTGGTCTGGGCGGCAAGCCGCATGATCGAGATCGATGACGAGGTCGAGCTTCCGCTGATCATCTTCGAAGGCGCCTGCTCCTGGCAGGACAGAATGCTGGCCTCGCTCGCCGAGGCCGGGATCGGCTGGAAGATCGGCTGCCGCGTGTCGACTTTCGCGACGCTGATCTCGGCGCTGAGGGCCGGGCTTGGCATCGGCCTTCTGCTGCAGGAAGGACTACCGCCCGACTGCCAAAGCCTCAACGGACGCTTCAACCTGCCGCCGGCGCCGATGGCGGATTTCGGCGTCTACCTCGCGAGGGACCCGTCGCGGCTGGTCGAGGAGTGTGGCGATTTCCTGCGGGCGGGATTTGAGGCGTAGCGAAAATATCTGACGCCGTTCACCGTTCCTGGTCAGTCGGGCGGATGACGATCTCGTTGACGTTGACGTGTGCCGGCTGGCCCACGGCGTAGAGAATGGCCGCGGCGATGTCCTCGGCGGTCAGCGCCTCCATGGCGGCGAGCCGCTGGTCGAGCCCGGCCTTCGCCGCCGGGTTGGTGACATGGTCGCCGAGTTCGGTGCGCACAAGGCCAGGCTCGATGACGGTGACGCGAACCTTATCGGCATAGACTTCGCGGCGCAGCGATTCGGAAAAGCCAACGACGCCGAACTTGGTTGCGGCATAGCCGCTGGCGCCGGGATTGGCGACGCGGCCGGCGATCGACGAGACATTGACGATGTGACCCTTGGCGGCCCTGAGATGCGGCAGCGCCGCCTTGGTGACGCCCATCAGCGCCAGCAGGTTGAGCTCGATCATGCGGCGCCAGTCGTCGAGCAACGCCTCGGCGGCCGGCGACAGAAGCATCACCCCGGCATTGTTGACGAGGATGTCGAGGCGGCCCCATTCGGTGACAACCTTGTCGACCATGGCGGTGACATCGTCGTTGCTGGTGACGTCGGCCTCGATGCGGAGCGCCGTGCCGCCGGCCTTTTCGATACGTGCGGCCAGCGCTTCGAGACGATCGGCGCGACGTGCGGCAATCGCCACCTTGGCCCCGGCGGCTGCGAGCGCCACAGCGGTTGCCTCGCCGATGCCCGAGGAGGCGCCGGTGACGAGTGCGACCTTGCCGGCCAGTGCGGAAGAAACAGAAGTCATTGTGAAGTCTCCAAGGCCCCTGCCCGAGCTTCAGATAGGCCGTGGGCCGCAAAGCGGAAGACCGGCTCCTCGGTTGCTCGGCTCTATTCGTCGGGACCGGGCTCCGGCCAAGGCTCTTTCGCCGCCTCGGCATACCAGTGGCGCATCGCCGGTATTGAAAGCACGGCGTCGACATAGGCGCGGGTGTCGGGCGCCAGCGTGCCGCCATAGGTGTCGAAGCGGGTGACGACCGGCGCGTACATGGCATCGGCCGCGGTGAAACGGCCAAACAGAAACGGCCCGCCTTTGCCGTATTTTTCGCGGCATTCGCGCCATAGCCCTTCGATGCGCGCCCGTTGCGCCTCACCTTCGGCGTCGAGCGGCTTGTGGCCTTTCGGCCGGCGCAAATTCATCGGCCAGCCATAGCGGACCTCGCGAAAGCCGGAATGCATCTCTGTCGCCGCCGAGCGGGCCAGCGCGCGGGCGCCGATGTCGGCCGGCCAGAGCTTTTTCTCGGGAAACAGCTCAGCAAGATATTCAAGGATGGCAAGGGTTTCCCAGACGATCCGGACCTCGCCATTCGGCAGCCGATGGTTCAGCACCGGCACCTGGCCGGTCGGCGATATCCTGGCCAGATTGGCCGCGGTCTCGGGCGTGCGCAGGCGCACAAGACCTTCCTCGAACGGGATCTCCAGATGCTTCATCGCCAGCCACGGCCGCAGTGACCACGACGAAAAACACTTGTTGCCGATGAAGAGCGTGAATTCAGCCATTGTCCCTCCGGCCCTGTCTGTTCGGGCGTTCTGGTGCACCCTATCCTGTCGGCTTCGCGGCCGGAAGCTATCCCAATCGACGGGCAGAACCCGGAACCTAAGCGATCCGCGACCGTTTCTCCAGGCGAACGGTCCAGGAGATGCGAGATGGTGAACAAGGATCAGGTTGCCGGCGTTGCCAAGCAAGCCAAGGGCTCGGTCAAGCAGACCGCCGGCAAGGCCACCGGCAACAGGCGCACCGAGGCCGAAGGCGACGTCGACAAGGCCACCGGCAAGATGCAGAAGGCTTACGGCGACGTGAAGGACAAGGTGAAGAAGGCGCTTTGACGCCGGCCCTTCGTGAACCAGGAAGAGGCGGCTCGGCCGCCTTTTTTGGCCCTCTCCTGCCCGTCAGAAAGTCAGGCTTTTGCTGTATGCATTGGTGAAGGTGACCTCGCCATGATCTCCGGCGGCTTCGCCCAGCACCACATCCATGCTGTTTCCCGTCACCCGCGCCAACGCAAAGCCGCCCATGAAGGCGGCCTTCGGCTTGAACAAGTCGACCCCGTCACGGTGGTAGATCATCGGCGTCGCGTGCTGGTGGCCATGGAAGATGCCGACGACGTTGTAACCCTTCAGCACAGCCAGCAGCGCCTGCCTGTCGGCTTCGCTCCACCAGTGGGGCGGACCCTTGCCGCCGTCGTCGAAGGTTTTCTCGGCGGCGTCCCATCTTTCGATCGAAAAAGTATCCCAGCCATAATGCTGGAACAGGATGACCGGGCGGCCGTCGCCGGCATAGGTTGCCAGGTCCTGCTTCAGCCATGGCAGGCTGCTGGTGGCGCCATGGCCGGTATCGCCGGCGAAACGGTGCGTCTGGACAAGATGCAGGCCGCCCCAATCCCATGAATAGCAATCGGTCCCGACATCGTAGTCGGTCGCCGGCGCAGGCGGCTTGAAGAACACGCCGGGGCGGTGGTTGACCTCGACGTAGTCGCGCATTTCGCGGCGGTACCAGTCGACATGCGAGCGCGGGCCGTTCTGGTCGAGGTCGTGGTTGCCGAGGCCGACATAGACCGGCATGTGCACGCGGTCGGGGCCGACGCCTTGCTGGTAGCGCTGGCTGAACTGAAGCAGTTGCGTGCCCTCGCTGGGCTGGGTGATCTGGCCGCCGCCATCATCGGTGATGTCGCCGCCAACGACCAGGCCGAGCGGCGTGCCGATGTTGCCCGTCGAGCGCAGGCCGGTGGCAACGCCATCGATTTCAGCCGGCCATTGCCTGTCGCCGACGCCGTTGAGTGCGGCGACGTTGCGCAGCAAGGCAGCGTCGGTCTTGCCCTCCTGCTCGCAATGCGGGCTCAATCCGTTCGCCGTGCGGCAGGCATGGACATCGGCGATAAACAAGAAGGTGGCGTCGATCGGCGGGATGCGCTGGCCGGTCTGGCCGAAGGCCGGGTGCGAAACGGCGCCGGCCGCGGCAA
Organism: Mesorhizobium sp. M0664; assembly: GCF_040320565.1. NCBI lineage: Bacteria > Pseudomonadati > Pseudomonadota > Alphaproteobacteria > Hyphomicrobiales > Phyllobacteriaceae > Mesorhizobium > Mesorhizobium sp. M0664. The sequence continues at coordinate 92,801 of NZ_JAMYPW010000007.1, forward strand.
GGCCCGCTGCCTGCATCAGGAACCTGCGCCGGGAAACCGGCCGGGCGGGAATGCGATGCATCATGCGCTAAAATTCAGCACGACGGGGACCGGCAGTCCAGTTGCTCGTAAAGTATGTCGACACGTTCTCCCAGGTCTGGCATTGCTTTCGGCATTCAACTTGCGCGGGCAAAGGAGGACGCCATGAAAGCTACATCCATCGGCATGACAATGGCGATTCTGGCGGTGACGAGCGCAGCGCATGGCGCCGGGTGCATCGACGCCAAATCGGCCAAGGCCGGCTTCATTCTCGAAAGGCCCGGCATCCACAGCGAATTTCGCCCGGCGGCGGGCGGAATGGTGGCGGTTGCCAACAAATACCAGTCGCAATCGCCGCAGTCGCAGTACCTGTTCGGCGGGCTGATCGAGGTGTTTCGCGACAGCAGCACGGGGCAGCTGGCGATGATCCCGTTTTCCGATCTCAGGAAGGTGTTCCCGCTGAAGGCGGGTGCCAAGAGCAAGATCGTGTTTGCCCGTCTTGCACCGAACAAGCCGCCGAAGGGCACCGAGACGCTGGAGATCAACGTCAAGGGCAAGGAGACGTTCAGCCTGGGTGACTGCAAATACTCCGTACTCGCGGTCAACCAGACGATCAGGAGCGAGGCCGGCGAGACGCGGGACGAGTTCACCGCGCTTTACGCACCCGACCTGCAGGCAGTTGTGGCCAGGCGCTATGACGAGGGCACTAGCGCCGAAAGCGTGGTCGGCTACGAGCTGATCAAGCCGCTGCCGAATTAAGAGCTCGGCCTCCCGCCTCGGTCGCGATATCAGCGACTGCGGCCTCTGTCCTGCCAGCGTTAAAGCGCTCTGTGCAGTATCCTGCGACGTCGCCTCGTGACTCCCTGTTCCAATGCCATCAGGCAATCGCGCAGCACGCTTGCGTCCTGCGCGGTCTTGGCCATCGACATGGCGCCGGAATAGCTGGCGACAGCCAACGCTGCGAAGCGCTGCGGATCGATGCCCTGTTCCCGGCCCGCCTGCTGGTCGGCCCTGATCTTGTCGGCGATCACCTGACGCCAGGTAGAAAAAATGCTGGCAAGGGCAATGCGGAAATCCGGATCGGCAAGCGACAGTTCATGCGCCAGGTTGTTGAGCGGGCAGCCGCGCACGAAACCCTGCCGCTCCAGCTCCGCCGCGACGGCCGCGAACACGGAGCGCACGCCCTCGCGCGCTGAGGGAGCCATCCGCACCGGCGCGATCCATGTCTCTTCTACGGCGGCGGCGACCCGCTCCTCGATCACTGCGAGCGCCAGCGCCTTCTTGGTCGCGAAATGGTGGTGCAGCGCGCCGCCGGTGACGCCCGCCGTCGCCATCAGGTCGCCCATGCTGGACGCATGATAGCCGCGTGCCTGAAACGCCTCCTCGGCGACATCGAGCACCTTTTTGCGCATGCCTTCGGGGTCGTTGGTGCGTTTTTGAGCCCGCGACCTTGGGCGAGCGGATATCTCTGCTGACATCTTCACACGATAGCAGATTGACAAAACAGGACAACCGGTCTGTTTTGTAAAACAGCCGGTAGGGTTTGCTTGGCGCGACGCCGCCAACGCCCAGTGATCGATTCGGACGAGGCGCTGCTTCTACTCTTTCATGAACCAATCAATATTCAGCGTGCCTCTTCGCCACTCCGTTGCGGTCACATCGGCACTTAAACTAACCACCGACGATTTCGCGTCTCTTGCGAGGCTCTTCAAATCGGCAAGAGCCATTTTTTCTTCGAGTGGCAAAAGGTGCCCGGCACTCCAGAACCTGACATTTTCGTCTGTATGCCTCAGGGTTCCCAACAGAAAAGATCGGCCAAGATCAGGTCGGTTCCTGATCTCTCTTATTGCGCGGATTAAGCGGTCGTGAGCCGCATTCGATCCTTTGACATCCCCCATTTCAAGTAGTTGACGGTGCAATATGGCAGCCTCAACGTATTCTCTTTCGGGGTCCCTTGGCGCTTCTGGCTGCTTCACATCGAGCACCTTTTTGCGCATGCCTTCGGGGTCGTTGGTGCGTTTTTGAGCACGCGAACTTGGGCGAGCGGATATCTCTGCTGACATCTTCACACGATAGCAGATTGACAAAACAGGACAACCAGTCTGTTTTGTAAAACAGGATGACTGTCCTGTTTTGGAGATTAAGCGATGAACCTGCCTTTGAACGCCGTGCCTAAATCCGATCTGCTCGCCTCGCCCGTCGTCGAACTCAGGCAATACACGCTGAAACCCGGCAGGCGCGAGACGCTGATCGGCATCTTCGACGGTTACCTGATCGAGGGCCAGGAAAGCGCGGGGATGACCATCATCGGCCAGTTCCGCGATCTCGACCGGCCGGATATGTTCGTCTGGCTGCGCGGCTTCGACGGTATGGAAGCGCGGAAAAACGCTCTGACCGCCTTCTACGACGGGCCGGTCTGGGCTGCGTGGCGCGACGCCGCCAACGCCACGATGATCTCATCCGACGACGTGCTGCTGCTGAAGCCGGCCTGGCCGGGCGCGAACCTAGACCTCTCGGGATCGAAACGATTACCCCAGGCGGACCTCGAAAAACCGAGCGCAAGCAGCGATTTGCAGGCAATTGTTGTCATCAGGATTCATCATTTGCAACCGGGCCTGGAAGCCCGTTTCGCCAATGGCTTCCAGACCGCGGCCCTTCCGGTGCTCGCCGCATTTGGCGCGTCGCCGCTCGCCGCCTTCGTTACCGAGCATGCCGAAAACAGCTTTCCGCGGTTGCCGGTGCGGGCCGGCGAAAACGTCTTCATCAGCATCACGGGTTTCGACAGCACCGAAGCGCATGCCCGCCATGAGGCAGCCTTGGCCGCATCCCCGGAGTGGCAAGTGTTCGAGCAGGCCGCGCAGCGGGATTTGGCCAGGCCCGTGGAGGTTCTGCGCCTGGCGCCCACGGCGCGGTCGCTGCTCGGACAGCCAACGCCGGCGTGACCAACGCCGTTGAAAGCCACCTATGTGCACTGAACCCCTGTCTGGTTCACGCCTGAAAATGCCTGCCATGGATCACCTGGTAACGCGTGGTCCATGCGGTTGCCTGCTCCAGATCAAGGCAAACGCGCAGCAGCCGGTGATCCTCGTTCTTGCGGCCAATGAGCTGGATGCCAATCGGCAGGCCGTCTTTCGACTGGAAAAGCGGCAGGCTGGCGGCCGGTTGGCCGGTGACGTTGAAGATTTCTGTGAAAGGCGCAAAGCCGTAGGCCCGGCTCGCCCAAGCCTCGTAATCGAAGAGAGCACCATCGCCATGGATGGCGCCAAGCCGGGGCGTAGGCTCGGCCGTCGTCGGCGTGATGATCAGGTCGAACCCATCGAACGCCATCGCCATCGCCAGCGAAGCGCTGTGCACATGGTCCTGCGCCCTGAGATAATCGGCGGCCGAGGATCGCCGAAAACAGTCGAGCGCGTGACGAGTCAGGCTTTCGATTTCGCCGGCCCCCGGCATCCGCCCGATCTCGTCGGCGCGCTCGTCAACCAGCCGCGCGATCTCCGACATCCAGAAGATGCTCCAGTCCGCTTCGGCGCTGGCTTCCCGCGGGAAACGCGCCTCTGTGACCTCGTGCCCCATTTCCTCGAGGAGGATCATGGCTTCCTGGAATTTTGCCCCGATCTCGGACGCGACGGGCGTGCCGTCCGGCCGGTGCGCCAGGCACGCGACGCGCAGACGCTCGCCGGGCGAAGACAACCAATCCAGGTAGGACGGCACCGATTTGGACACGGAGTAAGGCGCTCCTTGTTCTGGACCGGCAGTCATGTCCAGCATGGCGGCGCTGTCGCGAACGGTGCGGGACAGGACGTTCTCGGCGTAGAGCCCGGCGCCGACCTGACCTCGACCAGGCCCGACAGGCGTGAGCCCGCGCGACGGCTTCATGCCGAACACGCCGCAACAGGCAGCCGGCACCCGGATCGATCCGCCGATATCGGAACCGTGGGCGACCGGCACCATGCCGCTCGCCACCGCGGCAGCAGCTCCGCCGCTTGAGCCGCCCGCCGTCAGCGAAGGATCCCAGGGGTTCGAGGTGGGGCCGCGAAAGCTGGGTTCGGTGACGAAGTCGTTGGCAAATTCAGGCGTGTTTGTCTTGCCCAGCAAGATCAGACCGGCGGCCCGCCAGCGCCGGACGATCTCGCTGTCGGGCTTCGGCGCGGCATCCTTGAAGTAGAGCGACGAGTGCGTCGTCGGCCACTCCCGTACATTGACGCCGGTGTCCTTGACCAGAAAAGAATGCCGGCGAGTGCCGCCTGCCGGTTGCAGCTTGCCGCAACGGAAAGCGCCCGGTCCGCATCGATCAGCGTCACGGCATTGAGGGCGGGATTGACGCTTTCGATCGCTTCGATAGCCGCCTCGACGACCTCGACGGCGGATAATTCGCCCGAGCGAACATGCGCGGCCAGGGCGACGGCATCCAACGCCACGTATTCGGAAAGATTCATGACTGCTCTCAGCCCGGACTACCTGTCGCTTCGGCTGTCGGCTGGGGTCCAGCTTTGGTACCGAGCTTGAAATACCGGCCGATGGCTGCCGCGACCAATGCCGGATCCTCCCAGTGCGGGTTGTGTCCGCATCGCACCGCGCTCACGAACGCGGCGCTAGGGATTTCTTCGAGGAGCCGCCGTTGGTGCGTTTCGTCGAAGAGCAGGTCGTGCGCGCCAGCAATGACAAGCGCCGGCAGGCGCAGCATGCGCGCCTTGTCGGTCAGATCGATGCGCCGAACCTGCTCCAGGATTGCGCGCCAGAGTGCCGCCGGCATGGCTGACGCCTCCTCCGCAGTCATGGTCAGGAATTCCGCTGGAACCTCGGCCTCGCAGGCATGCCAATAGTCATAGAACGGATCGGCCGGCGATATCGGGTCTCGAAGCGCCCGCACACCAATGGTCATCGGGTGGTCCTCACCGATCTGCGGCCGTAGCGTTCCGGCCATCAGCACCAGGCCGCCGATCATCTCGGCGTAGCGTGCGGCTGCCTCGATCGCCACCATACTGCCCAGGGAATGCCCGACCAGAACCGGCCGCTCGAGCCGCAATCGCTCGATCAAACTCGCCACATCTTCCGCGAAATCCGCTGGGGCGAAGCCGCGTGTCCCGGCCAGCGAGGCGCCATGCCCGCGCAGGTCTGGAATGACAAGCCGGCGCCCGGCGAGATGCGGCGCCAGCAAGGAGAAGCTGCGGCTCGTGTCGGAGAAGCCGTGCACCAGCACCAGCGCGGGCTCCTGCCCGGCGATTTCGACGCAGGCCGTTTCAGTGCGGCCGGCACCGACCCTGCGCTTGCGGCCGTTCCAGCCCGCCTGATCGGCCGATATCACAGGCCGAGCTGCTGCTTGACTGCGTCGAGCGCGGGCTTGCCATCGAATGTGGTGACACCGGCAAGCCAGGCGCCGAGCCTATCCGGATTCTCCTTGAGGGCCTTCAGGCCGGCTTCCTCCGGCTTCATGCCGTCGTTGATGAGATAGCCCATGCCGAGATTTTCGAAATCGATATCGAAGGCGAGGTTCTTCAGCAACTGCCCGACATTCGGGCATTGCTGCAGATAGCCCTTGCGCACCTGCGTCGTCACCGTCGCGGCGCCGAAGTTCGGGCCGTAGAACTTGTCGCCGCCGCTCAGATATTTGAAGTCGTACATCGTGTTCATTGGATGCGGCGCCCAGCCCTGGAAGACGATGAAGCGCTTTTCCTTGATCTCGTAGCCGACCTCGGAAAGCATGCCGGCTTCACTCGATTCGACGACCTGCCAGCCATCGAGGCCGAGCGACTTATCGGCGATGGCGTCCATCATCAGCTGGTTCGAGCCCGGCTCGATGCCGTACATCTTCCTGCCGAATTTGTCGGCGAACTTTTGCAGGTCGGCAAAATCCTTGACGCCGGCCTCCCACACGTAACTCGGCACGGCAAAGGTGTATTTGGCGCCGACGAGATTGACGCGCACATCGTCTACCGAGCCGTCCTTCTTATAGGGCTCGTAGTAGGTGATCATCGCCGGATCCCAATAGCCAAGGAACACGTCCAAATCATTGTTCTTCAAGGATTCATAGATGACGTTGATGCCCAGAAGCGAGCTTGCCGGCTTGTAGCCGAGCGCATCGAGCAAGACGCTGGTGACGCCGGTGGTGAAGGCAAGGTCGTTCCATCCAGGCTCGGCCATGCGCACGACCTCGCATTGCTCAGGTTCAGCCGCAAAGGCCGGCCGGATCGCCAGCAGGACGCAGAGCGAGGCGCCCATTCCAAGGCTACGAAGCATTTCGGTTCTCCTCATTTCACCAACAGTGTTGACCGCCTGGTTTTTATATTGTCCCACTGGTCAATTCTTGATCTCGACGGACGAAAATGTCAACGTCGGTTTTCGATGCATGGATCCGGCCCGTGAAACTCAAGCGTCTCAGCGACATACGCCGCAAGGAGCTGCGGCAAGCCGCCTTTGCCGTGCTTCAGCGCGAAGGCATAGCTGGCGCCACCATAGAAAAAGTGGCGGCACAGGCCGGCGCGTCGAAAGGCATCGTGCTGCACTATTTCAACAGCAAGCGGGAGCTGTTCGAGCATGCCATGCGCGAATCGAACCTGGTGCTGCGGCATGCGGTGGTCGAGCGGCTGAGACAGGCGCGCACGCCAATGCAACGGATAGAGGCCATCATCGAAGGCAATTTCGAGCCGCATCTCTTCCAGCCGTCCCTCTGCCACGCCTGGCTTTCACTTTGCGCGGAGGTTCCGCGCGACGAAAAGCTTGCCCGCATCCAGAAGGTGATCCATGCGCGCATGCGCTCCAACCTGCTGTCCGGCCTGCGCGGTCTGGCGCCGGCACGCGATGCTGACGAGATCGCTTTCGGCGTCACCGCCCTGATCGACGGGCTGTGGTTGCGGCTTGGCCTGCAACCCGGCAGCGTCACGCGAGAACAGGCCATTCATCAGGTGAAGGATTTCGTCGCTACGCGGCTGGCTGTTCGGCGCGGTGCAGCCGCTGCCGAATAGACAGGCGCATCAGCCGAAAGTTCATATTGAAGGATAAGCCGGCGGCTTGACCACAATCGGCAACGGCGCTGCTCTCCTTTACCAGACAAGACGGCAATACGCGGGAGTGTTGGATGAGACTAGGCGGCAAACGGGCACTGGTCACCGGCGGCTCGGACGGGATCGGGCTGGCAATCGCCGAGGCTTTCTTGCGCGAAGGCGCGGACGTGCTGATCGTCGGCCGCGACGGCAAAAAACTCGACGCCGCCCGCAAGCAGCTCGGGGATAATGTCGACACGCTGTCGGCCGATTTGTCGGCCATTGCCGGCATCGATGCCGTGGTCGAGCATGCCAGGCGCGGCCCACCTGTCGATATCCTCGTCAATAATGCCGGCGTAGCGTTCCTTGTGCCGTTCGAGACCGTCAGCGAGGACCAGTTCCAGCAGTCATTCGCGCTCAACGTCACGGCGGTATTCTTTCTCACCCAACGGCTGTTGCCGCATCTCGCGCCGGGTGCGGCTTCGGTGATCAACATCTCGTCCTATTTCGCGCACAAGATGATCCCGAAGCGGCCGTCCAGCCTCTATTCGCTGTCGAAGGGCGCGCTCAATTCGCTGACCAAGTCGCTCGCCTTCGAGCTCGGGCCGCGCGGCATAAGGGTCAACGCGATCGCGCCCGGCACGGTCGACACAGCGATGCGGCGCAGGTCGATCGAAAACCTGCCTGAGGCCGCGCAAGCCGAGCTCAAGGCCTATGTCGAGCGCAGCTATCCGCTCGGCCGCATCGGCCGGACCAGCGACCTTGCCGGCATCGCGGTCTATCTCGCCAGCGACGAAGCGGCATGGACCAGCGGCGGAATCTTCGCCGTGGATGGAGGATACACGGCGGGGTAAGGTTGCGATCTCCCCCCTCGAGGGGGAGATGGCCGGCAGGCCAGAGGGGTCGTCTCGCGTGGAACACCAGCCTGTTCCGTCCGCTATGGGAGTTGCGTCAAGACCTGACCGCCCCCTTCTGTCGCCTTCGGCGACATCTCCCCCTCAAGTGGGGAGATTGCCAGCACCTTCAACCGATTTGCATTCCCGTCACCCGCAATCTCCGCTTGAAGGCATTTGTGCAACGCGATACGCCGTTTGCAAATTGCAAACCGGAGAGACTTCGTGAGCGCGCCAGAGACCAGAACCGAAACCGACACGTTCGGTCCCATCGAGGTCGCCGCCGACCGCTATTGGGGCGCGCAGGCGCAGCGTTCGCTTGCCAATTTCAAGATCGGCTGGGAGAAACAGCCGGCGTCGATCGTGCGGGCGCTGGGCATCGTCAAGCGGGCGGCAGCGGAGGCCAATATGGAGCTGAAGCGGCTCGATCCGGCGATCGGCAAGGCCATCATCGAGGCCTCGCAGGAGGTCATCGACGGCAAGCTGAACGAGCATTTCCCGCTGGTCGTCTGGCAGACAGGCTCAGGCACCCAGTCCAACATGAACGCCAATGAGGTGATTTCCAACCGGGCGATCGAGCTTTTGGGCGGCGTCATGGGATCGAAGAAGCCGGTGCATCCCAACGACCACGTCAACATGAGCCAGTCGTCGAACGACACCTATCCGACGGCCATGCACATCGCCTGCGCCGAGCGCATCACTCACGACCTGCTACCGGCGCTAAGACATTTGCATACGGCACTCGAGGCCAAGACCAGGGCTTTCGCCCACATCGTCAAGATCGGCCGCACCCACACCCAGGACGCGACGCCGCTGACGCTTGGCCAGGAATTCTCCGGCTACGCGGCGCAGGTCGCCTCGTCGGTCAAGCGCATCGAAATGACCCTGCCCGGCCTGCAGGAGCTGGCGCAGGGCGGCACCGCGGTCGGCACCGGCCTCAATGCGCCGGTCGGTTTTGCCGAAAAGGTGGCGGCGCGCATCGCCGCGATCACCGGCATCGATTTCGTCACCGCGCCGAACAAGTTCGAGGCGCTGGCCGCCCATGATTCCATGGTCTTCTCGCACGGCGCCATCAATGCCTGCGCGGCGGCGCTGTTCAAGATCGCCAACGACATCCGCCTGCTCGGCTCCGGCCCGCGTTCGGGCCTCGGCGAATTGTCGCTGCCGGAAAACGAACCGGGCTCCTCGATCATGCCAGGCAAGGTCAATCCGACCCAATGCGAGGCGATGACGCAGGTTTGCGTGCAGGTGTTCGGCAACAATGCGGCGATCAGCTTCGCCGGCAGTCAGGGCCATTTCGAGCTCAACGTATACAATCCGCTGATGGCCTATTGTTTCCTGCAATCGGTACAGCTGCTGGCCGACGCTTCCGTGTCGTTCACCGACAATTGCGTCGTCGGCATCGAGGCCCGCGAAGACAACATCAAGGCAGCACTCGACCGTTCGCTGATGCTGGTGACGGCGCTTGCGCCGACGATCGGCTACGACAACGCCGCCAAGATCGCCAAGGCGGCGCACAAGAACGGCACCACGCTGCGCCAGGAAGCGCTGGCCACCGGGCTGGTCAGCGAAGCCGATTATGAGCGGCTGGTGCGGCCGGAGGACATGACGCATCCAGGCTAGGGCGTTGATATCCTGGATCTCAACACCCATGTTGATCGCGAAAACGTTACCTTGGTGAACAATCCGTAACCAATCTGGCATCTTTGGTGAACAGTCGGCCTGCGCTAACTAGACGGGTATCCCAAGCCGTTTGGCCAAATCCTTCTGGAGAGTTACGCATGTCCACCAGCACGTCCGCCAATACTTCGTTTGCCGGTTCCGGCACCGCCGCCGGCGCCTCGGGCACGATCCTGCTCGGCCGCATCCTGCTTTCGGTCATCTTCCTGCTTTCGGGTTTCGGCAAGCTGACGGCGATTGCCGGCACCGCCGGCTATTTCGGCAGCCTTGGCCTGCCGCTGCCGATGGTGACCGCCATTGTCGTCGGCCTTATCGAACTGCTTGGCGGCCTGGCCATCCTCGTCGGCTTCCAGACCCGGATCGTCGGCTGGGTAATGGCGATTTTCACCGTCGCCACCGCGCTGGTCGCCCACACCGGCTGGGCCGATCAGATGCAGACGATCAATTTCATGAAGAACCTCGGCATTGCCGGCGGCTTCCTCGTGCTCGCCTCCTCGGGCCCAGGCGCGTATTCGATCGACGCCAAGCGCGGCTGAAGCAGTCCAGCATTTCCTGAACAAAAGGGGCGCGGAATTTTCCGCGCCCCTTTTTCGTTGTCGTTTGTGCCTGTCGGTCCGCTGACCGGAATTCTGCTAGGATCGGGCTCTTGGCCACCCGGCCGACAACGGAGGTTACCATGCCCCGCAATGCGCTGCTTTTGCTTTCCCGACTGCTGTTCGCCGCACTGTTCGTGCCGTCCGGCTTCCACGCGCTGACCGACATTGCCGGCACGACCGGCTATTTCGCCGGCCTTGGCCTGCCGCTGCCGACGCTGGCTGCCTGGGGCACCGGGCTGTTCGAACTGATCGCCGGGCTGCTCATCCTCGTCGGCTTCAAGACGCCGATCGTGGCGCTGCTGCTCGCCGCCTTTTGCGTCGCGACAGCGTTCATCGGCCACTATGGCCAGGGCGGCGGCGATCCGACGCTGACCTTCATGCATTCGCAGATGCTGATGAAGGACATCGCGATATCAGGCGGTTTTCTGGCGCTGGCGATGGCTGGCGCGGGTGCATGGTCGGCCGACGGCCGGATGGCTGCAGGGACTGGCTAAGCTGCCGCCCGGCTCGGCTCATTTGCTGTCGAGAAAGACGAACTCCGCAAGCCTGGTTATGTTTATGGGCTGAGAGAGGAAGCCCCCATGCCCCATTCGGCCGACGCTGATGGTCAGGCAAACCTGTCTGCTTTGTACCGCGATCGGCAACCATTCATATCCATATTGATCTGCCCCCTTGGGGGAGTAGCTCCGAAGATTGCTGTCAATCGCGACATACAGGTAGTTGCGCAGTTGGATCAGGCTTGCCCTCTTAACGTATGGCAACAGGTCGATTCGGCCCGCGACAGGCTCAAGAAAGTTGCCGAGGGGCTGATGAACGGACACGGTTCGATCGACAGCGCCAGGACAGAGATTAACGTCCGCATAAAACGTGTTCATCGAAATCGATCTTTGAAATTTGATCATTTCGTCGCTTATTCTAAATACAAAATAGTTTATCTTTTGTCCGCTTTTAGGTTTTAGAAAACCTGTGAGCAAATTGAACAGTGTTTTTCCGTCTGCGGCTTTTGGATAACTCTTGTCAAACTCAAACGCGCCTTTTGCAGCAACGGAAACCTTGGAAACCGTCTGAGCTCTGGCCGCGTCGAAAATCAACAATGGCAGGATGGAAAGCAGCAGCAGGATTTGACTGGATTTCACGATCTTCTCCCAAGCGTGGAGCTCGCAGCGAATTGCCACATGCAATTGGCGTCGTGCCTGAAACTACTTCACTGAAACGCTAGGCCCGCCCTCGACCGCCAGCACCAGCCGACGGTTGGTGACCCTTGCCAGTTGTGCCAGCCGGCCGGCGGGCCGCTCGCCGTAAAGATCGGCCAGCGCTGCCGGCAGCACCAGCGCCAGCACGCCATTGCCGCGGTTTTCCCATTTCAGTCGCGACATGACGCCGGGCATTGCCGCCGTCAGGAGATAGACGACGCGCAGCAGCGCCGCCAGCACGCGGGCCCGTTCGAGATAGCGCGGTGTCGCCAGTCCGCGGATTTCCGGAGCGGCTTCATTGAACACGCCCTCGTGGCGAAACAGGCTGACAAGCGCCAGGAAGGCGCGGCCGGGATGATCGACGCCGATGAAGGAGGCGTGGGCGATGATGTTGAGCGATTGCTTGCCGCGATATTCGGGATGGGCACGCCAGCCGATATCGGCGAGCAGGCAGGCGGCGTGGCGGTAGCGCGCCTCATCCCTGGTCTCGTCGATGCCGAAGGCGGCGAACGCCTTGCCGGTCCACTCGACAAGCTCATGCGCGTGGTCGACCGAGCGCGAGCGCAGGCGGGCAAGCTCTTCCGCCGCCGAGATCAGCGGATCGGCTTTCTGCTCGGCCTTGTCGAGCAGCGAATAGAGAAAGCCCTCGCGCACGCCCAGCGCCGACACGATGATCTTCGACGGCTGCATCGCCGCCATGATCTCCTGCAGCACGATGGCGCCATAGGGCAGCAGCGAGCGGCGGTTCTTGGAGATGCCCTCGATGCCTTTGATCTTGTCGATCTCGGCCTTAGCAACCTGCCGGAGGAAGTTCGCGGCGCTTTCGATGCCGATCTCGTAATGGTGCATGACGCCTAGCGGGTAGTTGGTCATTTCCATGTGTAGCCGGGCGAGATTTCGCCAGGTGCCGCCGACCGTGTAGAACGCCCTGCCCTGCCCGCCCTTCAGCAATTTCGCCCGCGCCAGTTGCTCGCGCGTGATCCTTGCCGCCTGGGTCAGGGAGTTCTTCGCCATGTCCTGCAGGCGCAAGCCGCCCAATGGCAGCGTGATGCCGTCACCGATCGTCTCACCGTCGATGTCGATCAGTTCGAGGCTGCCGCCGCCAAGGTCGCCGGCGATGCCGTTGGCCGGGTGGAAACCGGAGATGACGCCGAGCGCCGAATAATGGGCTTCCTCGCGGCCGCTCAGCACCTGGATCTCGGTCTTGAGCACATCCTCGGCGCGGTGGATGAAGTCGGGGCCGTTGACCGCCTCGCGAGCGGCGGCGGTCGCCAGCACATACATGCGCTCGGCGCCGGCCTGGTCGGAGAGCGCGCGGAAGCGGCGAAACTCTTCCATCGAGCGCGTCACCGCCTCGGGATCGAGCTTTCCGGTCGAAACGATGCCGCGGCCGAGGCCGGCCAGCATCTTTTCGTTGAACAGCAAGGTCGGCGAACGCGCCAGCCCCTCATAGATGACAAGACGGATCGAGTTCGATCCGATATCGATGATGGACAGCGGTCGGCGGTCCTGAAGCCGGCCCTGGGACGCTGAAATCATCAGCCCGTCGCTGCGTTCTGTTTCTTGCGGCGCTTGAACTGCGCGATGCGCTTGGGCGCATGCGACTTCAACGCATCGCCCCGTCCGGACAGGCTCGGATTGGTCATGAAATATTCCTGCGCGTTGAACGGTTCCTCGCCCTCCTCCAGCACAACGCGCCGGGAGGTTCCGTCAGCCAATACGTCGAAACTTTGCTGGTTGTCCATGATGTTGCCGAGCATGATCTGGCCGAGCACCTGCTCATGCACAGTTGGATTGGTGATCGGCACCATGGTCTCGACGCGGCGGTCGAGATTGCGCGGCATCAGATCGGCCGAGGAGATATAGACGATCGCCCCGTCCGAGGGCAGGCCGTGGCCGTTGCCGAAGCAATAGATGCGGCTGTGCTCGAGGAAACGGCCGACGATCGACTTCACCCTAATGTTCTCCGATAGGCCGGGCACCTGCGGTCTCAGGCAGCAGATGCCGCGCACGACGAGATCGATCTCGACGCCGGCGCGGCTGGCATCGTAGAGCGCATCGATGACGATCGGGTCGACCAAGGCGTTCATCTTCATCCAGATGCGGGCCGGCCTGCCCTCCAGCGCGTGGCTGATCTCATCCGAAATGTGCTGGAGGATGCGGTCGCGCAGCGTAAACGGCGAGATGGCCAGCCGCATCTGCTCGGCCGGCTCGGCATAGCCGGTGATGAAGTTGAACAGCTGGGCGACATCGCGCGCGATCGTCGGATCGGTGGTGAAGAAGGACAGGTCGGTGTAGATGCGTGCCGTGACCGGGTGGTAGTTGCCGGTGCCCAGATGCACGTAATTGCGCAGCCTGCCATCCTCGCGGCGCACCACCAGCGACATCTTCGCATGGGTCTTCAGTTCGAGAAAGCCGAAGACGACCTGGACGCCGGCGCGCTCGAGGTCGCGGGCCCAGCGGATGTTGGCTTCCTCGTCGAAACGCGCCTTGAGCTCGACTAGCGCGGTCACCGACTTGCCGGCCTCGGCGGCGTCGACCAAAGCGCGTACGATCGGGCTGTCGTTGGAGGTGCGATAGAGCGTCTGCTTGATCGCCACCACTTCCGGATCGGCCATTGCCTGGCGCAGGAACTGCACCACGACGTCGAAGGATTCGTAGGGGTGGTGGACGATGATGTCCTTCTCGCGGATCGCGGCAAAACAATCGCCGCCATGCTCGCGGATGCGCTCGGGGAAGCGCGGATTGTAGGGCGTGAACTTCAGATCGTCGCGGGCGACGGCGACGATCTCCGAGATCTGGCTGAGCGCCAGCGGACCGGTGAGCACGCTGATCCGGCTTGCCGAAACGCCAAGCTCGCCGGCGACGAAGTCGCGCAATTCGGGCGGCATCAGCCGGTCGAACTCGATCCGGATGACCGAGCCGCGGCGTCGCCGCTTCAGCGCCGTCTCGAACAGCCGCACCAGATCCTCTGATTCTTCCTCGACCTCGATATCGCTGTCGCGGATGATGCGGAATGTGCCGGAGCCCTTGACCTCATAGCCGGGGAACAGCTTGCCGATATAGAGACTGACCGCCTCTTCAAGTGGAATGAAGCGGACATGATGCTTGCGATCCGGCAAACGGATGAAGCGCCTCAGCGCCACCGGCAGGCGCAGAAGCGCGCTCATTTCCTCGCCGTTCTTGCGATGGCGCAATTGCAGCGCCATCGAGAAACCGAGATTGGGAATGAACGGAAACGGATGCGCCGGGTCGATCGACAGCGGCGTCAGGACCGGAAATACCTGCTCCTGGAAATGGTCCTCGAGCCAGGTCTTCTCGTCCTTGGTCAGCGCATCGCGGGTGATGCTTTCGATGCCTTGTTTGTCGAGCAGCAGCATCAGCGCCGAAAGGCTGTTCTGCTGGTCCTCCTGCAGGCGCTCGACCTCGCGCAGCAATTGTTCGAGCTGCTGCTCGGGAGTGCGCCCATCCGGGCTCTTCAGCACGATGCCTTCGCGCACCTGGCCGGCAAGACCGGCGACGCGGACCATGAAGAACTCGTCGAGGTTGGCGGCCGATATCGACAGGAAGCGAACACGCTCGAGCAGCGGATGGTTGGCGTTCAGCGACTCTTCGAGCACGCGCCGGTTGAATTGCAGCCAGGAAAACTCGCGATTGACGAAGCGATCGGGATTGCCGCCTTCGGGGCTCGCCGCCTCGACGGTGATGAATTCGTTCTGCACCGGCTTCAGTTCGTTCATGGTTCCCGCTCTTCCCACACCGTTCGACGAGCACAGCCTTAACCGGCTTAACTTATCCTCTGACAGGCTTTTGCGACAGTTTCATTTCATCGATCTTGCAAAGAGACGGGTTATGATCCAGATGCAATCGACAAGATCAGGAGACGACGATGGCAGGCGGTTCCATTCCCCATTTCCAGAACGATGCGGGCTATCCGGCAATCGACATCGGCGTCAAGGAATTCATGTGCACCGGCGCCAATCCGCCTTTCGACCATCCGCATGTATTTCTCGACATGGGCGACGACAATGAAAAGGTCTGCCCCTATTGCTCGACGCTCTATCGCTATTCGCCGAAACTGAAGGCATTGGAAACGCAGCCGCCGGGCTGCCTCTATATCGACCAGGCCGCCTGATTCTTCCGCGACAAGCCTGATGCAGGAAACGCAGTCCCGGCAGGTGGTCATCGCCGGGGCGGGCGTCGCCGGGCTGACCGCGGCACTGGCCTTCGCCGAGCGCGGCTATCGGGTAAAACTGTTCGAACAGGCGCAGCACCTCGAGGCTGCCGGCGCCGGTATCCAGCTTTCGCCCAACGCGACGCGCATCCTACGGCAGCTCGGCGTACTCGATCGGCTGCTGCCGACGTCGGTGCGCCCGGAGGCGGTCGTGCTCAAGGATGCCGCCACGCTGCGCAAGCTGGCGCGCGTACCGCTTGGCCAGGCGGCCGAAACGCGCTGGGGAGCGCCCTATCTCGTTGCCCACCGCGCGGATCTGCAGTCAGCGCTGATGCAGCGGATAGCCGAGCGGCCCGAGATCGAGCTTGTCACCGGTGCCCGCGTCGGCGGCGTCGCAACCGGACCGAATGGCATCACCGCAACAGTCGAGATTGCCGGCACGACCATCGAAACCGAAGCATCGTTGCTGGTCGGAGCCGATGGCGTCTGGTCGTCGGTGCGAGAAAAACTGGCCCGCAAGGCGGCCGAATTCGGCAGAAGCCGATTCTCGGGCGAGCTTGCCTGGCGCGCCACGGTGGCCGCGGACAGCCTTGCCGGACAAGCCTTCAGGGCGATCGGTGCGCCCGATTGCGTTACCGCATTCCTCCATCCAGGCTTCCATATGGTCGCCTATCCGGTCAGCCGTGGCACTGTCTTCAACCTCGCGGCCTTCACCAAGGGCAAGCGCATCGCCGAGGGCTGGTCAGGGCATGCCGACCCCGCCAGCCTCGCCAGCGCCATGCGTGGCGCCGCGCCGGCGCTGGTCCGCCTGGCGAACGAGGCCGCGCCGTGGACGGCATGGCCGATCCACATAGTCGAGCAGCGGCGGTGGACGACGCCGGAAGGCATCGCGCTGACCGGCGATGCGGCGCACGCGATGACGCCGTTTGCCGCACAGGGCGCGGCGATGGCGATCGAAGACGCGGTAACCCTTGCCGGCTTCATTGCGGCCTCCACAGCCGATCTTGAGGGGGCGCTTGCCGCCTGGGAACAGGCGCGGCGGCCGCGCGTCGCCCAGGTCGCCCGCCGCGGCGCCGTCAATCGCCTCGCCTGGCATGCGGCCGGGCCGGTGGCGATGGCCCGCAACCTGTTCCTGGCGATGCGCTCGCCCGAAAAACTCGCCGCCGATCTCGACTGGCTCTACGGCTGGCGGGCGTAGGACGTTCGGCGGTCCTAAGTCGCCCGGTCAATTGTAAAGCCGCATCGACAGGCCGAGCGATGCCGGCAGCGGGTTCCACCAGCCGGTGCGCAGCCCGGCGATGCGCAGTGCCGCCGCCGCCCAGGTGTTGCAGCCGACCAGCGCGTTGAAACGGCCATTGCCTTCGAAGAAACGATCGAAACGGGAATACGCCGCATTCTCGATCGGCATGGCCCCGCTCGGTCCCTGCCGGAAGCTTCCCGCAATGTAATCGAGCAGCGCCGTAAACCGCTCCTCGCCGATGTCGAAGCCGGTGACGTCGGGATGCGGCTCGGCGATTTCGCCTGAAATGTCGACATGCATCACCGAGGCATCGACGGTCAGCGCCTTCATCACCGGCACTGCCTTCAGTTCCGACCAGGTCGGCGTCTCGAGATAGAAGGCGCGGCCGCCCCAGCCGAAGACTATGTAGCGGACCTCCGCCACGTCTGCTGGAATGCCGGCATCGACCAGGAAATGGAAGCGCCGGCGCACATCGTCGTCGACCGGGATGGCGATGTCGGTGTGGATCGGATTTTGCAGCACCAGGATACGGTGGCTTGTGCCGATCGGATCGGCAACGGCCGCCGGCCAGAGCGGGCGCGGCAGCAGCGTGCCCAGCGCCACCGCAAGGACTGCTGCAACGACCAGCAGGCCAAGAAAACGGGCAAGCTTCTTCATGGGAAAGGCATAGAACAAGCAATGCTCAAGGTGAAGCCCCTCCGAACGTTGCACAGCTGAGCTTGACGCGTATCCTCCCCGGGAGGATATGCTCAAGCATGTCAGATCACCTCCACGCCTCGCATCCTTCCATCATAAAGCGCCTGAAGCGCGCGCAAGGCCACCTTGCGGCGGTGCTGGCGATGATCGAGGCGCATCGCCCTTGCGTTGACCTGGCGCAGCAGCTTCATGCCGTCGAAAGGGCCATCAGCAGCGCCAAGCGCGAGCTGATCAACGATCACATCGAGCATTGCCTGACGGACAGCGTGGAAACCGGCGGCAACTCGCTGGCGGAACTCAAGCAGCTGGCGAAATATCTATGAATGCCATCGTAGTCCGCATTCTGGACTGGCTCGGGTTCGGCTCGCACGCCGCACATCATCACGGCGATCACGGTCCGCACGGTCACAGCCATGGCGTCATCGACGCGACAATTGCCACCACCGACCGGGGCATCTGGGCAATCAAATGGTCGTTCGTGATCCTGGCCATCACCGCGGCATTGCAGATGGTCGTGGTTGCGTTGTCGGGGAGCGTGGCATTGCTGGCCGACACGATCCATAACATCGGCGACGCGACCACGGCGATCCCGCTCTGGATTGCGTTCGTTCTGGCGCGGCGCAAGCCGTCGCGGATCTTCACGTATGGCTTGGGCCGGGTCGAGGATCTGGCCGGCATCATCATCGTGCTCATCATCCTGTTCAGCGCTGTAGTCGCTGCCTACCAAGCCATCGACAGGCTGATCAATCCACAAGCGGTGACACACCTGGGCTGGCTGACTGCGGCGGGCATTGTCGGCTTCCTCGGCAACGAGGCGGTTGCCGTGTTCCGTATCCGCGTCGGCCGCGAAATCAACAGCGCGGCACTGATTGCCGACGGCTACCACGCCCGCACAGATGGACTTACCAGCCTTGCCGTGGTCATCGGAGCCATCGGCGTCTGGTTTGGCTTTTCCTTGGCCGATCCGATCGTCGGCCTGCTGATCACGATTGCGATCTTCGGTATCGTCTGGCAATCGGCCCGCTCGGTGCTGACCCGCATGCTGGATGGAATCGAACCCGGTGTGATAGACGAAATCCGACATGCCGCCGAGCATGTTCCGGGCGCGCGCATTGTCGATGCCAAGGCGCGCTGGATCGGTCATAGATTGCACGCCGACATCGCAATTGCCGCGGACGAAACCCTGCCGCTGTCGGCGGCCAACAAGATCGCCGCAGCGCTGAAGGACGAACTATCCCAGCATATACCGGCCCTGGCTGAGGCGAATGTGCGGTTTTCAACGGAACGTGGAGAGAACGACCATCCTCACGAGCACACGCACGACCACGGCCACATGCACTGACGCTCGCCGATTTTCTGCTAGTCTCGTCCGATGTTCCAGACGCTCGTCGAATTTCAGCGCACGATCTATCTGACGCTCGGCGAACAGATCAAGCTGCTTGCGGCCGGAGGCAATTGGCTGGCGTTCATGGCCTTCCTGCCGATGGGCGTCGTGTTCGGGGCTGCCCATGCGCTGACGCCGGGGCACAGCAAGGCCGTCCTGGCGACTTATCTTGCCGGTTCGGATGCGAAGGTCTCGCGTGGTCTGCTCGTATCTATCACGCTATCGTTCACGCATGTGACGATTGCCGTTCTGATTGCGGCTCTCTCGCTGCCACTGGTCTCAATAGCATTGGGCAGCGTCGGCCGCGCTCCGCTTCTGGAGCACATCAGTCGCGGGCTGCTCGGCCTCATTGGCGTCTGGATGATCTGGCGCGCGTTGAGCCACAGCCATCATCACAGGCACGAGGGCGAGGCTGTCGGCGTCACGGCAGGCCTGATCCCATGCCCGCTGACGCTTTTCGCGATGACTTTCGCAATGTCCAGGGGGGTTCCGGCGGCGGGCGCCCTGTTTGCCGTCACCATGATGGTCGGCGTGGCGCTGACGCTGTCCTGTGTCGCCGTGTTGTCGATCCTGTTTCGGGAACGGCTTGTACAGTTTTTCGCGCGCCAGCCACGGCTGTTCGAAACCATCTCCCGGGCCATCGAGGGCGGCGCCGGTCTCGCCCTTGCCGGCGTCGCTGTCTGGCAGATCACCTCAGCTTGAGAGAAAATTTGGCCCCAGCCACTGCATGGCGTCCGGGCCGGTGCAGCGGCTGGAACGAGCCTAGGCGACGCCGGTCATGTCACATCGATCACGACCATCAGCCCGCCGCCGCCCTTTTCCTCGACATTGTTGTTCGTGGTGTGATGCGGGATGTGGCAATGGATCAGCCATTTGCCCGGACGCTGCGCCTTCCAGATTACGTCGTAGCGCTGACCCGGCCCGACGTTGATCGTATCGGCAAGGAAACGACCCGAAGCGGGGACCGTCTCGCCGTCGCGGGCAACGACCTCGAACGGTCCGCCATGGATATGCATCGGATGGATGAAGCCGTTGTTGGTGCCGATGAACCGCACCTTGAGCGTCTCGCCGACCTTCATCGGGATCGTCTCGGTCGAGGGATAGGCCTTGCCGTTGATGGTGAAGAAATTCGGCATGCCGCCATCCATCGGCATCGACGGGTAGGTCAGCCCTTCCCGCACCAGCCATTCCTGAAGCTCGATGGCGTAATCATGGTCGGCCGCGACCTCGTCGGCGGGATTGGCGGGATCGATGATCAGCGCACCGTAGAGGCCGAGCGCCTGGGTCCGGTCCGGCTTGGCATGGGGGTGATAGAAATAGGTTCCGTGCTGGGTCGCGGTGAATTCGTATGAATAGGATTGCCCGGGCTCGATCGGCGGCTGCGTGATCTCGGCCGGCCCATCCATCTGGTTCGGCAGGATCAAGCCATGCCAATGCACCGTCGTTTCCTCAGGCAGGCCGTTGGTGACGTTGATCCTGACCCGATCGCCCTGGCGAATATGAATTCGCGGACCGGGAATCTGGCCGTTATAGGCATAGGCGTCGACCGCGACGTCCGGCAGGATCTGCCAGCGGACCACTGAAGGCCTGAGCTCGAACACCTTGATGCCGTTCTCCATCCGAAACGGCAGTTCCTGGTCGCCCCTTGCCGTCAGGCCATAAGAGGCGGCCACGAGGCGTGGATCGGTAGCCGCCATGTCGCGCATTGTATCGGCTGGCGTGTCGCGATCCATGATCATGCCTCGCGGCATGATCACCCCGCCGACATCGCGTGCCGACAGCGTCAGGTTCAGCCAGTTCGCCGGCGCGACCATGCCGATGGCGAGCGCCAGCAGGGAGACGGCACCCAGGGCAGCGACCTGCGGCGTCGTGGCATCCGTCTCCATGTGATGGCCGCCGCCTTTGCCTTTGTGGGAAACCATATCGTGGTGCTGCCCGCGATGGCCGCTGGCGTCGGCCTGCTGCATTTGTATCTGCGCATGTTGCCTCGTGGCAGGCTGCTCCCGGACATCGATGCCGGCTGCCTGCGCACGCTGCGTCATCAGCCCATGCTTCAGCCCCCGGGCGACCAGCCAGACATTGGCCGGATAGGCAAGCGCAAAACCGGCGATGACGCCGATCGACATCACGCCCCAGAACAGCAGCTCCGTCGGTTCCATCGCGCGCATGTCGCGGCCCATCATCAGGAAGCTCATGACCGGCGCCATGCCGGCCATCATGAAGTTCATGGAGATGAACTCGGGCAGGAAGCTCTTGCGTACGTTTTCCCAATAGGTGCCGCCCATCATCGATTTCATGAACAGCGACTGGAAGATGAACAGGCCGAAGGCAAAGCCGGCGAGATATTCGACGATCAGGTCGATCCACATCGGCAGGCCGAGCGCCGCCGTGACGGCGGCGGCAAGAATGATGCCGGTGGCATCGCCGGCGACGCAGTGGATGGTGGAGCCGACGCCCTGCTTCCAGAGCGGCCGGGTGAAGAGTTCATGATCGCCCGGCCGGGGCTCCTTGTCGGCGAGCACGTAGAGCAGCAAGCCGAGCGGACCCATATAGAGGGTGACCAGGATGAAGCCCCATTTCATCACCACCGGCTCGGGATTGTTGCGATATTGGTCGAAGCCGACGTAAAGCGTCGAAGCCAGCGCCAGCGCGAACCAGACGACGAGGAAATAATCGATCGGTTGGATGAGCATCAGGATGAACCCGTGACCTGCCGCCGCACGCGCCCACGCGGCTCGTTATACAACTCCCAATGGCAATGAACGCAGCCGGCGCGCTTATGATCCGTGCCGGCGCTAGTTACCAGGTTGCAACGTGACCACTCGAACGGCCTGAAGCACGCTTGCTATCTTCTCGCGTAGCGCACGGTCAGCGCTCGCCGAATACGCGCGAAGCCAGCAAGACAGAGAGGCGTGATCCGCCGGTCTTGTCCCGAACCGGAGTAAGGATCAGTGCAGGATCTGCGACAGGAACAGCTTCGTGCGCTCATGGCGCGGGTGGTCGAAGAACTCGGCCGGCGTGTTCTGCTCGACGATCTGACCCTGATCCATGAAGATCACCCGATTGGCGACTTTGCGCGCAAAGCCCATTTCGTGGGTGACGCAGAGCATGGTCATGCCTTCCTCGGCCAGCCCGACCATCGTCTCCAGCACTTCCTTGATCATTTCCGGATCGAGAGCCGAGGTCGGCTCATCGAACAGCATGATGCGCGGGTTCATGCACAGCGAGCGGGCGATCGCCACGCGCTGTTGCTGCCCGCCGGAAAGCTGGCCGGGATATTTGTTGGCCTGTTCCGGGATCTTGACGCGCTTGAGGAAATGCATGGCGATTTCCTCGGCCTGTTTCCGCGGCATCTTGCGCACCCAGATCGGCGCCAGCGTGCAATTTTCCAGAATGGTCAGATGCGGGAACAGGTTGAAGTGCTGGAACACCATGCCGACCTCGCGACGCACCTCGTCGATCTTCTTCAGATCGTTGGTCAGTTCCTTGCCGTCGACTATGATCTTGCCCTTCTGGTGTTCCTCCAGCCGGTTGATGCAGCGGATCATCGTCGATTTGCCGGAGCCCGACGGGCCGCAGATGACGATCCGCTCGCCGCGCATCACCTTTAGATTGATGTCCTTCAGCACATGGAATTCGCCGTACCATTTGTGCATGGCGATGATGTCGATGGCGACATCGGTGGTGGAAATGTGCATCTTGGCGGCATTGACCTTGATCTCTTCCGCGCTGACGGCGTTTTCTATGGCCATGACAAGGTCCCCTTTTTAGCGTTTGTGGCCGGTGTCGAGACGGCGTTCCGTGTACATTGAATAGCGCGACATGCCGAAGCAGAACAGCCAGAAGATGAACGCCGCGAACACCAGGCCGGATCTGGCCGTCTGTGGCGTCGCCCAATTCGCGTCGGAGAAGTTCTGCTTGACGATGCCGAGGAGGTCGAACATGGAGATGACGATGACCAGGCTGGTGTCCTTGAACATGCCGATGAAGGTGTTGACGATGCCGGGAATGACCAGCTTCAGCGCCTGCGGCATGACGACCAGGCCCATCTTCTGCCAGTAGCTGAGACCGAGCGAATCGGCGCCCTCATACTGGCCTTTGGGGATCGCCTGCAGGCCGCCGCGCACCACTTCGGCCATGTAGGCGGCGGCAAACAGCGACACGCCGATCAGCGCGCGCAGGAACTTGTCGAAGCTGACGCCGGCCGGCAGGAACAGCGGCAGCATCACGCTGGCAAAGAACAGCACCGTAATCAGCGGGATGCCGCGTACCGTCTCGATGAAGATCACGCACAGCAGCTTGACTATCGGCATGTTCGAGCGCCGGCCAAGCGCCAGCACGATGCCGATCGGCAGCGACACGGCAATGCCGACGAACGACAGGCTGAGCGTCACCAGCAGTCCACCCCAACGCGACGTCTCGACATGCGGCAGGCCGAACATGCCGCCGACCAGCAGAACGAAGGCGACGACCGGCAGTACAAAAAAGAGAAGAATGGCATTCAGCCCCTTGCGCGGTATGCGCGGAATGAGCAACGGCACCAGCAGTGCCACGAACAGGATGGCCACCACGATCGGCCGCCAACGCTCCTCGATAGGATAGGTGCCGAACATGAACTGGCCGAACTTGGCGTTGACGAATGCCCAGCAAGCACCGGTCCAGCCATCCGGCTGGATGCCGCCTTGCGCCACGGTGGCGCAGACCGAGCGGTCCGGTCCAGTCCACTGGGCGTTGATGAAGGCCCAATTGATGATTTGGGGCAGGATCACAGCGACCAGCGCAATGCCAACGATGGTGAGAATGGTGTCGCCCGTGGTGGCAATCAGGTTCTTGCGGATCCAGGCGGTGAGGCCACGCTCGCTCGACGGCGCCGGTTGGGCCAGCGCCATCTCCGTCCGGACCCAGGACATGTCGTGTTCCTGCATGGCTCTACCTCTCCACCAGCGCCATCCTGGCATTGACGACGTTCATGATCGCCGACGTGATCAGGCTGAGCGCGAGATAGACAGCCATCATGATCACCACGCCTTCAACCGCCTGCCCGGTCTGGTTCAAGACAGTGCCGGCAGTCGCCGTCAGGTCCGGATAGCCGATGGCGATGGCGAGTGAAGAGTTCTTGGTCAAGTTCAGATACTGGCTGGTCAGCGGCGGAATAACGATGCGCATCGCCTGCGGCACGACGACAAGCCTGAGGATCGATCCCGAGCGCAGCCCGAGTGCCGCGGCCGCCTCGGTCTGGCCCGTGCTGACGCCCCTGATGCCGGCGCGCACGATCTCGGCGATGAAGGCGGCCGTATAGCAGGACAACGCCAGATAGAGTGACAGGAACTCCGGTCTGACCTGAAAGCCACCGACCAGGTTGAAAGTCGATTGTTTCGGGAATTCGAAGGTCAGAGGAAAGCCGCTCAGCGCGTAGGCCAGCAGCGGCAGGCCGACGATCAACGCTATGGATGTCCAGAGCACCGGGAACGGCTGACCCGTCGCCATCTGCCGCTGCCGCGCCTTGCGGGCGACGAACCAGGCCATGGCAAGGGCGAGGAGCAGGGCGACCAGGATCAGCCAGGAGCCCTCGCCCCAGACAGCGCGCGGAAAATAGAAGCCGCGCTGGTTGAGAAAGGAGCCGAACGGCAAATTAATGCTCTCGCGCGGCGGCGGCAGCACGGCGAGCACGCCGGAATACCAGAAGAAGATGACCAGCAGCGGCGGGATGTTGCGGAAGACCTCGACATAGACCGTGCAGATCTTCCTGATCAGCCAGTTGCGCGAAAGCCGGCCGATGCCGACGATGAAACCGATAATGGTGGCGGTGATGATGCCGACGACGGCAACGATCACGGTGTTGATGAAGCCAACCAGGATGGCTCGGAAATAGGTCGAATCCGACGAATATGCGATCGCGCTTTCGCTGATGTCGAAGCCGGCGCGGCCCCTGAGGAAGCCAAAGCCGGAAGCGATGTGCAAGCGCGTCAGATTGACGATGACGTTGTGGGTAACCCACCAGACCCCCGCTACCAGCAGGACGAGGACCAGCGCTTGAAAGAATATTCCGCGGACACGAGGATCATTGATGAAGGAACCGCGGCTTGGCTCCTCGCGAAGAACTTCCTGCGATGCCATTCGACAGTCCCCTGGAAAGAGAGACCGGAAGGCAGACGATCTGCCTTCCGGATCCATTTTCGATCAGCGGATCGGCGGAGCGTACTGCAGGCCACCCTTGGTCCACAGCGCGTTGATGCCGCGCGCGATCTTCAGCGGGCTGCCCGAGCCGACATTACGCTCGAACATCTCGCCGTAATTGCCGACGGCCTTGACGATGTTGACGACCCAGTCGTTAGAGACGCCGAGATCGGTGCCGATCTTGGTGTCGGCTTCCTGGCCGAGCACGCGCTTGATCTCTGGACTGTCCGAGTTCTTCATCTCGTCGACATTGGCCTTGGTGATGCCGAGTTCCTCGGCGTCGAGCAACGCGAAATAGGTCCACTTGACGATGTGGTACCATTGGTCGTCGCCCTGGCGTACGGCCGGCCCAAGCGGTTCCTTGGAGATGATCTCGGGCAACACGACGTGGTCGGCCGGCGCACCGAGCGTCAGGCGGATGCCATAGAGGCCCGACTGGTCGGTGGTGTATACGTCGCAGCGGCCGGCGTCATAGGCGGCGTTAACCTCTTCCAGCTTTTCGAAGACGACAGGATTGTACTCCATCTTGTTCGACTTGAAATAGTCGGCAAGGTTGAGCTCGGTCGTGGTGCCGCTCTGCACGCAGACCGCCGCGCCCGAAAGCTGCAGCGCCGAGTTCACGCCCGGTAGCTTCTTGGCGTTGATCATGAAGCCCTGGCCGTCGTAATAAGTCGTGCCGATGAAGTTCAGGCCGAGTGCGGTGTCGCGATTGATGGTCCAGGTGGTATTGCGCGACAGGATGTCGATCTCGCCCGACTGCAGAGCGGTAAACCGCTCCTTGGCGCTGAGCGGCGTAAACTTCACCTTGGTGCCATCGCCGAACACGGCGGCTGCCACAGCGCGACAGAAGTCCGCGTCGATGCCTTGCCACTCACCCTTGTCGTCCGGCGCCGAGAAGCCGGCCAGACCGGTCGAGACGCCGCATTGGATGAAGCCCTTCGCTTTGACATCGTCGAGCGTGGCCGCCGAAGCCGCCGAAGCCGCGAATCCAAACGCGGCGGCGCCCAAAACGCCGATTGCAATGTGTTTCATGACCCACAGACCCTTTTCTGTTTTTTCCAGGCGAACCTGACTTTTTCCCGTGTGAACGCAGCTATGTATCCCGGCCCATTACCGGAATCCCGCATCGTAACCGACGCGCTGCCTCCCATTCACGAACAACATCGAAGGCGATTATTCCTGTGAGGTCAAGGGAAATGACCAAATCCGAAAGACTTTGAAAACCAACTGCCTGAAATGCCTGAAATTGCAGACAAACGCGCTCGCAAATCGGCCAGCGCGCCAATAAAGCCGGCAAAGTCCGACCGTGAGTTGCCAAGCGCACTTGGCAGCCTTCCCGCAGGTCCACGGCTCGTTGCTGAATTGGCATATTCAAGACCTTGGCCTGGCGAGTGCGGTGCGGTTGCGCGGCCAATGCCGCCGCACTATGGCTAACGACCAACCCATGGGACGAAAAGCAATGGCAAAAGACGACAGCGAGATGGGCGTCAACACACGGCTCGCCCATTCCGGCAACAACCCGCATGACTATTTCGGCTTCGTCAATCCGCCGGTGGTGCATGCCTCGACCGTGCTCTATCCCAATGCGGCGACAATGGCGGCGCGGAGCCAGAAATACACCTACGGCACGCGCGGCACCCCGACCACCGATGCGCTGACCAGCGCCATCGATGCGCTGGAAGGCTCCGCCGGCACGGTCGCGGTGCCGTCCGGCCTGGCGGCCGTGGTGCTGCCGCTGCTTGCCTTCCTGTCGGCCGGCGATCATCTGCTGATCGTCGATTCCGTCTATCATCCGACCCGCAATTTCGCCGACACGATGCTGAAGCGGCTGGGCATCGAGGTCGAGTATTACGAACCGCGCATCGGCGCCGGCATCGCGGCGCTGATCAAGCCCAACACCAAGGTGGTGTTCACCGAATCGCCGGCCTCCAACACCTTCGAGGTGCAGGACATACCGGCCATCGCCAAGGCAGCGCATGCCGCCGGCGCCATCGTCATGATGGACAACACCTGGGCGACGCCGCTCTACTTTCGCCCGCTCGACCATGGCGTCGACATCTCGATCCACGCGGCGACGAAATACCCGGCCGGCCATTCCGACGTGCTGCTCGGCACCGTGTCGGCCAATGCGGACTGCTGGAAGCAGCTTTTCGAGACGTTCAACACGATGGGCTGCTGCGCCGGGCCTGACGACGTCTACCAGGTGCTGCGCGGCCTGCGCACGATGGGTGTGCGGCTGGAGCATCATCAAAAGAGCGCGCTTGCCCTCGCCGGCTGGCTCGAGGGTCAGCCGGGCGTAGCGCAGGTGCTGCATCCCGGGCTGCCCAGTCATCCCGACCACGCCATGTGGAAGCGCGATTTTTGCGGATCGAGCGGCATCTTCTCGATCGTTCTCGCGGGCGGCGGACAGAAGCAGCAGCACGCCTTCCTCGACGCGTTGAAGTTTTTCGGCCTCGGCTATTCCTGGGGCGGCTATGAGAGCCTTGCCGTGCCGGTATTCCTTGGCGACCGCACAATCGCCAAGGGCCCGTATGACGGGCCGCTGGTGCGCTTGCAGATCGGGCTCGAGGATGTCGAGGATTTGAAGGCCGACCTGGCGCGCGGGCTGGCGGCGGCCGCACAGGCCTGAGCCAAGCACCTTTCCAGGCTGAGTCAGGAAATCGGCGTAACAGCTTGGAAAAATTGCGATCCTGAGTGATGTCATGGCGACCGATCAGCCGATGACACGGCGTCTACAAAATAGAGACGCCGGTGTGGTGGAGGCGTTAGAATAGCCTCTGCCGGCGCTTGAAACGGATCGAGGCCGGCCGGCGGATCGGTCGGGAACCTTTTGTCGGCCGATTCATCCAATGTCCGATGAGAAGCCTATCAGGAGATCGGCCATGCCTGCTGCGTTGACGGCAACGCCCGCCGCTTCCGGCGACATGCAGCTTGTCGGCCGCGCGCTGGCACGTGATAGCGATGCATTCCGCACCATCATCAAGACGCACAACCAAAGGCTCTACCGCATCGCCCGAGGAGTCGTGCGTAACGACAGCGAGGCCGAGGACATCGTCCAGGAGGCCTATGTCAGCGCCTTTGCCCATCTCGAGGCCTTTCGCGGCGATGCCTCGCTCGCCACGTGGCTATCGCGTATCGTCATCAACGAAGCGCTCGGCCGCTTGCGCAAAAGGCGGCGAATGGTAGCGATGCCTGAAAACCCGCAAGCCGAAATCATCCGGTTTCCCCTCAACCCGAGCGACGATCCGGAGCGGACGATGGCGCAACGGCAGATCCTTGAGCTTGTCGAACGGGCAACCGACAGTCTTCCCGATGTCTACCGGATGGTGTTCGTGGCGCGCGTCATCGAGGGATTGAGCATCGAAGAAACCGCCGAACTGCTTGGCGTGCGACCAGAAACCATTAAGACCCGGCTGCACCGCGCCCGCGCGCTGGTGCGCAAGGCGCTGGACGACCAGATCGGCCCGGTGCTGCTCGACGCCTTTCCCTTCGCGGGCCGGCGCTGCGAACGGCTGACCAATGCCGTGATGCAGCGGCTTGGTCTTTCCGGATAGGTCGCGCCGATTTTCGCGGGAACGTTTGGCGGCGACCTGCATCCAATGAGCATCACTGAAAACGAAGCCCGATGCAGTTCCGCGTCGGGGCGAAGGAGAGCATCATGTTTATTCGATCGACCACGGCACTGGCCGCATTTTTCCTGCTTAGCGCAGCGCCCTTGTCGCAAGCTGCCGACAAACCGACCGATCCGCAGATCGCACATATCGCCTACACAGCAGGCGTGCTTGACGTCGAGGCGGCCAAGCAGGCGCTGAAGAAATCGAAGAACAAGGAGGTCGTGGATTTCGCCAAGGACATGGTGCGAGATCACGAGGCGGTCAACAAACAGGCTCTCGACCTGGTCAAGAAGCTCAAGGTCACGCCTGAGGACAATCCGACCAGCAAGGCGCTGACCAAGGCGGCGGCCGAGGAACGAGCCAAGCTTGCCAAGCTCAAGGGCGCGGCGTTCGACAAGGCCTATGTCGCCAACGAGGTGGCCTACCACAAGCAGGTCAATGGCGCGCTCGAAACTCTGCTGATCCCGTCGGCCAGCAATGCCGAGCTGAAGAGCCTGCTGGAAACCGGTCTGAAAATATTCCAGGGCCACGAACAGCACGCCGAACACGTCGCCGGCATGCTGAAGTGAGGATCGAGCCAATGGCGTCGGGGCGGCATCTGTGGGTTGCGCTGGCATTGGCCATGGGTGCCCAGCCGGCCAAGGCCGACACCATCGAGGTGACGATCGAGAAGCTTGTGTTTTCGCCGGCAAAGATCGAGGCGAAGGTCGGCGACACGATCAGGTGGGTGAACAAGGACGTGTTCGCCCACACGGCAACCGTCAACGGCGCCTGGGAAGTGATGATCCCGCCGAAGAAGGCGGCGAGCCTGACGGTGAAGAAGGCGGAATCGGTCGATTATTTCTGCCGCTTCCATCCCAACATGAAAGGCCATCTGACGGTGACATCGCCCTGACTGGCTGATGCATGTCGCGCAAAAGCGTGCAGCGGTTTTGCGATAACGACATGCATAAAAAAGAGCCTGAAGCGCGCCGCACGAGGCCGGTCTAGTGCGACGCGCTTTTAGGCTGCCAGCCATGCCGTCCCTACAAGCAGCGTGACCAGCGTCAACGGCAGGCCGACCTTGAAGAAGGCGATGAAGCCCAGCGGTTTGCCGGAGATTCGCGCGTGCTCGGCAACGATCAGATTGGCGACCGAGCCGAGCAGCGTGAAATTGCCGGCCAGCGTCGAGCTCATGGCGACGACCAGCCAGGCCCGCTCGGGGTTTTCCAGTCCGGGCACGAACGGCTTCAGCGCCAGCACGGCCGGGACATTGCTCATGATGTTGGACAGCACCGCGGTGAAGCCGGACAGCCGCCAGACATCATTCAGTCCGAGGTCCTTTGCCGAGGCGACGATGTCGGGCGTCAGCAGCGTCTTCTCCGCCCCGGCGACGACGATGAACAGCCCGGCGAACATGAACAGCAGCGGCCCATCGATCTCGCGATAGATGCGCTCAGGTTTGATGGCGCGGGTCAAAAGAAGAATGGCACCGCCGATCAGCGCTGCCTTGGCGACTGGAACGCCGGCGAAGAAGGCGATCGCCAAACCGACACAGACGACCACCGCCTTCACCACCTGCCCCGGCAGCATGCGGCCGCGGTAGACTTCGGGGCTGAGCTCGGCCTTGCGCGAAAATTCGGCGCGGTAGACGATGCGGATGATGACGATGACGGCGATGAGGCCGAACGCCGCGACCGGCGCCAGCGCCGCAGAGAAGGCCGGATAGGAAATCCCCGACAGCGCGCCGATGACCATGTTCTGCGGGTTGCCGGTGATGGTGGCGACGCTGCCGCAATTCGAGGCGGTGGCGGTGGCGATCAGATAGGGAACCGGGTTGCGGTTGATAACGCGGGTGACATGGACGACGATCGGCGCCATGACCAGGCAGATGGCGTCGTTGACCAGGAATGCGGACAGGAGGCCGGTCAACAGCGTCACCATCACCAGCAGCATGAACGGCGCATGCGCATGCTCGATGGCGAAGCCGCCGAGCGCGCGAAAGGCGCCCGACACTTTAAGATGCGCCACGACGATCATCATGCCGAGCAGAAGCGTGATGGTGTCGAAGCTGATGGCGCGGTAGGCGTCCTCCATGTCGAGCGCGCCGATGGCGATCATCGCCGCACCGCCGAGCAGCGCGATCCCTGCCCGGTCGAGGCGCAGCCCGGGTATCCTGCCGATGGCGACGCCGGCATAGGTCAGGACCAGGATCAGCAGTGCCGCCGCGCCCATCGCTGTCATGTGTTGGAAATCCTGTGCGACTGGCGAGTGAACCTGTCCGGAATGGACCCTGAAAATATTGGCGATCCCGACAGGATTCGAACCTGTGACCATCGGCTTAGAAGGCCGGTGCTCTATCCAGCTGAGCTACGGGACCGCTGGCCGGCCGCATGACCGGCGGATTGTGCCGGCAGGGCCGGTATGGGATCAATGCGTCCAGGGCGTCCTGCGGTCATAGCGGAAATTCTCCGCATAGGAAATCTGGCGGCGCTTGATTTCCTTCGGCTCCTCAACGCGGAAAGCCAGCCCTTCCTTCTCGGCATAGGCGACCGCCTCTTCTCTTGTGTCGAAGGTCAGCCTGATCTGGCTTCGCATGTCGCCGGACGTGGTGTAGCCCATCAGCGGATCGATCTTCTTGCGCTGCTCCGGATCGAATTCCAGCACCCAATAGCCGGTCTTGGCCTTGCCGGACTGCATCGCGGTTTTGGCTGGGCTGAAAATGCGGGCTGACATGACCACCTCATTGCTTGTTGCAAGCACACGACCCCGAGACCAGATTACTGTTCTCTGGCCATGCACTAGCCCGTCATTACTGCGCAATGCCGCCGGCAGCAAGGCCGATGGCTTTTTACGCTTGCTTTGGCGGGCTGAAATCACTAGGCAACAGACCGTTCGGAGTGTAGCGCAGCCTGGTAGCGCATCTGGTTTGGGACCAGAGGGTCGGGAGTTCGAATCTCTCCACTCCGACCATTCATCAAGCGAATCTCGTCGGCAGCGCAAGCGGATCGCGCTCGAGTGTGTCTGCCGTCGCCGGTCATGTTTAAGCGACGGACGGACAGCACGAGCCCGCGCTGCCCGTCCGACATGCAAGCCGTCAGCCCTGGATGAAGGCCAGCAGATCCGGATTGATGATCTCCGGATGGGTGGTGCACATGCCGTGCGGCAGGCCCTTGTAGACCTTGAGCGTGCCGTGCTTCACCAGCTTGGCCGCAAGCAGCGCGGAGTCGGCGATAGGCACGATCTGGTCGTCGTCGCCGTGCATGATCAGGACGGGCACGTCGATCTGCTTGAGGTCGTCGGTGAAGTCGGTCTCGGAAAAGGTCTTGATGCAGTCGTAATGGGCCTTGGCCCCACCCATCATGCCTTGGCGCCACCAATTGTCGATAGCGCCTGGCGAGACCTTGGCGCCCTCGCGGTTAAAACCGTAAAACGGGCCGGCCGGCACATCCCTGTAGAACTGGGCGCGGTTAGCGGCCAGAGCGGCGCGAAAGCCGTCGAAGACCTCGATCGGCAGGCCGCCCGGATTGCTATCGGTCTTGACCATGATCGGCGGCACCGCGCCGATCAGCACCGCCTTGGCAACACGGCCTCCGCTGCCATAAAGCGCGACGTAACGCGCCACCTCGCCGCCGCCGGTCGAGTGGCCGATGTGGATCGCATCCCTGAGATCGAGATGCGCCGCCAGCGCCG
This sequence comes from Mesorhizobium sp. M0664, assembly GCF_040320565.1. Lineage (NCBI taxonomy): Bacteria > Pseudomonadati > Pseudomonadota > Alphaproteobacteria > Hyphomicrobiales > Phyllobacteriaceae > Mesorhizobium > Mesorhizobium sp. M0664. The sequence goes on from NZ_JAMYPW010000007.1 coordinate 125,118, forward strand.
CGACGTCGGCAGCGTAGGTGTCCATGTCGTTGCCGGTCGCGGTCTGCGACGAGCGGCCGTGGCCGCGGCGGTCATGGGCGATGACGCGGTAGCCCTTTTCGAGGAAGAACAGCATCTGGTTGTCCCAATCGTCGCCGCTCAGCGGCCAGCCGTGATGGAACACGATCGGCTGGCCCTTGCCCCAATCCTTGTAGAAAATCTCGGTGCCGTCATGGGTGGTGAATGTGCTCATCGTCCTACTCCTTGATGGAAAAGTTAGGGGGTAACAGGGAAGCTTCTAGCCCCTTCAGCTGGACAAATTATAACAGTGCGGCCAGGGTGAGCATTGGCAAAACGGACATTCAACGTGGCAAAACTGACAAATGACGGCGGCGCGTGATCTGATCGAAATCGGCCTTGTCTTGTATCCCGGCGTGCAGGAAGCGGCCGTGCTCGGCCTGACCGATCTTTTCATGCTGGCAAACCGGCTGGCTGTCGAGCTGTCGCCGGAGGCGGCGAGGCTTCGCGTCAGCCATTGGCAATTGGAGGACGCGGGCCACACCGTAGTCCACACCTTCGACAGCGACCCCGGCGCCGACAATGAACCAGCCATGGTTATCCTCCCGCCGACCTTGGGAGATCCGATCGCTCGGGAAGCAGCCGCGCCCTATGCCGGCTGGCTCAGGGATCGCCACACGGCAGGCGCGACGCTCGGTTCGGTCTGTGCCGGCGCTTTCGTGCTTGCCGAAACCGGCCTGTTGTCCGGCCGTGCGGCGACGACGCACTGGGCTTATCGCGACGCGCTGGCGCTACGCTTTCCCGACATCCTGCTCGACGCCGACAGGCTGGTCATCGACGATGGCGATATCATCACCGCCGGCGGCTACATGGCCTGGACCGACCTCGGCCTCAAGCTCGTGGACAGGGTGCTCGGGCCGACCGTCATGATGGACACGGCGCGTTTCATGCTGGTCGACCCGCCGGGCCGCGAGCAACGTTTTTACAGTCCGTTTGCGCCGCGGCTGACCCACGGCGACGAAGCGATCCTCAAGGTGCAGCACTGGCTGCAGGCGAACGGCGCGCGCGATGTGACGCTTGGCGCCATGGCCGATCACGCCGGGCTGGAGGAGCGGACTTTTCTGCGGCGCTTCCGCAGCGCCACCGGCCTCAAGCCGACCGAATATTGTCAGCACCTGCGGGTCGGCAAGGCGCGCGAGATGCTGGAAACCACGATGCGAGCGATCGACCAGATCGCCTGGGAGGTCGGCTATGACGATCCCGGCTCGTTCCGCAAGGTATTCGCCAGGATAACCGGCCTGGTGCCCGGCGACTATCGCAAGCGCTTTGGCACGGAACGAGCGGTGGTTGCAGGCGGAGAGAGCTGAGGCCAGCCGCGCAATGGCGCTATCGATTCGATGCTGCCAAAGGCAAGCTCGCCGGGCGAGAACCCCAACCACCCATCTCCCGGCGAGCCTACTACCTGATTTGATACGCAATCAGGACCGGGATTAGCCGGCAAGCTCTTTGTTGCAAGACAGGTGCCAGTCTTTTTTCTCGAAATGGGACACACACGGAAGTGAGCTCCCTGATGTTCACGCCGAGGCTTTTTGCCTGATGTGCCGGATCAGTCGAATTCCTGAAATCAGCAGTAATGCGCCTCCGACTTCCACGACCAGGATCACGGCCGAGCCCCAGGGAATAGCTGGCCAAAACTCCGAAAAGGCTTGCCTGAGCCAGGTGATATGAGCAGGCTCCTCGCTGTAAGCCCTGAGCATCAAGTCCGCGTAATCGAACATCTCTTTCACCACGATCGCCGACCAGAACAGCGATGAGACAAGCCATATCAGTGCGATTCGTCTGACGATCGGGCTCATTCCAATACCTACTGTCAAAAAGATCGACTTGATTAGCACACCCGCCAAACGAGATCATCCCGCTATATCTCGAACTCGCCCTGCCCTTCGTCCATGGCGCTGACCGTCTCGGCTGCCAGGGCGCGGGTGATCGGCGTCTTGCGCTCGAGCGCGGTGCGGTCGAGCCGTTCGACCACGCGCATGGCAGTGGCCAGCGAGCGCTCGATGCGGCGCACCAGATATTGCACGACATGCGGCTCGACCTCGACCTGGCGGTCGGCGAACAGCTTTGTGATGACGCCGGCCAGCAGAAGATCGTCGGGTTCGTGGATCTCGACGGTCGCCGCCGCCTTCAGCCGCGACGCCAGGTCGGGCAGCCTGACGCCCCAGGCGGACGGGAAGCGCCGCGCCGTCAACAGCAAGCTCGAGCCGGCGCCGCGCACCGCGTTGATCAGGTGGAAGAGGCCGTGCTCATCGATCGGTTCGGCATCGATATCGTCGATCAGGGCCGGATGCGGGCCGAGGTTTTCGATGCAGTCGCCGATGCGGCCGGCCGCCACTTTCACGGCGTCGGCGCGGGTCCGCCAAATCGAGGCCAGATGGGTTTTCCCCGAGCCGGCCGGCCCGGCCAGCACAACGACCGGCGACGGCCAGTCCGGCCAGCGGTCGACAAGCGCCGCCGCCTGGCTGTTGGTGCTGGAGACGACGAGCTCGTCACGCGAATAGCCGGTGCCGTGGCCTAGATCGAGCGGCAATTGACGCGGCGGATCGATCTTGTCCGGCATCTGGCTCAACCGCGCGCGCCCCCGCGGCGCCGCACCTGCAGCGGCGGCACCGGCTCGTCGGCATGGCCCTTGTAGAGCGGCGATTCGAGATAGCGGGCGATGGCGAAACGCACCAGAACGGCAACGGCGGCGGAAGCCGGCACGGCAATCAGCAGGCCGACGAAGCCGAACAGCGCGCCGAAGGCAAACAGCGCAAACATCAGCCATACCGGATGCAGGCCAACGCTTTTGCCGACCAGCCTGGGCTGCAGGATGTTGCCCTCGATGAACTGGCCGACGAAGAACACGCCGGCGACCGCCGCGATCATGGTCCAGTCCGGCCAGAACTGGACGAAGGCGACGCCGACGGCCAGCACCAGGCCGGTCAGCGAGCCGACATAGGGGATGAAGGAGATCAGCCCGGCAAACAGGCCGATGAGGATGCCGAAATTCAGGCCCGTCAACGTCAGGCCGGTGGCATACATGGCGCCCAGCACCAGGCACAGCGTGCCCTGGCCGCGCACGAAGCCGGCGGTCGCCGTGTTGATGTCCCTGGCGATCGTCCTGACGGTCTTGACGTAATCGCGCGGCACCCAGCTGTCGACGATTGCCACCATGCGGTCCCAGTCGAGCAGCATGTAGAAGGCGACGACCGGCGTCACCACGAACAGGCTGACGACCGAGACCAGCGCCACGCCGGAGCTCCAGATCGAGGTGAAGACGGTGGTCAGGAGGCCGAAGCCGGAGGTCAGCAGCGAGTTCAGGCCTTCGCGCAGGCCGTTGGCGTCGACGCCGAATTTTTCTTCCAGCCATTTCGGGTCGAAGCTGGTGATCAGGCTCTGCAGCCGGGTCAGATAGTCCGGCAGCTTGCTGGCGAAATCAGCCATCTGCGAGGCGAGCACCGGAACCAGGATGACGAAGGCCAGTACCAGGACGACGATAAAGGCGATGAGGATGACCACCGTCGCCATCAGCCTGGACAGGCCAAGCCGCTCCAGCCGGTCGGCGACAGGGTCGAGGAAATAGGCGAGCACCATGCCGGCGACGAACGGCAGAAGGATGCCGCTGAAGACATAGAGGAAGACGGCGAGGATGATGGCGCTGACCAGCCAGAAGCGGATCTGGCGGCGAAACGACGCCGATGCCGCAGCTTCCGCTGCCGCAGCCTCAGCTTCAGCGTCGATGGACCGTTCGTCAGGTGCCGGGTGTGGAGCCTTCGCCATAGCCGCTCATATGCCTCAGCCAAGCCACGAGATAGGCCGCGGCCGAAGCCACGGTCAAGACCCCGGACAGCAATATGAGGGCCGGCCTCAGCGGATCGAGACGGATATCGAAGGCGAGTTCGCCCAACACCACTGCCGCCAGCACGATCTGGATCGCGGTGTTGGCCTTCGACACCAGGAGCGGCTTCATCTCGACCGGATGCGCCATGACGGTGGATAAAAGCACGGCGCAGACGATCAGTGCGTCGCGCGACACCATGGTAACGACCAGCCACAGCGGCAGTTCGCCGCTGAAGCCCAGGACCACGAAAACCGAGACCAGCAGCAGCTTGTCGGCCATCGGATCGAGATAGGCGCCGAGCCTGGAAAACTGATTGAAATGGCGGGCGATGAAGCCGTCGACGCCGTCGGAAATGCCGGCAATGAGGAAGCCCGCAAAGGCCCAGTCCCAGCGGTCCTGCAGCATGGCCAGCACCACCGCCGGCACCAGCACGAAGCGCATGATCGTGATCATGTTGGGGATGGTCAAACGCATATCCCGTCGCTCTTGTTTGCCGATACATGATGGAGATGGAGGGTTACGGCAAGTGAGAAGCGACACAGAAGCTGCCAATCTCCCCACGAGGGCGCCAGCAATGAAATAGGTCAAGACAGATGTCGATTTCGGGGAGGCTCATTCGTCTCACGATAGGAAGCCAAGGAAATTTGCCCAGGCAAGGAAACGGACGCGATGACAATCACTATCACAGCATTTGAACGATCGCCCGATGGCGGCAAGGGACTGGCGCGTGATACGCGCGTTCGCTGGGCGCTCGAAGAAGTGGGGCAGCCGTATGAGGTTCGTCTTGTTTCCTTCGCAGAGATGAAGGCGCCTGAACATCTGGCGATCCATCCCTTCGGCCAGATCCCCACCTATGAGGAAGGTTCTCTCTCGCTGTTCGAGACCGGCTCGATCGTCTTTCATCTTGCTGAGCAGCATGCGGGATTGCTGCCGAAGGATCGCAATGCCCGCGCGCGCGCGATCACGTGGATGTTTGCCGCACTTAACACCGTCGAACCACCGATCCTCGAATTAACGACGGCAAGAATATTCGAACGTGACAAGCCTTGGAGCGAGGAGCGCTTGCCGTTGGTAAAGGACCGTGTTCGCGCTCGGCTGGACAAACTCTCGGCTCACTTGGGTGTCGCCGACTGGCTCGATGATGCGTTCAGCGCGGGCGATTTGTTGATGGTGTCGGTGCTGCTGCGACTAAGAATGTCAGGCATTTTGGACGAATATCAAAACTTGGCTGCCTATGTAGCGCGCGGGGAAGCACGGCCGGCCTATATCCGGGCTTTCGCCGCGCAATTTGCGATCAACGCAGAGGGGGCGTGAAGATTAGCCAGCATTGAACTAACCAAATGGAAGCGAGCCCGAAGCGCGCGCGCTCTCCTTTGGCGACGCCAGTCAAGAAAGCTGGTACGTCTCCCGTATTCGAGGGGACGCCATGTCGATCAACATCTATGTCTACTGGGGGCGAGGAGAAAGGACGCCGAAGAGCTGGTCCCGCAGCTGCAGGCGCATTTCCGGGCCTTGGACGAAGCCGACGACAGGTTCGCGAGGTGGGCCCCGCGCGGCAGATCGCTCAAAAAAGCAATCGCCTCCAAGCCGGTCAACACCTCGTCGTGCGAGGTTCTCCATCGCTGGCTGTTAAAGGGCCGGAACAAGACGGACATGCCTCCGAGACAGCCCGTTCCTGAACTGGGATACAATGTGTCGCTGTGGAACCAGCGCCAGGCAAATATAGAGGCGTCCACATCAGTCCATTGCAGTTCCTGGTCCAAATATCTGTCGGAAGACAGCCAGAACAATGCTTCGCTGGAGTTTAGCTACATAGCTGGAGCCGAACCGGTGAATACAAAGGTTTTGCTCGGCCTATTTCTCAAGTTCATTGATATCTGGGAACCCAGTTGGGGTTCGATCTGGCGGCACGTTCATGAGGGACATCCAGCCGGGGCGCGTTGGAACCCAAGACATGTTCAATATGCCTTCTTCCAGTCACCGGGAGGACGCGGGCACGATGAACGATTTATGGGACAGCAGCAGACCCTCCCCAAGGGCGGTCGCCTCTGGACGGACGAAACGGCGGTGCCTTTCCTGGAAGAGACGTAAGTGCCCGGTATTCCGCTGCCGTCCTTGCAAGACGCTGTTGCCCATGCGAAGAGCCCGTGAAGCGACAGCCTATTTCCCCACTGCTGAATGACGATGGCGCAGAGAATCACAATCGCTTGGCGAGTAACGCTTTGTTATCTGGCCGGACTGACAGAAAGTCTTTTGGTCTTCGCATTTTTCGGAGCCCCGCACCGCAACGTGGCGACGCAAGATCTCCTGTGGGCCTTCGCTCTTGAGCTGGCCGTGGGCGTGGTCGTCTCTTGGCCCCTCTGGCTGACCGCCGCTGTCGTCGCGTTCGTTTTCTCAAGATCAGTCGTTGCAAATCCAGGTCTGTGGGCTGCCGCGGCGGCGTTGATCGCCGCCGGCTTCTCGTATGGGACCCTGCCCTTCAACGGTGAGATCAGGTCTCTTGCCACCGTCGGAGGCCTCGCCGCAATTCTGGCAGGGATTTCTTTTTATTGTTGGAGTGTATCGCGCCCGGTTCCCGCGGCATCCAACTGAAAACACCATTAATCGCGCGCTTGCCTTGCGGGGCAAAACCGTTCATGCGAAGAGCCCGCACGCGAGTGAAAACAGCGACAGGCAAGCGCAACAGATGAGCAGGCGCCGGAAATGAGCAAGCGCAAGAACGGGCTCACCTATGCCGAAGCGGGCGTCGACATCGACGCCGGCAATCTCATGGTCGAGAAGATCAAGCCGCTGGTACGCGCAACCCGCCGGCCGGGCGCCGATGGCGAGATCGGCGGCTTCGGCGGTTTGTTCGACCTCAAGGCCGCCGGCTTCACCGATCCGGTGCTGGTCGCCGCCAATGACGGCGTCGGCACCAAGCTGAAGATCGCCATCGACGCCGGCAAGCACGACACGATCGGCATCGACCTCGTCGCCATGTGCGTCAACGACATCGTCGTGCAAGGCGCCGAGCCGCTGTTCTTCCTCGACTATTTCGCCACCGGCAAGCTCGATCCCGACCAGGGTGCCTCGATCGTCGGCGGTATCGCTGCCGGCTGCCGGCAGGCCGGCTGCGCGCTGATCGGCGGCGAGACGGCGGAAATGCCCGGCATGTATCACGAAAAGGATTACGACCTTGCCGGCTTTGCCGTCGGTGCCGCCGAACGCGGCCAGCTGCTGCCGACCGACGACATCGTCGAGGGCGACGTACTGCTCGGCCTCGCCTCGTCGGGCCTGCATTCGAACGGCTTTTCGCTGGTCCGCCGCATCGTCGCCGTAAGCGGCCTTGGCTGGAACGATCCGGCGCCGTTCAATGACGAAGCGACGCTGGCCGAGGCGCTGCTCGAACCGACCCGCATCTACGTCAAGTCGATCCTCAAGGCGATCCGCAATACCCACGGCATCAAGGCACTGGCCCATATCACCGGCGGCGGCTTTCCCGAAAACATTCCGCGCGTTCTGCCCAAGGATTTTTCGGCCGAGCTCGATCTCGGCGCCATCGAGGTGCCGCCGGTGTTCTCATGGCTGGCCAAGACCGGCGGCGTCGCGCCGGAAGAGATGATGCGCACCTTCAATTGCGGCATCGGCATGATCCTGGTCGTCGCCTCCGGCCAGGCGGCGCAGGTCGCTGCCGTTCTGCAGGAGGCCGGCGAGACGGTGACGCCGATCGGCCAGATCGTGCCGCGCCGCGATGCCGGCGTCATCTATCGGGGCTCGATTGGCCTATGACCAGGAAACGGACGGTCGTACTGATCTCGGGGCGCGGCTCCAACATGACGGCGCTGGTTGCGGCGGCGAGCAACCCGGCCTATCCGGCCGAGATCGTCGGCGTCATCTCCGACCGCGCCAATGCCGCCGGCCTTGGCATCGCCGCGGCGCGCGGCATCGCCACCAGAGTGATTTCGCGCTCCGACCATGCCAGCAAGCAAGCGCATGACGAGGCGATCGATGCGGCCCTCTTGTCGTTCGGCGCCGAGATCGTCGCGCTGGCCGGCTATATGCGCATCCTCGGCGCGCGCTTCGTAGAGAAGTGGCAGGGCCGCATGATCAATATCCACCCTGCCCTGCTGCCTGCCTTCAAGGGGCTGGATACGCATGCGCGGGCCCTCCGCGCGGGCATGCGCATCCATGGCTGCACGGTGCATTTCGTCACGCTCGACATGGATGACGGGCCGATCATCGCCCAGGCCGCCGTGCCGGTGATGGTCGGCGACAATGAGGACACGCTAGCCGCGCGCGTGCTCAAGGCCGAGCACCAACTTTATCCGCTGGCGTTGGGCCTTGTCGCCGAAGGCAAGGCGCGGATGGAAGGCGGCCGCACGGTGTTTTCGCGCTTCGCCGACGATGCCGACAACGCCACGTCGGTGGTGATCGCGCCCGACCCGCTGCGCGAAGAGACCGATCTCGAGCACCTGGCGCGGATCACGCCGTGAGGGTCAGTTCTTGAATTTGGTAGCAAATTTTGCTACCGTTTTCGCGAGGAGACGGCTTGATGGCGACAGTCGAAAAAGTCAGCGTAGCGCTTTCCCCGGAACTGCTGGACATGGTCAAACGCGCGGTGGCCAGCGGGCAGTACGGTTCGGCAAGCGAAGTGATCCGCGAGGCACTGCGCGAATGGCGGCTTCGCCAGCCCTTGCGCGAGGCCGAAGCGGAGCGGTTGCGGAAAGTCTGGACGGAAGGGCTGGAGAGCGGTCCGTTTGCGCCGTTCGACATCGAGGACATAAAACAGAAAGCCCGCGGCCGGTTGGGCAACACCGGCAAAAACCGGCGGAATGGCTGACATCCGCATTGTCCACAGCCCGGCGGCAGAAGACGACCTGATCGATATTTGGTTTGGCATTGCAAGGGACAACCCGCTTGCCGCGGACCGCTTTTTGGATGCTATTGCCGAGCGCATCGTGCAATTGGGCACATTCCCGGAATCCGGTCCCAAGAGGCCCGACATCGCTGCCGAGGTGCGGGCGTTGACGATCGGCAACTATCTCGTGCTTTATCGCCTGGCCGAACAGCGCGTCGAGATCGTCCGCGTCGTGCATGGCGCACGCGACGCTTCGGCCTTATTTTGAATCCATGAAGCAACTGCTGCTCCTGCGTCACGCCAAGTCGAGTTGGGACGATCCCAACCTCATCGACTTCGACCGGCCGCTGTCCGCGCGCGGGCTGAAGGCAGCACCACTGGTCGGGCGCGAACTGGCCCGGCGCGGCTGGCTGCCGGAGCTGGCGCTGGTGTCGCCGGCGCTGCGCACCCGCGACACGTGGCGGCTGGTCTCGGCGGAATTGCCGGCGAAGGTGCAGGCCAAATTATCCCAGGCGCTCTACGAGGCGGCGGCGGCGGACATCCTCGCCAAGGTGCGGCAAGTAAAGGCGGGGACTGGAACGCTGCTGGTGCTTGGCCACAATCCCGGGCTGGAGGAGTTCGCGCGCGGGCTTGCCGGGGCTGGATCGGACCAAGCGGCGCTGAAGAAGCTGGCGGAAAAATACCCCACCGCGGGCCTGGCTCGGTTCGACGTCGACGGCGATTGGACCGGTCTCACCTTCGGCAGCGCCCGACTGACGCACTGCATTTGGCCGAAGGATCTTCGCTAGAGCGGTTCCCCCTTTGACGGAATCAAAGGGGATTCCAGATTTATCTGTTTTGTGATTCAAGATGCTGGCTGGAGTGGAGGCCAGCATCGGATGACCCGACCTCTTTCCAATGATCTTCGCGAACGTGTTGTAGCGGCGGTTTTGGGTGGCGAGAGCCGCCGGTCGGCCGCCAAACGGTTCGGCATTTCGGTTTCGGCGGCGGTGAAGTTGTTGCAGCGCCATCGGGTGACTGGCTCGGTCGCGCCGGGCAAGATGGGTGGACATCGCAAGAGGTTGCTGGAGCCGCACCGTGCCTTCATCGAGGCGCGTATACGTGAGACACCGCATCTGACGCTGCACGGTTTGAAGGATGAGTTGGCCGCACGCGGGGTCAAGGTCTCGCACAACGCGGTCTGGATGTTCTTGAGGCGCGAGGGCCTGAGCTTCAA